>JBBRWC010000004.1:0-87987 GCA_038246255.1 Planctomycetota bacterium
CCTGGAGGCCCGCGCTCCCATCCTCACCGCTCCCGCGTTACCCTGCGGTGCGATGTCCGCAATCGAAAGCCACCTGACGGAGTCCCGCTCCTTCCCGCCCCCCCAAGCCTTCCGCGACGGCGCGCGGATCTCGGACGATGCGGAGTACGCGCGGTTGCACGCCGAGTCCCTGCGCGACCCGGCCGCATTC
The DNA here is from genome assembly GCA_038246255.1 of Planctomycetota bacterium. Taxonomy (GTDB): domain Bacteria; phylum Planctomycetota; class UBA1135; order UBA1135; genus RI-242. Next base: position 191 of record JBBRWC010000004.1, read on the forward strand.
TGGACGCCGATCGCGCGCGAACTGCCCTGGTCGAAGCCGTTCACACAGGTTTTGGATTGGAGCGGCGCTCCGGTCGCGCGCTGGTTCGGCGACGGGGAGCTGAACGCGTCCGAGGTGTGTGTCGACCGCCATCTCGACACTGCGCGGCGCGACAAGGTGGCGATCCACTGGGAAGGCGAGCCGGGCGATCGGCGCTCCTTGACCTACGGCGAGTTGTCGATCGAAGTCAACCGCCTCGCGAACGCGTTGAAAGCACGCGGTGTGAAGCGCGGCGACCGCGTGGCGCTTTATATGCCGCTCGTGCCGGAGCTCGCGGTCGCGCTGCTTGCGTGCGCGCGCATCGGTGCGGCGCACTCCGTGGTTTTTGGCGGCTTTTCGGCCGCGTCCTTGCGCGAGCGCATCCAGGACGGCGACTGCACCGCGGTCATCACCGCCGATGGGGGGTGGCGCAAGGGCCAGGTGTTGCCGCTCAAGGCGACGGTCGACGAAGCGCTCGTGGGCATTCAGAGCGTGCATACGGTGCTCGTCCTGCGGCGTGCGGGGAACGACGTGGCGTGGCAGGCGGGCCGCGACCTTTGGTATCGCGCATTCGTCGACGGTCAATCGGACGTTTGTGCGCCCGAATCGATGGGCGCGGAGGATGTGCTCTTCCTGCTCTACACGTCGGGCTCAACGGGCAAACCCAAGGGCATCGTGCACACGACCGGGGGGTATCTTGTCGCGGCGTACCATTCGACGCGCACGCTCTTCGACCTGAAAGACAGCGATGTCTACTGGTGCACCGCCGACATCGGTTGGGTCACGGGCCACACGTACGTCGTCTACGGGCCGCTCGCAAACGGCGCAACGGTCGTACTGTACGAAGGAGCGCCCAATGCCCCCGACGAAGGCCGTTTTTGGCGCATCGTCGAGCATTTTGGCGTAACGATCTTCTACACGGCGCCGACGGCGATCCGCACGTTCATGCGCTGGGGAGACCAGTGGCCCGCGAGCGCGGATCTCTCCTCCTTGCGTTTGCTCGGCACCGTCGGTGAACCGATCAACCCCGAAGCGTGGATGTGGTACCGCGAGCACATTGGACGTGGCCGCTGTCCGATCGTCGACACCTGGTGGCAGACCGAAACTGGCTCGGCGATGATCGCGCCGTTGCCGGGTGTGCACGCGACCGTGCCGGGCTCCGCCATGCGCCCGTTCTTTGGCGTGGATGCGGCAATCGTCGACGAGCGCGGTGTCGAAGTCGGACCGAACCAGGGCGGTTTCCTCGTATTGCGCAAACCGTGGCCGAGCATGCTGCGCGGACTGTGGGGTGATCCACAGCGCTACCAGGCGGCCTACTGGGCGCGCTATCCCGGCATGTACTTCGCCGGCGACGGCGCGCGGCGCGATGCGTTGGGGAACTTTTGGATTCTGGGCCGCGTGGACGACGTCTTGAACGTCAGCGGCCACCGGTTGTCGACGATGGAAGTCGAGAGTGCGCTCGTCAGCCACCCCGCGGTCGTTGAAGCGGCCGTCGTGGCGCGCCCCGACGAGGTCACGGGGGAAGCCATCGTCGCGTTTGTATCCCTCGCGCCAGACCACAACGAATCCGAATCCCTCGCCACGGCGCTCAAAGCGCACGTGGTCAAGGAAATCGGCGCGCTCGCGCGGCCGGCGGAGATTCGCTTCGCACCCGCGCTGCCCAAAACGCGCAGCGGTAAGATCATGCGCCGCCTCCTGCGCGACGTCGCCGCCGGCCGCGAAACAACGGGCGACACAAGCACGATCGAAGACCTCTTTGTGCTCGCCCAACTGCGCGCCGAAGAGGAGTAGCTTCCGGCGGCCGTCGCAGGCTCTGGGCCGCGCGCGCACGGGCTCGACGGGGCGCCGGCCGCGGGTTAGCCTCGGATCATGAAACGCGCGCGGGTTGACTATCGGGACGGAGATTTGGTTTGCGAGGGTTATGCGGCGCACCAGACCGGCGAAGCGCTGCGGCCCGCGGTGCTCGTGTTCCACGCGTGGAGTGGCCAAAGCGACGTCGAGCGCGCCAAGGCCGATGAGCTCGCGCGCCAGGGGTACGTGGGCTTCGCGGTCGATCTCTACGGCAAGGGTGTGCGCGGGGATCTGCTCGGGGACAACACCGCGTTGATGGCGCCGCTCGTCGGCGATCGCCGCCTGCTCACACGCCGCATCCACGCGGCCGTTGACGCCGCGAAACGCTTGCCGGGTGTTGATCCCGAGCGCGTCGGGGCGATCGGTTACTGCTTTGGCGGCCTCTGCGCGCTTGACCTTGCCCGCAGCGGCGCGCCGGGTGTGCGCGCGGTGGTCAGCTTCCACGGGATCCTCAAGGGATCAAAGGATCTTGATCCACAGCCGATCCGCGCGGAGGTGCTCGTGCTGCACGGTTACGACGATCCAATGGCGCCGCCTTGCGACGTCGTTGATCTGTGCACCGAACTGACGGCCGCCGGCGCAACCTGGGAGCTCGTCGCCTACGGCCGCACCCAACACGCCTTCACGTTCGAAGGCGCTCAAGCGCCGGAAAAGGGCTTGCTGTACAACGCCCGCGCCGCACGTCGCGCATGGGCGACGGCAACCGAGTTTCTGGCGGAGGCATTGTCGTGAAAGTGGACTTTGGAGCTCGGCGCCCTAGCCCGGGTTATTCTTCAGGTTTTCGAGCAGACGAGCCCAAGTTGTCGTCTGGTGGTCCTTTGCGGCCGTGGGATCCGCAAGCGACCTTGAACAGGTCACCCTAGGACGCCCGTGGCCGTAAAGTGCCGCCAGAGGGCGAAAGGCGGCCAAAGGCCACCGGTTGGGCCGGGTGGTCGGAAAGCTGGTGAATAACCCGGATTAGGGCCGCAACTTCACTCGCAACAGGGATAGTTCGCGCCGTGCTGCTGAGCTGCGCCGGCAGGACGAGCGGTACCCGGGAGCGGAGTGAAGCTCCGTCCACACCGCTCTCCACCGAGTTGGTTCTTGCCGATGGACAACGGATTCAGGGTGCGCTTCGCGCCCACGTGATTCGCATCCCTGCGGGCGCTGTCGCCGTCGCCCAGGACGATGTTTGCTCGGAGTCGACGGCGACGTCACGGATTCCGAAGGCCATGGGCCGCTCATCGTGCTGCGCTCCGACAACATGCTCACAGTAACCGGCGAAGTGCGGGGCGGAAAGGGACGAACGTTCGAAGGCCTCGATGCCGCGCAAACCGTGGGTCAGCGGGGTGGTAACGGTTCGACCCTTTAAGTCCTCGCGCCGGACGTGTTGATGGTTCGCCGCCTCGAAGCTGGCTACGGCGGCCACGGCGGCGGATCACGGCGCGGTGGCACGGGCGGAACCGTCTACGCCCTGGGTGGCGGTGACTCCAACCATGGACTGGATCCCGTCCAGCTCAATGCCATGAGCGAACGTGCGATGTCTATCGGTGGCAGCGGCGGAAACCCAGGCGAACCCGTGCCCTGTGCGCCGACTGTGGGTGAGCCGGGAGCGCATGGCGGCGGCGCCTAAGGGGCGGCTCGTTCGGATCCTGCGACTCAAGCGCGTAGTACGACAGGCGGCCGGCGTCTGCTCGACCTGTCCGCCCGTTACGGTCCTAATGGGCAAGGAGACGGTCCGTGGCGGTTCACCTTCCCACGGGTTGGCGCGTGGGATCGTCGATGTGCCGCCGCGCAACGGGTCCGCGGCGGCACCCGTGGTAGCTTCCGTTTCCGATGCAAAGCGAGGGGATCAAAACGGGCGACGGGGAGTCGGATTCTCCCAAAGAGTCCGCGCTGCGCTCGGATCCGGAGCTGTTCGCGCGGGCGCTGGCCGCCATGCGGCCGGAGCTCACGCAGTTTGTGCGCCAACGGCTAGGCCGCACGCTCATTCGGCGCATGGATCCCGAGGACGTGGTGCAGCAGGCCATGCTCGAGGCGGTGCGGCGCGCGGACGAGTGGCGCGCCGCCACCACGTACACCTTGAGGGTGTGGCTGATGCTGCTCGTCAGCCAGTGCCTCGACGAAACTCGGCGGCGCAACCTGAGTGCACAAAAGCGCGATGCGCAGCGTGAACGGGCTTTGGATTCGGGCAGCTCACCCGACGTGCTGGCGCGGCGCTGGGCTTCGGAGCAAACCGGAGTGAGCCACGGGGCGCGTTGGGAGGAACTGCGCCTTGGCATAGAGGCGGCATTCGCCAAGTTGGAGGAGCCCGAGCGCAGGGTGCTCGTGCTGCGGCAGTTCGAGGGCCTTTCCAATGAGCAGGCGGCCGCCATTCTCGGACTCAGCGCCAGCGCTACCAGCAAACGCTACCAACGAGCGCTAGAGCGGCTACGCCCCTATCTGGAGCGGTTCACCGATCGGGAGCGCTGATTGCGCCGCCTACGCGGGCACACCGGGGCGGCGACACCTCACTTCAGGTTGCGGGCGGGGCGCACACCCACAATTCGATCCTTGACCTCCGCGGTGAGTACTCCGCGTTTCGCCGAGCGCGCGCGATCCGTGCCGTGCTGGAACGAACTGCCGCGCAGCACCCTGTCGGGCAAGCTGTCGAAGGGAATCCACGGATCGAGCGGCCTCGCGCTTTCGTAGGCACGCCTCAATCGGCCATCGATGCACCACTCGTGCAGGTTGCCTTCCATGTCGTGGAATCCAAAGGGATTGGCGCGGTAGCTGCCCACGACGGCGTGCAGGCTCGCGCCGTCGTCGAACTCGGGCCAATCGTAGATCGCGTCGTAGGTGGCTCCCGCGCGGGCCGCGGCCTGGTCCGCCAGGTTTGCGGCGCCGATCAAGGTCTCGCGCTCGTCGCCCGACCAGAACACCGTGTTGGTGCCACCCCGAATCGCGTACTCCCAGCGGGCCTCGGTGGGCAGCCACATGCCCATGCGCGAGAGCACCGTGTACGCCTCCGTCCACGAGACCGTTTCCACCGGGTGCGTGACGCCGGAAACGTTGGCTGTCACCTGGTAGTAGCTGGGGTTCTTGCCCGTCATCCGCAGCCACTGGCCTTGGGTCAGCTCGTACTTGGAAAGTAGAAAAGGCGATAGCTTCGCCCTGTGCACTGGCGCCTCGTCGTCGACCGCGTTCGGGTCGTAGTTGCGGCCCTTTGGGTCGCTGGCCTGGGCACCCATCCAGAAGCTGCCGCCCGGCAGGAGGATCATTACGATGCCCGTGTCCGCCTCGATGCGAAGACGGCCCGCGCCGTCGCGTCGTGCCGGCGCGCCGGTCGGCAGGTGGGCAAACTCGAGCAGACCGGACAAGGGGTCCACGCCCAGGGGCACCAGGTCGGGCTGGCGAGTCCAGCTGACGCCCCGATAGACCGGCGCTGTCGCGATGAACTCTAGGGCTTCCGCCCACGCGGCAGACTCTGGGGTATCGGGGGCGAGCTTGGCCTCCAGACCCCGCGCGACAGCAAGGCGCCGCTCGATGCCCCATCCTTGGACTACATGCATTCCGGGCCCCTCCAGACCCAGATCGGGATGCGAAAGGTCATCGATGCCGCGCACGAGGACAGCGAGCTGCGCGTGCCACCAGGCATTGTCGGGCTCGGGCAGCATCAACTCACCGGTCATTAGACCGAGAGACACGATGCGCTCATCGGCCTGGAGGACCTCCGCGTGCCGCGCCTCACGCGCTTCCCCCATCCAAGGTGCGGCGCGTTCGTGCAGGATCTCCACGGAGCGCTGAAACACGTCGCCCCCCGGCTGGGTCAGGTTCCACTCGGCCAACTCGATGGCTCCGTCCGGATCCCCGGTGCGAAACTTCGCCCAGGCCAGGGTGTCATAGAGGCCGGCAAAGGTGTCGCTACCCGCCTGCTCGATCGAAAGCTCGGCCAGATAGAGGGAATGCATCTCGCTTCCCAAGCGATTGGCGCGGGGATCGACGCCCCACCAGGCCCGGCTGCGCAGGCCATCGGCGTCCTTGGGCAGGCCATCCGCGCGCAGTATCTCCATCATCACAGTCTCGCGATCCGGCCAGGCCTCCCGCCCAAGCATGCGCGCTTTCCAAAGCCGCTCCACCTTTAGCTCCTCTAGTTGCTGGAAGAGCAGATGGTCGCGACTCGTTTCGAGCAGCTTGGCGTCGGTTTGCGGTCGGGCCTGGGCCAAAAGGCCGTCCAGAGTTGCGCGCAGGCTGGCGAGGCTGCGGCGCTCCGGTTGACGCCCCTCGGGGTCCGCCGGACGCCCTGCGCGCAGGACGCGGGCCCGAAGGAGCCAGTCCTCGTACCGGGGGATCAGGTCCGGCGCCGGCGGCCAAAGGGTCTGGGCCTCCGAATGCAACGCATCCAGATCTCGCTGGGCGGCCAAGGCGAGCACGTCCGCAGTGCGCGCCCGGGCGAGTTCCGCTTGGAGCGCAGCCTCCTTGGCCTGGGCCTGGGCCTGTTCGGCGCTGCGGCGCGCCAGGCTGGTCTGGGCGAGGAGTTCTTCGTTGCTCGTGGCGAGCCTGCGGTTCGCCCGCAGATTTTCGATTAGGAGTCCGCTCACCACCACCACCGCCGCTGTGCCCACGGCCGCCGCCGTGGCCATCGCGGGGTGGCGTCGGCACCACTTCACTACGCGCGAAAGCGGTCCAGCGGGCCGGGCGTGGATGGATTCGTGGGCCAGGTGTCGTCGCAGGTCCGCCGCAAAATCGCGGGCCGTGCCGTAGCGCCGGTCGGGCTGTTTCTCGATGGCCTTGGCGCAGATCACCGCGAGTTCCTTTGGGCACTGGGAGCGCAGCTTCGACGGATCCGGCGGATCGGTGTAGAGGATGCGCAGCGCGAGCTGGTGCGTGGTGTCGCCCTCAAAGGGCCGGCGCAGGGCCAGCATCTCGTAGAGCACCACTCCCAAGCTAAACACGTCCGTGCGGTGGTCCAGGCCGATGCGCTTGGCGGTGACCTGCTCGGGGCTCATGTAGGCAAACGTGCCCGCCATCTCGCCCGACACCGACAAGAACGAGTCGTCCACCACACGCGCCAGGCCGAAGTCCGTGAGCTTGGGTCGATCGTCGGCCGTGATCAGCACGTTTTGCGGTTTGACGTCGCGGTGGATCACTCCGGCGTCGTGGGCCGCCTGCAAACCATCGGCGATCTCCGCCACGAGCAAGGCCACTCGCGGGTAGTAATCCGGCGGCACGCTGTCGGCCGCGCGCATTTCGTCCAAGAAGTCCTTGAGCGTCCAGCCGTCGCCGATCAGCTCCTGGGCGATCCAGCCGCGGTTGCCGTCGCGCCCCGAAGCCAGGGTCGTGACGATGGCGGGGTGCGAGAGGCGCCCGCCGGCCCGGGCCTCGCGCGCGAGGCGATCCGCGTGGGGCAGATCAACACGTTCGGGCGCGACCAGCTTGAGTGCGACACTGCGCCGCAGCTCTTCATCCCAGGCCTCCCAAACCTGCCCCATCCCACCCCGCGCGAGAAAGCGCAGCAGAGTGAAGGGGCCGATGCGTTCTCCCGCCGCTGGTCCGCCTGTGACGGGCGGGGGCTCGCCCTTGGGTCCGGGGCGAACGCCTGGGACGCGGAAGAAGCTGGCCGCGCCCGGACCCGGCTTGGGTTCGACCCCGTCATCACCCCGCACGCTCGACGACTCCGTGACCATGTGATGCAAGGGATGCTAACGCCGGCAGATCAACACACAAGAGGTGGACTCTGCCGCAGACTTCCCGGGAATGGGGGGCTGCGGCGCGATCGCAGCGGCGGAAAAAGGAAATCGAGTCTTGCGCGACGGCGGGGTGCAGATCGGACGTGTGGACCTCCCCCGGTTCAGTGGACACGGGGTTTAGTAACGGCAGCAGTAGGCGGCGATGCCGCAAGCGAGCGGGTTAGTGCGCGGCCGAGGCGACCGGCGTGCGCCACCAGTCCGTCGAGGCCACTTGTTTGATGCCTGCGGCGTAGGTGCGGGGTTTCCAGCCCAGTTCGTCCACGGCGTTCGAGATGTCGTGGTCGTGGTGCAGCGAGAAGTAGGCCGAGGCGCGGCGCTCTACGGTGACGTCGGTCACGAGGCCCTTCAAGAAGATGGCCCAGTCGGCCCAGCGCTTGGAGATGTTCTTGCGCACCACACCGCCACCGGCGGCGGCGATGGTCACATCGACGAACTCGTTGTAGGGGATGCCGGCGGGGCCGGCGAGCTCGTACATGCAGTCGACACCGCGGGTGAAGTCGAAGAAGCGGATCACCGCATCGACCACGTCTTCCACGTGCACCGGGTTGATCTTACTGAGGCCCGAGTGGGGCACGATGAAGCGGCCACTCTTGGCTCCGCAGCGGCGCAGCAAAGGGGCGGTGTGGCGGTGGTCGCCGATGCCGTAAACCAGCGTCGGGCGGAAGCTGGCCCAGTCGAAACGCTCGGCCTTGATGATTTTTTCCTGGATGCGCTTCGTGTCGCGGTAGTAGCTGTACACCGGCGCACCGATGACCGCGGAGCTGATCACCCAAAAGCGAAAGTCCTTGGGCGCGTGGGCCTTCGCGTCGTTGAGGAGGTTTTGCGTGCCGTCGATGTTGATCGCGCGCATCTCGGCGTCCGGCACGTGGTCGTGGGCGCTCGCCAGGTGCAGCAGGAGGTCGACGTCCTTCAAAAACCCGTCCATGGAGCGGGCGTCGGTGAGATTGCCCGAGTGGATTTCGAGCTCGGCGCCCGCGGGGCGCGGCACCGCGTTCTCGCGGCCCGGCCGCGCCAAAACGCGCAGGGAGTGACCCTCGCGGGCCATTCCGTGAACCATGTAGCCACCGATGAAGCCGGTGGCGCCTGTGATCGCAATTTTCATGGGTGAAGGGGTCGCCGAGGGCGGAAGGGCGGGGAACTATACCGCGCGGGCGCTGCTTGCCGCGTCAGTGCGGCTTGCCGCGGGCTACGAGCGCGTCGCCGTAGCGCTCGGCGGCGGCGGAAAGACCCTGGGGCAGGTCGGCGAGGAAGGTCGCGAGCAACGCCTGGACCTCGCGCGCCGCCGGGCGCGAGGATTCCGGCACGATCTGCAGTGCCTCGGCCCGCCCGGCCCAGGCGAGCACCGAAGTCGCGTAACCGCCAAGGAAACTTTTCGGAGCGCGGAACTCGAGCACCGGGTGGTCCTCCCACATCGGCTTGGCATCGCGCGCGAAGGACCGCAGCGCGGCGTCGTCGGCCACTTGGAGCGCCGCCAGCTCCACCGGTCCGGGAATGCCCAGGCTGGCAAGTTCCGCTTCGAGGGTGCTCGGCAGCGGACGGCGGTCGAGGTCCGACGGCAGCGGGACGTGCGAGCCGATCAGCGCGAGGTCGTAGGCCGTCAGCCATGCCGCGGTGTGCGGGAATGCCCGCGTCCACGTGGCGACGACGGTGGCGACGTCCTCCCGCGACAGTTGGTAGAGCGGCAACCACTGGGACGCAACGCCGCGTGGGCTCAAGACCCGCGCCATCGCGTGGAAGTGTTCGAGCGCGTAGAGGTCGGCGGAACCCCGTGTCCACGGGTGGATCGGGTCGGAGGTGACGACGTCGTACGCACCGTCGTCGGTCAACGCCAAACGGTGGCGGCCGTCGGACAAGTGAAGGTGCGTGCGCGGATCCTCGAACAGGTTTCTATTCCACCCGTCGAAGGAGCGCGCGGCGCGCGCGACGGCACTCGACAGCTCAACCACGTCCATGTGTTCGAGCGCTTCAAAGTGCAAGAGCGCTCCTGCGGTCATCCCCGTGCCGAGTCCGACCACGACCGCGCGTTCGGGCTTGTCTGCGAGCCACGCCGGCAATGCACCCAACACCACCTGCAGCCGGCGGTCGACGGGTGCGGTCGTCGCCACGATTTTGCCGTCGACACGCAAGGCGCGGATGGCGCGCTCACCGGAGCCGAACTCCTCGACAGATGCGTTCGATACGGGGCCGCTCGCCGCGAACAGCACGCGCCGATCGGATCCCGCGTGTGACCCGTTCCCGGCGAGCGCGAACCAAATCAGCGCTGCCGCGGCGCAAAGAACTAAGCGCGCGGGAAGTCGTGGGTGTGACAGAAACAGAGCGGCGATGGTCGCGGGCGCCAAGGCCACAGCGAGGCCCACGTGTGAACCCAGGCGCGGCAGAAGGACAAATCCCGCAGCGAGGGCCCCGACCGTAGCGCCCGCAGTGTTGAGCGCGTAGAGCCGTCCTAAAATGGCTTCACGCCGCGCGCCGGTTGGCCTGTAGCCAAGAGCCGCGGTGATCGCCGCGGGCAGCGCGAGCCCAAACGCAAACGCGGCCGGAAACAACGCAAACATCGCGAAGAGCGCGTGCATCAGCCACAGCCGCAGCGTGCCCGCGCCGAGCGGCATGCGGTTTGAAAGATGTCCAAAAACGTCGCGCTCGCCAAGCCGCCATGCGAGTAAGCCAACTCCAAAGAGCGCGCCGAGCACGGCGGCCCACGCGCTCCACGCAAGCACTCGTTCGCCGTTGCCGCGCGCGAGCCATGCGACCCCCTGACGCGCACCGAGGCCGAGGCCCGCGAGGAACACCGCGAGCACGAGCGCAAACGCGTACACCGACGCGCCGGTGACCGTGATGAGCACGCGGGTGAGTACAACTTCGAGTGCGAGGCTCGACGCGCCCAAAAGCAGCGGAGCAACGAAGATCCGCAGGGGGATCTTTGCCGCGCGGGTCGAGGACACCGTCGGCGGTTCGGCGGGTGTGCTGCGCGCGGTGGGTGCGCTCAAAAAACGCCATGCCGCGAGCGCTGCAACCACATCCAAAAGTGCGGCGACGAGCAGCGTCCCGCGGAAACCCAAGGTGGGCAAAAGCAGGAACGCGCCGCCAAGGGCACCCGCGGCGGCTCCCAGCGTGTTGGCGCCGTAGAACGACGCGGTGTCGGCGCCCAGGCTGGCCCCGCGGCCCAACACCAAGCGCCCCATGAAAGGGAACGTCGCGCCCATCGCGAGGGTGGGCACCGCCAGCAGAAGCGCGGCCGTCGCGGCGCGGGGGAATAACCCTTCCACGGGCCCAACCGCACTGAGGAGCCAGGGGCTGATCGCCGCCCACGCACCGATCGTCGCGAGCAGGAGCGCGTAAGTGCGCTCGGGACGGCGGCTCGCGCCCGCGGAACGGGACGCCCATTCGGCGCCGACCGCCATGCCGCCCATGAACACCGCCAGGACGAGGGCGCTGCCAAGAGCGTCGCTCCCGAGCACGCGCGCGAGCAGCCGCGCCCACACAACCTGGTAAACGAGCGCAGCGGCTCCGCTCGCGAAGAAAATCGGATCGCTCGCTCGCATGGCCTGCCCGCGTCACGATAGCCGCCCATGGGCAGCCAAGTTGCGGCGATCGGCGGTGAAATGGGACTCGTGGTGGCCCTCCCGGAGGAACTCGGCCCGTTCCGCGGGAAGGGCGATCCGTTCGAGCTGGGTGGCCTTCAGATCACCCGCCACCGGGTGGGGGACACGGTGCTCCTGTGCGCCGTCGCCGGGGTGGGCAAAGTTGCCGCGGCGCGGGCGGGAGCGCTCCTGATCGCCGCGGGTGCGCGGCGGGCGCTCCTCGTGGCCGGGGTCTGCGGTGCGCTGCGGCGAAACATGAAGGTCGGCGACCTCATCCACTGCGCGCGCACCGCCCAGGCGGACCTCGCACTGCGGGAGGGACGGGAACTCGACCCGGACGGGACACTCCTCGCCACCTGGCGCCGTGTCGTGCCGGGATCCGCCGGCTGGTTCCTGACCGCCGATCGGCCGGTGCTCTCCCCGTGGCGGCGGTTGCGGCTCGCGCGTGCGTTCGCCGGGCCCTGCGTGGCCGACATGGAAACCGCGGCGGTGGCGCGGGTGGCGGACTTCGCCGGGGTGCCGTGGGCGGCGCTGCGAGCCGTGACGGACAGCGCGGGGTTTGGTGCCGGCGGGCACTTCCGCGCCAACTTTCCCACCCAAGCCGGTCGCGCGGCCGGGACCGTGGAAGCGCTGGTCCACGCGCTCGCCAGGCCCTGACCCACGGGACGCCTCCAGCCCACCGCGGGCCCTTCTCCGGCCGCGCCCCAAGGGTATCCTTGGCAGGCGGGGCCCTGGACGCGCTCCGTGGCCCTTCCCGGGGCCCGCTCAGGTGCCGGAAAAACCGGCACCGGGCCGGATCGCCTCTTCCGGCACCTGCTTGGGCTGTCCGCGGCGCAATTCCGCCGAAAAGTCCCGCGCACACTTCCCCCCTGCTGCGTGGGGCTCCCCCGGCCTCCCAGCCTCTGTCCCCCGTGTCCCCTTCCACTTCCAACGAGCGCCCGGCGCCCAACGCCGCCGGACCGCGCGGCGAAAGTCCCCTCGGACGCTTCGTGCGCCGCCATTTCGAGACGTTGATGCTCACCGTTCAGGTGGTCATCGACCTGCTCGTGATCCTGCTCGCGTGCCTCGTTGGGTTCCTTGTGGGGCAGCGCGTGGGGGGACTTGGGAGCGAGCTGCCCTGGAGCGTTTACCGCGAGCTATGGGCGCTGATAGCGGCCGTGTGTCTCGTGACGTTCCACGGGTTCGGAATGTACAGCACGGTGAAGAGCCTTTTGAACGTCGAGGAGTTCAAGGCCATCGCGAAGAGCACGGTCGTGGGTTTCCTCGTCGTTTTCACGCTCACCGTGATGCTGCGCACCACCGGCCAGGCGCCCGAGGGCGGTTTTTTGGGGCCCTTGGTGCAGCTCCACCGCATGGTGGACCTCAACATCGATCCCAACGCGTTCTCGCGCGTGACGATCTTCCTGACCTTCGGCCTGATCCTGTTTTTCACGACGGTCAGCCGCTTCTTCTCGTTCAAGTTCCTTCAAAACCTGCACCGTCAGGGGGTCGGCAACCGCAACGCGCTGATCATCGGCACCGGTCCCACTGCGCTGTGGTTGCAGCGCAAGTTCGTCCTAGTGCCCACCCTTGGACTGCGGCTCGCGGGATTCGTGTCGCCGTCGGCGGACGAGGTTGGACGGGTGATCAATCGCACCACCGTGCGCGGGTGCTTCGACGAGCTCGAGGAGCTGATCGACCGATTGCGGATCAGCGAGGTATTCGTCGCGCTCCCAGAGGCCGAAGAGGAGGTCGTGATGGGTCTCACAGAGCGCCTCGAAACGATGGGCGTTTCGTACCGCGTGGTGCCGCGCTTTTACCACCTGATGAGCCAACGAGTGCGCATCGAGAACTTGGACTCGATCCCGCTGATCACCCGGCCCGACCGACGCCAAAACCTGATCGCGGCGAGCGCCAAACGCACCCTCGACCTCGCGCTTGCCGTGGTCGCGTTGATTCTCACGGCCCCCGTGTTCAGCGCCGCGGCGATCCTGATCAAACGCGACTCACCCGGGCCGGTGTTTTACCGCCAGGTGCGCGTCGGGCGCGAGGGACAGCTCTTTCGCATGTTCAAGTTCCGCACGATGTATACGCACCTGTCGGGGGACGCGGTCGCACCCGCGTCGCCCGAGGATCCACGCATCACGCGCGTCGGGCGCTACCTGCGCCGCTACAGCTTGGATGAGCTTCCCCAACTCCTCAACGTGCTGCTCGGATCGATGAGCATGGTGGGGCCGCGGCCGGAAATGCCGTTCATCGTGGCGACCTACGGCCCCTTGCAACGCGAGCGCCTGCGCGCAAAACCCGGCATCACGGGTCTGTGGCAGATCTCCTACGCCCGCAACGAGGCGATCCACGAGAACATCGACTACGACATCTACTACGTCGAGCACCGCTCGATGCTGCTTGACATCGTGATCTTGTTCCTGACGTTGTTTGCCGTCGTGAAGGGGACCGGAGCGCACTGATCCTGTGCGGGTCCTGCACGTAATGGAGGCGACGATCGGCGGCACCCGCCGACACCTGCGCGACGTCGCCGCGGGCCAACGCGCCGCAGGCATCGATGTTGCTGTGGCCGCGTCGGCTTTGCGAATGCCGGAAGTGCGCGCCGACTTCGAGGCGCTGCGCGCACAGGGTGTGCACGTGCACGAGATCCCCATGCGGCGCGAGATCCGGCCCGCGGACGATTGGAAACATGCGAAGGAACTCGGGCGGCTGATGCGTGCGTGGGAGCCCGACATCGTTCACACCCATTCGAGCAAGGGCGGAGCACTGGGTCGGTTTGCGTCCCTGCGTTCCGGCGTTGGCGCGCGTGTCCACACCCCGCACACGTTTGCGTTCCTGTTCGGCGCCATGTTTTCAGGGGGCAAGCGTCGGTTGTTCCGCGCCGTCGAGACCCATCTTGGCCGCCGCACGGCGCGCATCGTCGCCGTCGGCGAAAGCGAGGCCCAAACGATCCGCGCGAGCGGTGTTGTTCCCCCCGAGCGCGTGGTCGTGGTTCCCAACGGCATCGATCCCGCGCCGTGGGTTGGCGCAGAGCCGCTCGCTCGCGCAAGCTTGGGAGTGCCGGCGAGTGTGCCGCTCGCCGCGGTGGTGGGCTTGCTCAACGTCGCCAAGGGCCAAGACGTGCTGCTGCGCGCCCTCGCCGATCCGCGCGCGGCGGACCTGCACCTGCTGGTTGTCGGGCACGGGGAGGACGAACCCGCGTTGCGCGCGCTCGCGCGCGACCTGGGACTCGACGATCGTGTGCGGTTCCTCGGTTGGCGCCAGGATGTGCCGCGTTTGCTCGCGACGGCGGACTTTTTGGTGCTGCCTTCGCGCTGGGAGGGGTTGCCGTACATCGTGCTGGAGGCGATGGCCGCGGGCCTGCCCATCGTCGCGACGCGGGTCGATGGGGCGCGCGAACTCGTGGACGACGGGACGAGCGGTTTTCTCGCCGCTAGCGAGGATCCCAAGGACCTCGCGCGCGCCATTGGCGCGGCCCTCGTTCTGGATCCCGCCGCGCGCAGCCAAATGGGGCTCGCGGGCCGCGCGCGTCAACGGCGTGAGTACGATCTCGAAGGCATGGTCCGGCGCCTCGACGCGCTCTACCGCGGAGTGCTCGAAACATGAAGCTGTTGCACATCGTCACGACGCTCGACGTCGGTGGCGCGGAGATGCACTTGCTCGCGCAGGTGCGCGGCCAGTGTGCGCGCGGCCACAGCGTTCGCCTCGCATACCTCAAGGGCCACGGCACACTGGTGGAGGACTTCCGCCGCGCGGGCGCGCAGGACGTGGTCGCGATCGGCTCGGGGCCGCTGGCGCTGTGGCGGCTCCGGCCGCACCTGCGCTGGGCAGACCTCGTCCACACCCACCTCTTGAAAGCCGACGTCCTTGGCGCAGTGGCCGCGACCCTTTGGGGGCGGCGCGGGGTGCTCGTCAGCGGCAAGCACAACGACGAGCAGGTGCTCAAACGACCGCTGGTTTCGCTCGCGCACGGGTTTTTTGGACGTTTGCCCCGGCGCACGATCGTGCTGTCCGACCACGTCGGCCGTTTCATCGCGCACTATGGCCGCGTGCCACAGTCGGCGCAGCGCCGCATCTACTACGGTCTGGATCCCGAGCCGTTTGAGCGTGCGAGCGAGATGGACGCGAACGCGCGGCGCGCGGTGCGCGCGGAGCTTGGCATCGGCCCGGACGAGGTGGTGTTTACCTGTGTGGCGCGCTTTGCGCCTCAAAAGGCCCACGACGTGCTACTGCGCGCGTTTGCCCAAGCATTGAACACGCGCAAGGACCTGCGGCTGCTGCTGGTCGGCGACGATCCCTTCGGCGCCGGGCGCCAACGCGCCGAAGCGGTCGCGCGGGATCTTGGTGTGCACGGGCAGGCAATTTTTTGCGGTATCCGCAGGGACGTCCCGCGCCTGCTCGGTGCGAGCGACGTATTCGCCATGGCGTCCCTGTGGGAGGGTTTGGGCCTCGTGTTCCTCGAGGCCATGGCGTGCGGACTTCCGGTGTTGTCCACGCGCGTTTCAGCGGTGCCCGAAGTCGTGCTCGACGGCGAAACCGGGATCCTCGTTCCGCCCGCCGACGCGGGTGCGATGGCGGCGGCGATGTTGAGCCTCGCCGGGGACCGCGCATTGCGCCTGCGATTGGGGGCGCGTGGAAGGCTGCGCGTACGCGCGGTTTTTGGCCTCGACCGCATGGTCGACGAGACCCTTGCCGCGTACCGGGACGTGGTGGCGGCGCGCTAGTTTTTGGGCTCGGCGCGGGTTGCCGGGTAGGCTCTTGGGATGCTGTCCTTCGTTCTTGGTTTTGTCGCGGCGTGCGCGCTGGCGGCGCCGGCCGCGGGGTCTGCCCCGCCGATCCTTACATCCCGCGGCGCGCTCCAGGCCGTCCCACCCCCGGGCCAAGGTCCGATCACGCCGGGGGGCACGCCCCTCACCCAGGAGGAGCGCGAGCGGCTGCGGCCCAAGCTGCGCGGTCTCGCGGACCCCGAGCTTGCCGCGCGGGGTGCGCGCGTGCTGGCGGAACTCGAAGCGCGTCTCGGCGCGGTGGCGGGAGTCAGCACGCCCGAGGGCCTCGTCGCGCGTGTTCCGCTGGGCGCTGTGCTGCCCGGGGTGCGCTTCGAAGCGCTGTTCACGACACGCGTCCTTTGGAACGCGGCGGGCGGCGAGCCCCGGTGGCGCATCCACCATCGGGTGCCGGTGTTCGCGCGCTACCGGCCCGACTCCGACGGTTATAGGATCGCGGAGTCGGTCCAGATGACGACCGCACAGCCGCCGACGTTCGAGACGCAGTACACACGCCTCATCCGCGCGGGCGATCGCGCGTGGTCGGAATCCGGAGCCACGTTTCTCCGCACGGAAGACGCACGCAGCTGGGCCAACGCGGAAACGCTGCGCGATTTTGCCCTCGGGGCATTCCCGCTCGCCCTGCGCGCGCTCGACGTCGCACTCGCACCGTTTGTGCCGCCCAATGCGGCCTCGGAGTCAGGGGGGGTGCCCGCCGCGGGCGAACTCTTCGAGATGCGCTTTGGCCGCAAGCTGCGCTTTTTCGACCACGAGTGGTGCGCCGACTACTACCTGGGGCTGAACGCAGAGACGGGCTTGCCCGCGCAGATTCAATTCAGCGCCGTCGGGTTTGATCGCGCGAACCTGCGCTCTGCGATCCAGTGGGCGTACATCGATTTCGACGCGTGGACCGACGTCCCGATCGACCCCGCGATCCGTGAGTCCTGGCGCACGCGGGTCGAAGCGGCCTGGGCTGCCGAGGTCCCGGGCGAGCCGCTGCCCGCCGACCGCCTCGTGTTGCCGACGCATCTGAAGCTGCCCACTTCTTTAGTGCTGTGGCGGGCGGAAGGAGGGCTCGAACTCGTGGTCGAAACGGTATCCCACGCCTTTGAGCCGCTGCACGACGACGCCCTGCGTCAGCCTTGGCAGCACCGCAACGAGCTTTGGCGCACGGACGAGCGCGCCGACCACTGGGACCCCCCGGTCCGCACCCCCGGGCACTCGGACTCCTCCGACAAAACGGGCGCGACCCAGCGTGGAACCCCCGCAGGGGGCTGAACAGGTCCGTGCGCGCGGGAACTTTCGGCCGGGCCGGGCCGGCACGGGCCGGCACGGGGCGGCGGGGCAGCGGGGCGGTGTGCGGCCGCTCGCGGCGCTCGGAGTCAAGGCCCGGCCAGTCCCGCGGCGATAGATGCCCCTGGCTCCCGGCTCCATGGCGACCCCTGAATCCATCCCCGCGACGCCCTCCGGGGACGCGCTGAGCCGCCCGCTGACCGGTGGCAAGCCCGCGGCAGGGACTCAGCAGCCGTGGCGCGGCCCGGATCGCCGCCAGCGGCCCACACCGCGGCTTTCGCGTTGGGCCTTCGGCGCGGGGCGCCGTCGTACGGTTCGCCGGGCGGAGGAGCGCGAGGGCGCTTTTGTCGACCTCTACGACCCCAAACTGGTGCTGCTGGTGGGGTGGGTCGCGTTGATGAACGTCGCCGACAGCGCGTTCACGCTCGTGCATTTGCAGGCCGGCGGGCGCGAGCTCAATCCCGTGGCCGATTGGATGCTGATGACGGGCCGGCTGGGATTCGTCGCGGTGAAGTCGGCCCTGATCGCCGTCGCGCTGCTGGTGCTGTGCATGCACGCAAACTTCCCTTTGGCGCGGTTTGGCCTGTGGGCGTCGGCCGCGGCGTACACGGCGCTGTTGTGTTACCACATCAGCCTCTTCTACGTCGATTGACGAAGGGACAGGTTCGGGCCGCGGCGGCTGGTATGCTCCCCGCCGTCATGCGCATCGCCCGTGTGCTCACCCGCTTGAACCTCGGTGGCCCCGCCGCCCAGGTGCTCGGCAGCGATCCCCTGCTCGCGGAGCGCGGCCACACCGTTCGGGTGTTCGCCGGCACCGCCGAGGCGGGGGAGGGCGACCTTTTTCAAACCGCGCAGCGGCGCGGGCTCGACGTGCGTCGTGTACCCGGCCTCGCGCGCGGCCTCGCGCCCGTGGGCAACCTGCGCGCCGCGGCGTGGCTCGGTCGCGAACTTGCGGCGTTCGGACCGGATCTCGTGCACACCCACGCGAGCAAAGCCGGTTGGATCGGTCGGCGCGCAGCCCGCGTGTTGCCCCGCACCGCCCGCGTCCACACGTTCCACGGGCATGTGCTCGAGGGTTATTTTCCCGCGCCGGTGGCGCGCCGCCTCGTGCGCATGGAAACCGATCTCGCGCGCGAAACAGACCGCATCGTTGCGGTTTCCCACGCGACCGCGGACGACCTTGTGCGCCTTGGAGTCTGCACGGAGGACCAGCTCGTCGTCGTGCCGCCGGGCATCGATCTTGCGCCGTTCCTCGGTTTGCCGCTCCTGCGACAGCGAAATCAAGACGTTGGCCCACTGCGGCGCACGATGGGCGCTGCATCCACCGACGTCGTGGTCGGCGTCATCGGCCGCCTCGCGCCGGTGAAGCAGCCCGAGGTGGCGCTCGCGGCGTTCAGCTTGCTCGGCAACCGCTACCGCACGCTGCACATGGCTTTTGTCGGGGACGGAACGGAGCGCCGAGCGCTGGAGCGCGCCATCAACGCCCTCCCCGAAGGTGTGCGCGAGCGCGCCCACCTGCTTGGAGCGCGGGAGGGCATCGCTTCGATCCTCGCGGAGCTCGACAGCGTGCTTTTGTCCTCGCGCACCGAAGGTTTGCCCGTGGCGTTGATCGAAGCGGGCGCCGCGGGTTTGCCCGTCGTCGCGTTTGGCGTGGGGGGTGTCGAAGAACTGGTCATGCACGAACGCACGGGCATCGTCGTCGCTCCGGATGCGGGCTCGGACGGGCTCGCGTTTGCCCTCGCGCAGTTGCTGGAAGACCGCAGGGGAGCCGCGGCGATGGGCGAGCGCGCTCGATTGCGTGTTGCGGCCCGCCACGGCGCGCCCGCACTCGCCGATCGGTTGGAAGCGGTGTACCAAAGTGCGCTGGAGGTCCGAAAATGCGCCTCCTGATGCTGAGTGGCGACCGTCAGTCCACGGTGGGTGAACGCGGTCCGTTCTACCAGATGCAGACCGAGTTCAGCCGCTGGTTCGAGCGCATCGACGTGCTCTGCCCGCGGCCCGACAAACCCGTCACGACCCGCGTGATGCACGGCAACGTGCACCTGCACCCGGCGCCGGTACCGCGGACGCGCATGGTCGGATGGCTTGTGCGCGCGGGCGCGCGCCTCGTCGCCGAGCACCAGCCGGCACTGATCGTGAGCCACGATTACGGCTGGTTCTACAACGGAATCGCCTCCGCGCGCATCGCCGCGCACACCGGCGTGCCGTATCTGTCGGAAATCCACCATGTGCCGGGCCATCCGGTTCCGGTCGATATGCGCGAGCGTTTCGACCGCCACGTGGCGCGGGTTTACGTGCGCTGGGCGCGAAGCCGCGCGCGGGCCTTTCGAGTCGTCAACTCCGTCGAGATGCCCAACCTGCTCATGTCGTTCGGCGTGCCGCGCGAGCAGATCCTCGTTCTGCCGTCGCTCTACATCGACCTTGCGACCTTTGCACCCCACACTCCCGCGCCCGCTCGCGAGCGCGACGTGATTTTCGCGGGCCGCCTCGTCGCCAACAAAAACGTGGCGGCGCTCTTCGACGCGCTCGCGTTGTGTGCGCGCGACGGATTGGCGCTGCGTGCGACGTTGGTCGGCCGCGGGCCTTTGCGTGGTGCGCTCGAAGCGCACGCCAAACAGCTTGGCATCGCGGAACGCATCGAGTGGATTGATTGGGTCGAGGGCCCCGAGAACCTTGCGGAGCTCTACCGGCGGTCCCGGGCGCTTGTCTGCGCGTCGACCTGTGAGGGGGGGCCGCGGGTTACCGTCGAGGCCATGGCCTGCGGGACACCCGTTATCTCGACACCCGTGGGCATCATGGGCGAACTCTTGGCCGAGGGCCGCGGCGGTGTTCTGTGCGGTTTCGACGGGCCAGGGATCGCGCGCGGCCTGGTGCAACTCCTCGGCGACGAGGGGCGTCGGAGCGTGTTTGCGAGCGGCGCGCGCACCCTTGCGGAGCGTTTTGAGTACCACACGGTGCTCGCCGGTTACGCGCGCGGACTGCACGAACTCGTGGGCGAGCAGGCGGTGCGCGCATGAAGCTCCTGTTCCTCACCCAGGTGCTGGATGCGAACGACGCCGTGCTCGGATTCGTTTCCCGTTGGATTGCGGGTTTTGCGCGCCACGCTGAGCGTGTGCGGGTGGTCGCACTCGAGGTCGGGGACGTGGCTGACCTGCCGTCCAACGTTGACGTGCGTGTCATCGGTCGCCGCGGCACATTGATGCGCTGGCTGCGCTACCGCCGTTGCCTGGACGAAGCGCTGCGCAAGGACGGCTTTGACGTGGTGCTCGCCCACATGGTGCCGCGTTACGCGCTCGTGGCTGCAGGACCTGCGCACCGCCACGGAGCGCGTGTGTTTTTGTGGTACACGCACAAGGGTGTCGATGCGCGGCTGCGGCGCGCGGAGCGGTGTGTCGAAGCCATCTTCACCGCCAGTCCCGAGTCCCTGCGGCTCGACACGCCCAAAAAGGTCGTGACGGGGCACGGCATCGACCTCGAGCACTTCGCGCCCGTTGCGGGCCCCCGCGGCGAACCCGCAGCGCCGGCCCGCATCCTTTCGGTCGGAAGGCTGACACCCGCCAAAGACCCGCTCACGATCCTCGATGCACTCGCGCGGCTGGTCGCCGCGGGCCGCGACGTCCACCTCGACCTCGTCGGCGGCGGACTGGCGCCCGGGGACGGTCCGTTCGGCGACGGGGTGCGGGCGCGCGTTGCGGCGCTCGGGCTTGGGCCGCGGGTCGCAATGCACGGCGCGCGGCCCTATCGCGAGGTGCCCGAGCTCTACCGCCGCGCGACGCTGCTCGTCAACGCCAGCCTGACCGGGAGTGTCGACAAGGTGGTGCTCGAAGCGATGGCCTGCGAGCGCCCTGTGTTGACCTGCAACGAATCGTTCGAGCACGTCTTCCGTTCCCTTGGTGCAGATGCCGAGCGTCTTGTGTTTGCACCGGGCGACGGAGCCGGACTCGCCGCGCGGATCTCCGCGTTGCTGGACAGCGGGGCTGCCGAGCGCGCGGCGCTCGGCACCCGCCTGCGCAGGATCGTGGCTGCAGAACACGAGGTCGACGCGCTGATGGCGCGGCTCGTCGACGTGATGGCGGGCAATCCCATGAGCGCTGCCGCGGGAGTTCCGACGTGAGCGCCACGGGCATCGATCCCCAATCGGCGGCAAAGGCCGTCGCTCCGCCGGCACCGCGCAGCGTCAGCGTGGTGATTCCCTCATGGAACACGCGCGATCTGCTCGCGGTATGCCTCGATCACGTGTTCAACCTCGAGCGCCCGCCCGCGGAAGTGATCGTCATCGACAATGCGAGTGCCGACGGGTCTGCCGACATGGTGGCCGAGCGGTTCCCGGCGGTGCGTTTGCAGCGCAATGCGCGCAACGAGGGTTTCGCGATCGGATGCAACCAGGGCATCCGGCTCGCGAATGAGCCCTACATCCTCCTGCTCAACGCCGACACGGAGATGGCGCAGGACGCGTTGGAGGTGCTCGTGCGGTTTCTCGACGCAAACCCCGAATACGGCGCCGCTGCGCCGCGCCTCGTGCATCCCGGTGGGGGAACCCAGCGCGCGTGTCAGGCATTCCCGAACCTTTTGACGCCCCTGTTTTTTGCGACGCCGTTCGAGCGCTGGTTCCCAAACAGCCCCGAACTCGTGCGTTATTTTGAGCGCGGCTTCGACCACGAGCACGAGCGCGACATCAACCAACCCCCCGCGGCCTGTTTCCTCGTGCGCCGCAGCGCCCTCGATGCCGTCGGACTGTTTGACGAGTCGCTGTGGCTCTTTTTCAACGATGTGGATCTGTCGCGGCGACTGGTCGCGGCGGGGTGGCGCACACGCTTTCTCCCGCAGACGGTGGTTGCCCACCACGTCGGTGCGAGCACACGCCAGTTCGGCTCGTTCGTGCCCGAATGGCATAAAAACCGCCTGGCGTACTACCGCAAGCACCACGGCCGCGGCGCGGGAATGTGGGTGAAGCTGTGTGTCCTATTCGCCTGGTTGGATTTTTGCGTGCAGCAGCTCGCCAAACGGATCCGCGGCCGCCCCGCGGAACCCCTCGGGCCGATCACCCGTCACCTCGTGCGGTACTTGGGATCGTGAACCACGACCGCACTTCGCACGAGCCCAGCGGCGCCCGCGATCGGCCGTTCCCGACGGCGCGCCCCCAGCGCGGGCCGCGGCGGCCCGTGGGGCGCGACCTGATCGAGCCCCTTGAACGCGCGCTCGCTTGGCAGTTGTCCCTGCGCGATGGAAGCGGGCGGATCCTGTGCCCGGAGCACGGCGTCGAGCACACGGGCAAATCCGCGTGCACCGCGATCCTCGCGCTCGAGCTGTGGCGCCGCAACCCGTCGGATGCGCTCTTCGATGCGGCGCTCGAGCAGGGCCGGCGGCTGGTTGTGAACCTCGTGCGCGAAGGCACGAGTCTGTGCCACACGTTCCGCCCCGGCCGCCACGATCCCTTCAACTGCTCCAACAGTGTTATTGACGGCGGTGCGTGCTCCGATGCGCTCGCCAGCATGGTGGAGCACTTTGGCGACCGGCTCGACGCGCAGACGCGCACGCAGTTTGCGCAAGCGAGCCTGCTGCACGCGCGCACGTACCTGCGCTACGCCGTGCTGGACAAGGGCATTCCCGCCCAGCGCGCGTGGGGATTGACCGGCCTCGCCGCCGCCGCGCGCCTCGAAATCGAGTTCGACGGTACGAACGATGGCGTGCTCGCGCGCGCAGCCATCGAAGCCGTCGGTGTGCTCGAGGCGATCCAGCACGTGGACGGCAGCTTCCCGTACCATCCGATGGAATGGGGCGCGGGCCACATCGGGGCGAGCGACGTTTCGTCGTTTTATCAATCCCGCGTGACGGGTTTCACGCTCCATGCCCTCGAGACACTGCGTCGCGACCCCGCGGATGGGCTCTTTCGCGTT
Source organism: Planctomycetota bacterium (assembly GCA_038246255.1). Taxonomy (GTDB): domain Bacteria; phylum Planctomycetota; class UBA1135; order UBA1135; genus RI-242. The sequence continues at coordinate 23,284 of JBBRWC010000004.1, forward strand.
CCGCTCGTGCGTGGGCTCGACTTCCTCGTCGCGCTCCAGGGGACCGACGGCATCAAGTGCGGGCTGCTCGAAGCAAAACCCTGGTACTGGGATGCAACCTCGTGAGTGGCTATCGGTTGTTCGCACGCAGCGCCTACGGCCGCGCCGCGTGGCGCGCGCAGCGCGCGTGGGCCGAGCATCTGGAGCCCAGCGGGCGGCCCCGCAGCCACATGGAGGGTCCGGGCCGCGGGCGCAGTTACCAGTGTCCGCTCTTTTGGGCCGCGCATGCGGCGTGGTCTGCACGGGCGCTCGACGACCTCGAAGCCGCCCGGGACGTGCTGTCCGAGGTCGAACCCGGCACGGGGCAGCTCGAACTCTCGCTCACCTGGTTCCCCGCTGCCCAGCTTGGCCGCATCGAGGATGGGCGTGTGATCGCGTGGGTCCGCGGTGCACGCCCGGGTTTCAACGTCCACCACGGGAGTCCCCACGGCGCGGGTTTGATCCGCGTGCAACGCCGCACGGACGGCGCAGACCTCGTCGAACGCTGCCGGCACGGCGGAACACAGGAGGGGGAGTGGAGCGGCTACGCGGGCTTTCCGAGCGCGATGCGCGGCCTGCGCGCGGGGGGCGCCGAGTTGCGCTTTTCGCTTTGGTTGTCCCGGGTGGCGTGGCGCGCTGGCCGCCACAAGGACGCCCTGAAGGTGCCCGCCGCCGTGTTCGCGCGGGGGGTGCTTGCCCCCGCGAGTCGACGGGTCTCGACGGCGTTTGGGCTCGCGCCGACCATCCAGCTGCTCGCCGACGGCGTCCAGTTGACCACGCCCCTCGCCTGGCGCGATGGTGCGCCGGTGCCGGGTACGTCCCTCGAGCGCACCTACCGGGTCGACGGGGATGGGCTCGACGTGCGCGAGCGCAGCGTGGGCAGGGTGTTGCCGCGGAGTGTCCATTTTGCCGCGCCACGCGCCGCGACGGCCGTCGAACGCACCGCGGACGACGTGCGCTACCGCCTGCGCTAATCGCCTTTGCCGCCGCCGGTCGCCCGCCCAGGAGCGCCCACGGGGTAAAGTTCCCCGTGCGCCTATGAAAACCCCCTCGCCCCGCGCCGACGCTGGCGCTTCCCACCGCGCAAACGTGCCCCCCGCCGCCGCGCGCCGACCCTTTCGATCCAGCCTCGCCGCCGGCGCCGCCGCGGGCGCGCTCGTCGGGCTGCTTCTCGGCGCCGCGGATGCCTACCAGGCATGGCAATACTTCCGCGCCCTGCCCGAGCAGGCCCTCACTCCAACCGCGCCCGTGCGCGGATGGGACCTTGCGCTGGGCACCCTGGGTGGAGCACTGCTCTACGGGCCGGCGATCGCGCTGGTCGGAGCGCTGTGGGGCGCGCTGATGCACCCCCTCACGGCGCGGCGTTCCGCGGGCGCGCTCCGCGGATGGCTTTTTGCGCTGCTCTTTGCCGCAGCCGCCGCTCCGGCGCTGTTCTGGTGGACGCGCGAAGCGATCCACCCGGGTCTGCCAGCGCTCTCGAGCGAGCGTCTCCTCGTGCTGGCCGGGTTCGGTGCAGGCGCGCTGTGTGTGGGAGCAGTGCTGGGCGCCCTGTGTGCCAAGGTTCCCGTCCGCGCCTGGCGAGTGTTGGGCGTGATGCACGTGCTGATCTGGATCGCGGGCGGCGCCTACGTCGTGTCCGACGGCCGCGCGTCGGCCGAGCGCGGTGTAATCAACGCCCGCAACGGCGACCTGCCGAACGTGCTGTTCATTCTGGTGGACGCGCTGCGCGCCGATTCCCTCGGCTGTTACGGCAACAGCACCGTTGCGACGCCGCACATCGATCGTTTGGCGCGCGAGGGGACTCTGTTCGAGCGTGCGCTCGTGCAAGCGCCGTACACGTGGACGAGCTTCGGTTCGTTCTTCACGGGCAAGTATCCGCGGCGTCACGGCCTGTTGAAGATGATGTCGGGGCAGCGCCTCGAAGAGAACGTCACGCTCCAGCAGCATCTCAAGACGGCAACCCGCAGGGATGGTGTCGTACTGCGCCCCGAGGACTACAGCGGCGCGGCGTTCATGACCGGCGCGCTGTCGCACGGCTCCGGCCTCGCGGACGGCTTCGACGGCTATGTCGAGTTGATGAAGGGCCATCCCTTTGTCGATCTCGACAGCCGCTTCAGTCAGTTGCGCTCGGCTTTCGCGGGACCCGGAATGCTGTTCAAGCTGCGCGCCAAACAGGACCCGGATTTCCTCGCCAACGAAGCGCGCCGGTGGCTTGAACAGCGCCAGGAACGGCGTTTCAGCACGTTCGTGCACCTTTATTCGACCCACACCCCCTACGATCCGCCCGAACCCTGGCGCGGGATGTACGTGGACCCGCAGTACGACGGTCCGATCGACGCCTTCTACGCATCATCGCGCCAGGCGATCGAGCGGGGTGCCTACAAACCCACGGACGCGGACGCGCGCCAGATCCTCAACCTCTACCTGGGTGGTGTGTCCCAGGCGGACCACCATGTTGGGATTCTGATCGCGGAACTCGAGGCGCAGGGTGTGCTCGACGACACGGTGGTGATCGTGACCTCCGACCACGGGGAGGACTTCGGCGAGGGTGGCCGTTGGGAGCACAACCACATGTACAACTCGAACCTCCACGTGCCGCTGATCGTGCGCTGGCCGCGGGCGTTCCCCGCCGGCACCCGCGTGCGCGCGACGGTGGAGAGCATCGACCTGTTCCCGACGCTCGCGGATGCACTCAAGCTTGAGCTGCCCCCAGAATCCACGCCGCGGGATAGGGTGGACGGGACGAGCCTGCTCCCGCTCGTGCGCGGCGAGGTCGATCGGGTGCGGGACTTTTTCTTCGCCGAAGATTCGACTTTCGTCGCGATCCAGGACGAGCGCACGATGCTCGTGCTCGAGCGTTTTGCGGTGCGCCCCGACGGCTGGCAAATCGCCCTCGAACGCAAGATGGGTCGCATTCGCATGCACGACCTGGGCGCCGATCCCCTGCAGCGTCGCGAGCTGTTCCGCGAAGTGGTTTTTGGAGCGGGAGGTGCGGACGGCGACTCCGCGCGCCGCCTCGAAGTGCGCGACAAAGTTTTGGCCGAGGCGGATCGGTTGCGCGTCGCCCTGCTCGCGTGGGATGCGCATATGCCGATTGACGTTGAGGACGTGGTTCGCTCGGCGCGCGACCTTGAGACCGAGGATGCGCAGCTCGCGCAGCGCGCTGCGGACCTCGCGCGCCTGCGCGCCGAAGGTGTTCAAGGGGCAGACGAGACCGCGCGGCGCATGGCGGCGCTTGGCTACACATCGCAGATGGACGAATATCAAGGTGAGCTCCGCGACCTGGTGCTTGAGCGGCGCGCCGCGGTCGAGCGAGCGGCCGCGGAGTCCCGCAGCCCGTGAGCGACGCGTCCCGGGCAGCGGCCCCCGCGCTGATCGCCCTAGCCAACGCGCGGCTCCCGAGCCAACGTGCGCAGTCCCTGCAGGTTGTGCAGGTGGCCGCTTCCTTCGCGCGCGCGGGCGCCCCGCGCGGCCTCGACGTCGAACTGTGGCACGCGCGCCGCCACCCGACGCCGGCGTTGCCGCCGGGAGTCGACCTGTTCGACTATTACGCCGTGGAGCGCGGACCGCGCCCGGTTGTGCGCGCGATCGCCTGCCTCGATTGGATCGACCGCGTGCCGACACGGCTGCAGTTTGGTCCGGCGCGGCTCCAGGAGTGGAGTTTCTCGCGCTCTGCGGCCGCGCAGATCGCGCGCGCCGCGCCGCGCGCGACCGTGCTTTCCCGCGAGCTCGAAGCCGCGCGGCTTTTGGCCCTGCGCCGGGGGCCGGCTCGGCACTTCGCGGGCCGTGTGTACTGGGAAGTCCATCGTGTTCCAGCGGGCCGGCTGCGTTTGGCCTGGCTCGCCGAAACACTGCCGCATCTGGCGGGTGTCGTGGCGATTTCCGGCGGGGTCAAAGAGGACCTGCTCGCGCTCGGGGCGGACCCCGCGCGCCTGTGCGTCGAACACGACGGATTCGAAGCGAGCCGCTTTCGCGATATGCCGGAGCGCGCCACGGCACGAGCGCGGTTGGGAATCGCTGCGGACGCGCCATTGGTTGTGTACACGGGCAGTTTGCTCCCGTGGAAGGGTGTCGACATCCTCGTGGAAGCGGCGCGTGCGTTGCCCGGAATACAGTTCGTGATCGCGGGTGGACCGGACGCACAGGCGCGCCGCATCGCCGACCTGGCGCGGGGCCTTGTGCACGTGCGGATCGACGGATTTGTCGAGCCGAGCCGCGTCGTCGATTACCTCGTCGCAGCGGACGTGGGGGTGGTGCCGAACCGGTCGACCCCGGCGATCAGCGCGCGCTACACGTCGCCGCTCAAGGTGTTCGAGGCGATGGCGGCAGGTTTGCCCTTGGTCGCCAGCAATTTGCCCTCCTTGCGGGATGTCTTGACCCACGGTGTCGATGGGTGGCTGGTGGCCCCTGACGATCCGGGCGCGCTCGCCGAAGGACTGCGCCACCTGTTTGCAGCGGGCGACCTGCGCGGGCGCCTCGCGGCAGCGACCCGGGCGCGCGCGCCAGCGCACACCTGGGACGCGCGTGCGGCGCGCCTCTTGCGCTTCATGGGGCTCAAACCCGAAGTAGGGTTGCCATGAGGGTCCTCTATCTCACCGATTCGCTGTCCGAAATCGACGGGGTCGGGCGGTATGCGATGGGCCTGATCCGGGCGCTGGAAGTCGAGATGCCGGGTATTGAGGTCGAGGTCCTGCTCGCCCGCAAGCACCGCCCCACGTCCGCTTCCGTACCCGCCCGTTGGGGCGTTCGTGTGGGCCTGCCCCCCGACTACTTTTTCTACATGTCGCGGATGCGGTTTTGGGCGAGTTTCGCGGCGCGCCTCGTGCCCGTGTGGCGCGCGGCGCGCCGCGCCGACGTCGTGCAAGCGATAAAGGATTATCCCCCCAGTTTCCACGCGCTCGTCGCCGCGCGCCTCGCTGGCAAGCCGTGCATCGCTACTGCCCACGGCACCTACACGATCCAACCGCTCCTCGATCCGCGCCACGGCCGGCTCGCGCGCTGGACCTACGCCCATTTCGCGGGACTGATCGCAGTTTCCGGCTACACCGCACGGCGCTTGGCTCAGGTGCTTGGCAACACCCACGACATCGACGTGCGCACGATTCCCAACTGTGTCGAGGTGGGGCCGCTCGACGCCCCGATCGACGTGGGACCGCGTCCGTGGCAAACGCTGCGCTACACGCTGGGTATCGGCGAAACCAAGGAGCGCAAGGGCCACCACCTGGCACTCGCGGCATGGACCCGTGTCGCCGCGCGCCATCCCGACCTGCACCACATCATCGTCGGGCGTTTGAGCGGCGATGCGTACGAGCAGCGCCTGCGCGCGATCGCGAAGGATGCCGGGCTCGAAGCGCGCGTGCACTTCATCGGCAACGTCACGGAAGAGGAAAAAATCGACCTTCTGCGGCGCTGCCTCGCGTTTGTGCATACGCCGGTCACGGCCGCGGACGGCGGTTTCGAGGGTTTTGGCATCGTCTACCTGGAGGCGTCCGCGTGCCGTAAGCCGGTGGTCGGAACCCTGGGATGTGGTGCGGAAGACGCGATCGTGGACGGAAAAACGGGCTTCCTTGTCGCGCCCGAACCGGCGGCGGTCGAGGTGGCACTGCGCCGGATCGTGGAAGATCCGGGGTTGGCGGCCCGGTTGGGTGAGGACGGCAGAACGCACGCACTTGCGAACACCTGGGCCAAGAACGCCGCCCAGGTCGCGCGGCTTTACACCGAGGTCGTGGGTTGATGTGGCGGCGCGTCAAGGGTAGCCGGTTTCTGCGCGACTCGGCCGTGCTCCAAGTTTCCCAAGCCGGTATTGCTGTCAGCCAACTGCTGTCGTCGGTCGTCGTGGCGACCTACCTTGGGCCGAGCCTGCAGGGGGAGTTTTTCACGGCGGTCTCCCTCTTCGGCTTTGGGTTCATGCTCCTCGCGATCGGCGTTGTGCAGGCCACCGTCAGCCAACTCGCCCAGACGATCTCGAAGGGACAAACGGACAAAGCTGCGGCGTGGCTCGCGTTCCTCGTGAAGAGTTACGCGCTCGTCGGGTTGGTGACGGTCGGCGCGGGTTATTTCTTTTTCCCGTGGCTTGGGGTCGTGATCACGAAGGACCCCGCCGTCGGGCACACGATCGGTGTCTGGGCGTGGTGGCTCGCGTTCACGCCGCTCCTCGAGCTGCCGCGTGTGGTCGCGGTTGCGACGTTCCAGGGCGCGCGGCGCATGGCCGACCTCGGTCGGCTCGACTTCGGCACAGAGCTCGCCCGCCTCGTCTTTGTGTCTGTGGGGGCCTACTGGACGCGCGACCCGGTGGGGCCGGTTCTGGGCACGTTGGCCGCCTCCGTCGCCGGCTCGATCTGGGGTACCGTGCTCTACCGGCGTATGTCCCACGGAGTGGGACACAAGCTGCCTGGCCCGCGCGAGATTCTCTCCCGGGTGCGCGACGTGCCGCTGCGCGAGGGGTTGAGGCTCGGCTTCCGGATCGGCGCCTTGCGCAGCATGGATGCGATCACACTCAACACGCTCCCGCCGCTCTTGATCCAGTTCGCCGGCAAGCTCGCCGGGCACGCAGAGGCGTCGCCCTGGGTTGCGTACTTCCGCATCGCCCAGCGCTTCCTGCAAGTTCCCGTGATGGCCCTTGCGGCTTTCAGCAAGACAGCCCTGCCGGCGCTGGGCGCCATTGCCGCCCGCCGCCAGGCCGCGGCGTTCCGCACCGCGTTCCTGCGCGTCACGGTCCTGTCCGGTGTGGGCATGGCGGCTGCGGTGGGGGTGACCTACCTCGTGCTTCCGTACGTGGTGCCGCTCATCTACAAAAACGAGTATCCCGATCCGATCGTGCGGGTGGCCGGAGTGCTCGCGTTCGGGTTCGCCTTCCAGGGCTTCTCGGTGGCGTTCGACTCCTTCTACATCTACACACAGCAGCTCCGCGCGGCGTTCACGATCTCGGTAGTCGGGACGGCGGTGGCCGCCCCGGGCATGTTCGCGCTCGCGTACTTTCTGCCCGAAACCGGTGCGGCCTGGGGCATCGTGCTGTGTTATGGCTGGATCGCGGTGCACCTCGTCTTTATCGCTTTGTTCTTCCGCGGCGGCGGCCACCACCGTGTGTTTGCGCCGCCGTCCGCGGCGCCGTCCGCGGCGCCGTTCGCGGCGACGACATCCGGACCGGCGACCGGACCGGCGACCGGACCGTCCGCTGGATCCACGACCGGGCCCCGAGCCAACCTGTTGCCGTGAGAGTTCTTTTCCTCAATGACCTGTCCGATCCGCGCATCGGATCGTCCATCCGGCAGATGTACGAGCACGCCGCTGCCCTGCGCGCGGCCGGACATGAAACCGCCGTAGCGACGGCGACCCAGGACCCCGGCGCCGCAGCATCAAGAACCTTCAGCGAGGTGGAGATCGAAGGCACCCGCGTCTTCCGCCTGCATTCGGACTACGACCCGCGTTGGCGCGGTTGGGTCAGCCTCGACAACCCGCGTGTGCGCGAACCGTTCAAAGCGGTGCTTCGCGCGTTCCAGCCGGACATCGTCCACAGCCATCTCATCCACACCCACCTGGGCTACGCGAGCCTCACCGCCGCTCGCAGGGCCGGCGCGGGCGTGGTGTTCACGGCCCACGACGTGATGACCTTTTGCTACCAGAAGCTGACCTGCTTCCACGGGGGCGAGGCCGCCGGTGGGGCGCTGCGGGATTACCAGGCGCGGCTCTCGAAGTGCCTGCCGTGCCAGCGGCTGCGGCTGCGTCCGGGGCGTAACGCCGCGATCCGACGTGTGCTCACGCGGGACGTGCACCGTTTCACGGTTGTGTCGGACGAGCTCGGCCGTGCCATCTCCGCAAACGGCATCACCGTACACCGCACGGTGCACAACGCGATCGCTCCCAAGTCGGAGTTGCCTGGCCCGGACGCCGTCGCCGCGTTCCGCGCGAAGCTCGGTCTCGATGGGGCCCAGGTGCTTGCGATCGGTGGACGCCTGCACGAACAAAAGGGCGTGGTTCAGCTCCTGCGGATGCTCGCGCACTTAGGGCCGGAGTTCCCGCGGTTGCGGCTGATTGTCATGGGCAAGCGCGACCTCTACGACGCGGAGTTCGGCCCCGCCGCACGCGCGCTGGGAGTCGCGGACCGCGTCGTGCCGACGGGTTGGCTCGACGGGGACGAGCTCCAGTGCGCGTATGCGCTCGCCGACGTGTTCGTGACCCCTTCGATCTGTTTCGACACGTTTGGGCTCGTCAACCTCGAGGCCATGCAGCACAACAAGCCGGTGGTCGCCACGGTATTTGGCGGGAGTCCGGAGGTTGTGCTCGAGGGCCAGACGGGTTCCATCGCGAATCCCTTCGATGTGCCGGCCTATGCGGAGGCGATCGCGCGCCTCCTGCGAGATCCCGCCGGCGCGCGCGCGATGGGGGAAGCGGGGCGCCGACGCCTGTTCGAGCGCTTCACGATCGACCGGCTCGCGGGCGAGTTCCTCGAGGAGTACGACACCGCGCTCGCCCTGGTCCGGCGCGATCGACGCAGCTGAACGGGCGAGCCGCGTTCGGTGGGGCGGGGGTTTCCCGCTGGTGGGGCCTGCGCCCGAAATTCGAGGGGCCGCTTCGGGCGGGGTTTCGACCGGGGCGCATGCAAGACCCGTGGGGCCCGCGGCGCCCCCGTCAGCGCCGCCCAGGATCAATCCTTGGCCAAGGAAGTCGCTTCGGTTGCGCAACTCTCACGGGCAGGGTAGATTTCGGACCGGCTGGATGCCGATCCAGTCCCGGGCCCGGGCCCCTCCGACGACCCCCGACGTTCCGTTTCTCGATCCACGGCCCAAACGGCCGGCCAACGCGGCCCGCGAAGGACCTCCAATGCGCAAGTCTCTGCTCACGTACATCAAACCGCACGTCCAAGAGGACCCCCTCGCCATGATCCTTGGCATCGCCTACCTGGGCGGCGCCATGGAGAAGGAGGGTCTGCCGGTCGAACTCGTCGACGAGCGGATCATGAATGACGCCGGGATGAAGGATGCGATCGAGCGCAACGACATCATCGGCTTCGGGGCGCTTACACCGAACATCCGCCGTGCCATCGCCTGGGCGAAATACGCAAAGGAGAAGGGCAAGATCACGGTCATGGGCGGCCCGCACGCATCCGTGGACCAGGGCATCTTCCTCGACAGTGGGCACTTCGACTACGTGCTCAAGGGTGAGTGCGAGGAAACGCTGCCGCAGTTCGTCAAAGCGCTCGAGGGCGGCGACGACGCGGTGTTGGGCCAGGTGCCCGGCCTCGCCGGTGTTCGCGACGGCCAGATCTGGGTCGATAACCCCGCCCCGCCGCTCATCAAGAAGCTCGACGACCTGCCCATGCCGGCGCGGCATCTGCTGCCCATGGACAGCTACTTCAAGATGAACCCTGAGCGCCTCGCGTACATCTTCACGACGCGCGGATGCCCGTTCAAATGCATCTTCTGCCAGAAGGAACTCACGGGCCGCGGTTTCCGCGTGCGGTCGACGGAACTGATCGTCGATGAGCTCGAGCAGATCGTCAAGGTCTACAACCCCGGCGTGATCCTGTTCGTCGACGAGATCCTGACGCTGCGCAAGAAGCGCATCCACGAGATGTGCGACGAGATCCTGCGCCGCGGCCTCAAGTTCGAGTGGATCGCCAACACCCGCGCGGACTGCGTTGACTTCCCGCTTTTGAAGCACATGCACCGCGCGGGCTGCCGCCGGATCTACTACGGCTGGGAGTCGGGCAGTCAGCGCATGCTGGACGTGCTCAAGAAGGACCTCACGCCGGAAGTCATCGTCGAAGCCGCCAAGATGACCCGTCGCGCGGGCATCTGGGCCAAGGTCTACCTGATCGTCGGGTCCCCGGGCGAGACACCCCAGGACATCGCCGAAACCGAGCGTGTCCTGCGCCTTGCGTCGCCGGACCTCGTGCGTGTGTCGGTGTTCAACCCGCTGATCGGTACGGAGTCCTGGGACAACTACCAGGCGAACATCGACCTCACCGACCTGCGCGAGAACTACGTGTCGTCGAACCGCTCGGCGTACGTGCACGAGCATTTCACGCAGGTGCAGCTCGAGGAGATCCGCAAAGACATGGTGCGCAACTACGAGCGCTGGTACTACGCGTATTCGCAGCGCGCGCGGCGCATGATCGAGCGCACGATGTACTACTTGGAGAATCCGCAGTTCGCCAAGAAGCGTGTCGGTCGCGCGTTCGGCCTCGTTCCGCCGCCCTCCAACAAGATCGACCACCTGCACGCGGGTTGATCGCCGGCCGCGTCGCGGCTAAGGGCGGCCCGGGTCCCCGCGCGGGGGCCCGGGCCGTTCCCGTTAACCGCCGCATGGCTCCCCACCCGGGGCGCTCCCGGTAGGATTCTGCGGTGTCCCAAACGCTTCCCAGCCCCGATCCCGCGAGCGTTCGCGACGACGACATCCACGTCGATGCGGCCGGGCCCGCGGACCGCGCGGCACAGACGGAACTCTTCAACGCATGCTTCAAGAAGCGTGTGGTGCACGAACAACTGGTCTGGCGCTACGACCGCTCGCCCCACGGCGGTTCGCTGAGTTTCCTCGCGCGCCCGCCCAGTGGTGAAGGCATCAGCGGTTACGCGTGCAGTCCGCGCATCGCGCTGTCCTTTGGCGCTGAATCCCACGCCGCGCCGATCGGTCAGACCGGCGACGTGATGACACATCCCGCCTGGCGCAAGCGTGGGATCTTCAGCGGACTCGACCGTGCGGCGATGGCCGCGAGCCGCGCGGCCGGGTGGCCGATCGTCTTCGGGCTGCCCAACCGCCGCTCGGCGCACATTTTCCTGACACTGGGTTGGCAAGCGGTGGGCCGTATCCGCCCGTACACATTTCTTCTCGCGGGCGGCGCACCGGCCCGCCGCCTGCGCCACGGCGAGGGCCGCCTCGCCGGTTGGATGTCGGGCTTCGCCGTGCGTACGTGCCGCGGGGCCGAGCGCCGCCTCGCGCGCGCTGCGGGGGGCTCGCTCGCCGTCGCTCCCCTTGGGCGCTTCCCGGCGGACGTCCGCGACGTGGCGCGTCCCCTTGAGCGCAACTTCAGCCTGATGGTGCGGCGCGATGCGGACTACCTCAACTGGCGCTTTATCGACACGCCGTCGAAACGCCAGCGCGCCCTCGCCGCCTACGGCCCCGGGCGTGCGCTGGTGGGCTATGCCGTGATCCAACCGCCGCTGGAGCCGGGCGGGGTTGGACACTTCGTCGACCTCGTGGCGCCCGAGCCCGCCGCGCGCGCGGCACTCGTGCTTGCGTCCCTCGAGGAACTGCGCCGCGCCGGTGCATTGGCCGTGCAAGCCACGGCCGTGGATGGGTCAGCCTGGGCCGCCGAGTTGCTGGCCGCGGGATTTTTACGGCCGCGGCCCGAAAACCATTTGATCGTGATCCTCCACGTTCACCAACCGGACCACCCGCTCGCGCGCGCAGCCAGCGATGCGTCACGTTGGTACCTCACGGACGGCGATCGCGACGACGAAACCGTAGGCTGAATCCGCCGATGTCGATCAAACACCGCCTCAAAAACCACCTGCGCGAAGCCTACGCGCTGTTTTTGTTCCACACTGGCGCGCATGCCCTCGTCGACCGGGTGATGCCCCGGCGCATGACGATCCTGTTCGGCCACTGCGTGGATCAACCGGCGTGCAACGGCTTCCTGCCGCGGGACATGAAAATCCGGCCCGAGAACCTGACCCGTGTGCTGCGCTGGCTCGGGCGCCGTTATGCGCTCACGTCCGTTGGGGAGGGCTACGCGCGGGTCTTCGGCGATCCCAAGGGGCGACAGAGTGTCGTGGCGCTTTCCGTCGACGATGGGTACCGCGACAACCGCACCGACCTTTTGCCGTTGCTCCAGACCGTGGGCGCCGGCGCCACCGTGTTCCTTGAAACCGGTGCGATGGACGGTGCTCCCATCAACTGGTCGCACAAGTACCACTGGGTCATCGCGACCACTCCCGTCGCCGACTTTGGCCGCCGTTACGTGGAGCTATGCACCGATGCTGACGCGCGCAGCAAACTGGAGGCGCTCCTCGACGGCCCCGGCGATCGTCTGGCTTACCAGCTGAAGCGCGTCCTCAAATACGAAGCGGACCTCCACGACCGCGACCGCGTTGTGCACCACATCTTCATCGAGCGCGGCGGGGACGAAGAGGCGCTGCGCCGTACCCTCTACCTGTCCTGGGAGGACGTGCGCGCGATGCACGCGGCCGGGATCGAGTTTGGGGGCCACACGATCCACCACACGATCCTGTCGCGCCTCGACCAGGGCGAGCAACAAGGCGAGATCGAAGGGTCGCGGAACGCGATCGAGCGCGAGCTCGGCGCGGGTGCGGCCACAGTGTTTGCGTACCCGTTCGGCCGGCGCTGGGACTACGACAAACGCTCCATCGAGGCCACCAAAGCCGCGGGGTACCGCATCGCAGTCAACACCCACGCGGGCACTGTCGACAGGGGTGCGCCGCCGTTCGAGCTGAAGCGCCTGCCCGTGGACGACAACAGCCGGTTGCACCTCTTGGTCGCCGAGGCCTGCGGTGGCTTCGACCTCTTGCGGCGCTTTGGGATCGACCTCTCCGAGTGACGGGGAGCGCGGGGCGTGCGGCTAACGCCGGTTCGAACTCAAAGGTGCATTGCGCCGAACGTGTAGACGAACGGCGAGGTCCCTTGATCGCCGAACTCGAGGTACAGGTACGCCCCCAGCGCGATGGCGAGCACCAAGAAAAACGGGACCAGGATGTAGGGCAGGTTCTCTTTGAAGAAGCTCGACATGGGGATCACCGCTCTTGGGGGCAAAGGGGCCGCGGTTGGCGTGCGTCTGGCTCATTGGCCCCCCGAATGTAACGTCTATCCAAACACGGTTCGCACAAAAGCGCCAGAGGCGAGGGTCACCCCCCCAGCGAGTACACGAAGGGCGCGGAGCCGTCGCCCCCGAGGAAACTGGCCAGCAGCGCCGCCAGGCCGAAGATCAGCCAGGGTGCGGCGATGAATAGCCAGTTTTCGCGGAGGAAGCGGACGACCACAAAAGCACCCGTGGATCTGAATTAGAACAGCGTGTAGATGAAGGGCGCGATGAGCGGCGAGCTCGCGGCGACCACGAGGAGGCTGCCGATCGTCACGAGGACGACAACCAGGGGCATCAGGTACCAGTGCCCACGGCGGATGAACGCGCCGAGGAGCTCCGTGATCGTCCCCAGGCGGCGGCCCAGCTTGTACGCGACGAACCCGAGGACGAGCACTACGAAGCCGGGGATCAGCCACATGGCAACCAGGGGCGGCAGGAGGTCGCGCAGGTAGATGACACCGAGGAAGATGCCAAACACCGCGCCGAGCAGAAGCCCGATTTTGACCGGCGCCAGAAGGCGGTTTTCCTTGGGGTAGCTGACCCAGTAGAGACCGGTCAGCACCGCCAGGAGACCGACGTACAGCGTGAGCGCAAACGGCACCCCCCCCGCGTCGGTGTGGATCGGGGGCAGCGCACCTGCGCTGGTCTTCGGAGGGAGCGTCACGCGGCCTTCCAGCGTGTCGTGCAGGAAGGCCGCGAACACACGGCTGCCGCGCTCGTTGAAGTGCCAGTCCTTGCCGTGATATAGCGGCTCGCCCGCGCCGCGGGCGGCGTGGAGCGCCGAGCGAGCGTCGACGGCCACGAGCCCTTCCTGGCGCGCCATGTCAAGGAACGCGTCGACGGGGCGGTCGGCAGACCATTGGGACTCCGCGAGGCCACTTAGCCGCTGGGTCGTGACCGACTTCCAATGCGGCTCATAGAGCGCGGCGGACGGGATCGGCGCAAGCGCGAGCTCGGCACCCGCGTCACGTGTGGCGGCCTGCAGGGCACGCAGCGCCCCGCGGGTGTGCAGCTCCATGGCAGCAACCAAGTCGCTCGGCGGAATGGCGAGCAGCGGAATGACTTCCCGGTCGATCGGCGCGGTCGCTCCAAAGATCGGGGTGCGGTGGGACGCGAGCCCGACCGCGTCGATGGGAACGAGCCAGCGGGTGAGCGCATAGCGGCTGATCCATGATTTAGGCGGCGGCCGGTTGATCGTCCGCGCGTCCAGCGTGCCATCTGCGTTGTACCGGGGTTTGTCGCGCGGTCCGTCGCCGGTTTGGTACTGCGCACGCGAGTTCCAGTACAGGTCGTTCTCGTAGGGGAACAGCAGCACGAGGTCCGGATCGAGTTTTTTGCCTTCCAGCTCGAACCAGCGCGCGGCCTGGGCCGTGTCGTAGGCCTCGGTGCCGGCGTTGATCACGCGCACATTGCGGCCCTCGCTGCGCCAGTACCCCTCGAGCAGATCGACGAAGTGCTGGTCGCGCTCCACGGCGAAGCCGTACGTGAACGAGTCGCCGAGGGCGATGACGCGGAACTCGTCCGGTGCTTTGGGCCCGATCGGGTCACCGCGTAAGCCGAGTTCGTTGAGCGCGAAGTGCGCTTTGAACTCGGGGGTGCGCTTCGTCATGCCGAAGCCGGGTTTTTTGGCCCAGCCGAGCTCGGGATGGAACTCCAGCGGGGTCTTCGGGGGCCCCTTGCCGATCAAGCGCAGGCCGCCCTCGAGCAGCAGCGCGAGGATCGCCAAGCTGACGACGATGGAGAGGAGGACGTTGATGGCACGCATCGGACGGTCGGGGCGTTCGCGAAGTGGGGGGGGGACGCGGGGGCGATCGTTGCGGACGGTGCCGCTCAGCTCACCATTTCGGTGACGGAGTCACCCTCGTGGCGCAGCACGAAGGTTGTCTCGGCGATCTTCTTCTTGGCTTCTTTGCCGATGACGAAGTTGTTGAGGAACAGGTAGTCCATGCCCGACAGGCTGAACGTGTTGAAGGCGTGGCTTGGGTGCTCGACGATGGGCTCGCCTTTCAGGTTGAAGGAGGTGTTCATGATCACCGGCACGCCGGTGAGCTCGCCGAAGCGTTCGATCAGGCGGTGGTACGCGGGGTTCGTGTCTTTGAACACCGTCTGGAGGCGGCCGGAGCCGTCGGCGTGGGTGATCGCGGGCAGCACGGCGCGCTTTTCTTCGCGCACCGGTGTCACGTACAGCATGAACCGCGCCGGATAGTGTTTTTCGGCCTCGGGGATCTCGAAAAACTCGTTGGCGCGCTCTTCCAGCACCGAAGGCGCGAAGGGTCGGAACGCCTCGCGGAACTTGATCGTGGCGTTGAGCTTTTCCTTCATCTCGGGCTTGCGCGGATCGGCGATGATCGAACGCGCGCCAAGCGCCCGCGGGCCCCACTCGAAGCGGCCGCGGTACCAACCGCACACCGCCCCGTCGACGAGGGACTGTGCCGCGAACTCGAAGAACTCGTCGTCGTTCGTGTAGTGCTTGTAGGCGATCTTGTTCTTGTCGAGGAACGCGCGAATCTCCGCGTCCGTGTACTCGCTACCCAGGTACGCGTGGTCGAGCGCCGGGCCGCGCGGCTGGTCGAGGAGGTGGTTGTACGCCCAGTAGGCCGCGCCCACTGAACCGCCGTCGTCGCCGGGAGCGGGGTGCACGTAGACGTTTTCGAACGGGCCGTCGCGCAAAAGTTTGAAGTTGGCGACGGAGTTGAGCGCCACACCACCCGCGAGGCACAGGTTCTTCGCACCCGTGACCTTGTGCAGGTGCGTGATCATCTTCATCAGGATCTGCTCGGTGACGACCTGGATGCTGGCCGCCATGTCGCAGTAGAAGGGATCGAGCGATTTGTCGCTGTTTTTGGGGTCGCGCGGCGGGCGCCCGAAGTGCTTGCCAAAAGCTTCCGACAGCGTTTGATCGCGGCTGAAGTGGTAGGCGAAATACTTCATGTCGTGCCACAGACTCCCGTCCTCGGCGACATGCAAGATCGCGTAGATTTTGTCGACGTGGGTCGGTTTGCCGTAGGGGTGCATCCCCATCAGCTTGTACTCACCCTCGTTGATCTCGAAGCCGCAGTACGCGGTGAACGCGCTGTAGAGCAGGCCGAGGGAGTGCGGGAAACGCAGCTCCTTCAGGATCTCGATCTTGTTGCCGCGGCCCATGCCGTAGGTCGCCGTGCTCCACTCGCCCGCGCCGTCCACGGTCAGGATCGCGGACTCCTCGAAGGGCGACGTGAAGAAGCTCGACGCCGCGTGCGACATATGGTGGTCCGCGAAGAGGAACTTCGCCGTGGGCAAACCCAGGCGATCGCTCATCATCGACTTGATCCACAGCTTGTCGGAGATCCAGCGCTGCATGGATTCGCGGAAGACCGCCGCCGAGCGCGGGAAGGTCGCCATCGCGGTCAAGAGCATGCGCTCGAACTTGACGAACGGCTTCTCGTAGAACACGACGTAATCGACGTCGTGCAGCGTGATGCCGCCCATCTTCAAGCAGAAGTCGATCGCGAGCTGGGGGAAGCCCGAGTCGTGCTTGAGGCGGCTGAAGCGCTCCTCCTCCGCGGCGGCGACGAGCTTGCCGTCCTGGACCAGCGCGGCGGCCGAATCGTGGTAATAGAAGCTGAGTCCGAGGATGTTCATCGCGTAGGAGGGGATCAGTCCTGCTTGCGGGCGGCGGGCAAGGTCTCGTTGCGCGCGGTCCACGTGGACCAGTTGCCTTTGGGCCGGCGCTTCAAGTGCAGTGGGTCGGCGAAGAGTTGATAGAGCAGGGCAAACGGCCCGAGGACGAGGTAGTACAAAACCGTGAGGAACGCGCGGGAGAGCATGCTCCCAAAGCGCTCGCTGAATTCGACAAATGCCTTCATGGACGCGGGGGGGGACGCGGAGCGTGGAGCGGGCCCGGACGGGCGGTGGTCGCGGGGCGATCAACCCGGGGGCGGGGGGATGGCAAAGGGTGCCTTTTGGGCGGGCCCCACGGGCATTGGAATGGGGCCCCAGATTGGGCGCGGGGGGATGTGAGGGGCGTTGTGGCGGGCCGGGCGGGGTGATTTGGGGGTGCTGCCGAGGGGCCAAGGCGCTCGGGGCGACTCCGGAGCGCGCAAAAGTATACGTGCCCGAACGCAGTGGCGCGGCACGTCGCGCGTTCCCAGGACCCGACGGTCCCGCCCTGCGCGGCGCTCGCACCACGCCGCGGCGGTAACCTTCCCGCCGTGGGTGCCCCGCACGAGCGTAGTGACCGCGCCCGCGGACGCGGTGTGTTGTTCCTCGTCGCCGGGCCGGCTGTCGCGCTCGCGCTCGCGTTGCCGACGCTGGGCGCGGGCCTGATCTCCGACGACGGGGCGATCCTTGGCTGGGTCGCGCGCCACCCGCCGCTCGCAGATGCCCTCGGCCCCCAGTACGGGCTCGACCAGGTTCGCTTCTGGAGGCCGCTCACGACCCTGTCCTTCGACCTCCAGGAGGCCTCGACGGGTGTAGACGCCCTGCCCCTGCGGGCGTTCAACGCCCTCGCCCACGCCCTGGCCGCCCTCGCGGCAGCCCTGCTTGCGCGCGCGCTCGTCGGCGGGTCCGGCGCGCGGTGGGCGGCGGCGCTCGCCGGCCTGTGGGTCGCGACCTTCCCGCACCAGGGGGGCACAACGGGCTGGCCCGCCGGGCGGGTGGATGCGCTGTGCTTGCCGTTCGTCCTTTTGGCCGTGCTATGGAGCCTGCGCGAACGGGGGATCCTTGCCGCCGCGGCCGCAGCGCTCGCGATTGCAACGAAAGAAATGGGCTGGATCGCCGCGCCGGCGGCCCTGCTGTTCCCGTGGGCGGCCGGGCTCGGCTGGGGGACGGCCGTTCGCAGGAGCGCTCCGGTGTGGGCCGTTACGGCACTCGCGATCGGCCTGCGACCGCTGTTGCTCGGCGACCTGGTCGGTGGCTATCCGGCGGGAACGATCGATCCGCGCGCGGTTCTGCTCGGCGCGCCGGTCGCTCTGGCGCGCGGTTTGGGCATCAGCACCGTCCTCGTGGGGCTCGTGCCGCTGCTGTGGGTGGCGCTGCCGCGTCCGGTTCCGGGCGGGATCAGAGCGCGCGGATGGGTCGCGGGCCTCGTCGCGGGAGTTGGCGCCACCTTGCTGCTCGCCCACCTCGTCGCCCAGGGAGCCATCGCCCCCGAACACCTGCGGACGCTGCTCGTGCCCGACGCGCTGATCGGGGTGGGCACGGCGGTGGCGCTCGCGTGGACGCTCCGCAGGGATCCCGCGATGGCGTTGTCGCGCGTCTCGGGCGCCGTGCGCGGAGCGGCGGTGGTGACGATCGCCCTGACGTTGGGGTGGCGCGGTGTGGCTGCCGCGACGGACCTTCGCACGTGGGCGGAGGCCGGTGATCGCGCGCAGGCCCAGGTCGACGCTGCGCGCCGCGACGCCCACGCGATGGGTGCGAGCAAAACGCCCGCCTTCGATCCGCGGTTTGCGCGCCTTGACACCGCGGGGCGAGCGTACGTGCTGCATTGGGGCGCCGCGGAGCGCTTGCGCTCGCCCTTCGAGCCCGCGGTGCGTCCCGTTTGGCCCTGGCGCCCCGCGTTTGGCGGGGGAGCCGCGCACCGCGAGTGGCTCGGTGCGGACGCGGGCCCGCTCCACGACGGCGGGGCGGCGACGCGCGAGGACCTGATTGCGGGTGAGCTGCGTGTGACGACCGCGACGGGCCGCCTCGTGATCGACCCCGTCGACTTTGCGTCGGGAGCCGAGGGCCCGCGGGTTGCGCTCGACGTGGACCGCGCGGCGCTAGGGGGACTGCCCGAGGACATGCGCGTCGAACTGTTGCTTGCAACCGATCAGGGGTATGCGAGCGCGCGCCTCGCCCACGAAACCCTGCTTGCGATGGTGGAAGCGGGCGCGAGCGTGCGCCAACTGATCGGTGCCGGATCCGGCGAGCTCCAGTTGTTGCTGGTCCACGCCGTCGACACGGGCGCGGACAAAGCGCTGCTCGAAGTGCGCGCCTACGGACCCGATGGAGCACCGCTGCTGCGCACACGCGCGCTTCCCGTTGACTTCGCGCCAAGCCTGCGCGATTTCCTGCGACACGATTGAGGAGCGCCTCGCTCGCGCGGCACGCGCTGCTCCAACGCCACCAGGCGATGGCCAGAAGGCCAACTCTCAGTCGAGAGTCAAGCTGCCCTGTAGAAACTCGCTGAAGCTCGCGTCCCAATCGCGGTTGCCATTGCGGTTGCTGTCGCGCCAAAGGTCGATTGTGAGTGCGGTCGTCGCGGGCAGTTGGTTGACGAGGATCGCGAGTGGCACCGCGTCGATCTGCGGGTAGGCGCGGCCCCCGTCGGGACGCACGGCCTCGATGAAATCACCGACCTCGACCCCGAGCCGCGCGGCGGGGCCGCCTTCGCGCAGCGACTTGACACGCAGCGCGCGCTGGATGATGCGGCCGCGCAGGGCGACGGGCTCCACGATGAGTCCCATGCGCTGGTACAAGAGCGCGTCGTGGCGCTCCCACCCGACGAGCGGGAACTCGACCGGTTTGCCCTCGCGCTCGACGGCGAACGTGACCGGCCGACCGGGAAGGAGCGGGAGTCGTGCCAGGGGGTATTCACCGGGCTCCGCGATGCGCCGGTCGCCGATCGCGACGATGCGGTCGCCGGCGCTGAGGCCGCCATCTGCCGCGGGGCTGCCCGGCATCACTTCGCTCACGACGAGGCTGCTTTCGTCGATGTCGTATCCAAACCACGCGCGCGCCATCGAAGGCGAAAGCAAGTGGTCCTCGAGCACCTGTTTGACCCGGTCGACGGGAATCGCGAAGCCGATGTTTTGCGCCGCGCTGTTCATCACCGTGTTGATGCCGATCAGACGGCCGTTGATATTGAGCAGCGGCCCGCCGGAGTTGCCGGGGTTGATCGACGCGTCGGTCTGGATCAAGTCCGTGAAGCGCAGGTCCTCGGCGACCACGTCGCGGTGCAACCCGGACACGATGCCGGTGCTGACGGTGAACGTTTGCCCGTAGGGGTTTCCGATCGCAACCACACGCTCGCCGATCATGATGTCCGCGCTGGTGCCCAGGGGAACGGTGGGGAACGGGCCCGTCGCGTCGATCTTGAGCAGCGCGAGGTCTTCTTCGGGCACCGCAGAGACGAGCTGCGCGCGGTACTCCGTGCGGTCGATCGAGTCGTCGAAACGCACGCGGATGTTCTGCGCACGGCGCACCACGTGGTAGTTCGTGACGACAAAACCGTCCTCGAAGATCACGACCCCGGAACCCGCGCTGCCTCCGCGGTTGACCGGTTGGCCGAAAATATTAAACCGCGCGTCCGCGACATCCGTGGTGATGTGGACGACTGCGGGGCGCGCAAAGCGGGCGACGAGGACCTCGGGCGTGACACGCCGCTCGTAGTCGTCGGGAATCTCAACGGGCGCGCCGCGCTCGAGTTGGAGTACGAGCGCGCCCGCGGGGACGGCAGGGGCGCCGGCGGCACCGAGTAGGGGTGCGGCGCCGACGAGACCGAGGAAAGCGTGGATCAACACGGAATGGTTACCTCCGCGGGGAGTCGAAGCTCCAACCGCTGCTTCCTTCTACGCCAGGGGGCGCTGTTCGTTGGCGGACTATCGGCCTGCGGTTTGACTGCGAGCGGACCGCCGCTGATCGGGCCGTCGGCCATGCGCACTGACGGCCATGCCACTGACGGCCATGCGCACTGACGGCCATGCGCACTGACGGCCATGCGCACTGACGGCCATGCGCGAGCGGGGTCTCGCTCCAAGGCGGGCCTGGAGGCCCGCGCTCCAACCCGTTGCGCAACGCGCGCAGTTCCAACCCGCGCGGCGTTCCGCCGCGCCAAGTTAGTTACGCTACCCGCGCGGCGTTGCGCCGCGCCCAGTTAATGGTGGGACATGTATGACACGAACCAGCGACCCCCACGATGTCAACGTGGCGCTCTAACCAACTGAGCTAATGGCCCTTGTTTTGCGGCCTGCCGTGGCGTGAGCCGGCGGCGTAGCCGACGTCCGGGGATCGCTCCCGGGCGAAGGAGGCGGAAGGGTAGGGTCCAAAGGGGCCGGGAGCAAGACCCCAGGTGGCGCCAAATCGAAGCGCTGCGGGCCCTTCGGGGCGCCCGGCCCGCGGCCCGCGCTGTAGACTCCCCGCCCACTCGGCCCGTCGGCCGGGCCTCCCCAGCTCCCTGTCACGAACCGTTGGCGCGGCCCGCCCGCGCCTTGGAGTCCCATAGCCTTGAAGATCGGCGTCCCCACCGAGATCAAACCCCAGGAAAACCGTGTCGCCCTGACCCCCGCCGGGGCTGACCGCCTCGTTGCCGCGGGCCACCAGGTGTTCGTTCAGGCGGGCGCGGGCATCGGCAGCGGGTTCGACGATGCCACCTACGTCACCGCGGGGGCGCGCATCGTGCCGACCGCCGATGCGGCTTTCGGCGAAGCGGACATGGTGGTCAAGGTCAAGGAGCCCCTGGGCGTCGAGTGGCCGCGGATCAGGCGCAACCAGATCGTGTTCACGTACTTCCACCTCGCTGCCGACCGCGAGCTCACCGACGGGCTGCTCGCGACGGGCTGTCACGGTTTTGCCTACGAGACGCTGCAAGTTGGGCGCACGCTGCCCTTGCTCACGCCGATGAGCGAAGTCGCAGGCCGCATGTCGATCCAGGCCGGCGCGTACCACCTCGAGCGGGCCCACGGTGGCTCCGGCATCCTGCTCGGGGGTGTGCCCGGGGTGAAGCGTGCGAAGGTGCTGGTGATCGGCGGGGGAGTCGTCGGAATCAACGCGGCGCGGATGGCCTGCGGCCTGGGCGCCGACGTGACCCTGATGGACGTCGACCTCGACCGCCTGCGTTACCTCGACGAAGTCATGCCGGCCAACTGCCGCACCGTGCACTCGTCGCCGTTCGCGATCCGCGAGCACTTAGAGCACGCGGACCTCGTCGTGGGAGCGGTGCTGATCCCGGGCGCCGCTGCGCCCAAGCTCGTGCGGCGCGCGGACCTCGCGCTGATGAAGCCCGGCTCGGTCATCGTCGACGTCGCGGTTGACCAGGGTGGCTGCGTGGAGACCTGCAAGCCCACGACCCACGCGAACCCCACCTACGTCGTGGATGGCATCGTCCACTACTGCGTCGCCAACATGCCGGGTGCCGTCCCGCGCACCAGCACGGTCGCGCTCACGAACGCGACTCTCGGCTGGACGCTGCAGCTCGCGCGCATGGGGGCCGCGGGTGCGGTCGAACAGAGCGAGCCCCTGCGCCTCGCAGCGAACATTCTCGGCGGCCATTTGACCTGCGCGGCGGTGGGTGAGGCGTTCGGCCTTGCGACCCTCGACCCGCGTGAAGCCATCAAGCGCGTTTCCTGAGCGACGCGCCCCGCGCGGGCGCGCGTTGACCGGACCCCGCGGTCCGCTCGACGCACGCCCGCGCCCACTTTCACCATGCCGTTTGTCTCCGCGATCGCCAGCGCCGAATCCGAAGGCGAGATCCTCGCCCTTTTGATCCTGGCCGTGCTCCAGGGCCTAACCGAGTTCCTGCCGGTCAGCAGCTCGGGACACCTGGTGATCGCGAAGCACTTTTTTGGCCTGCGCGAATCGGGCGGCGTGGTCGTCGAAGTCGCCCTGCACGTCGGGACGCTCGGTGCAGTTCTCGCGGTGTATGGCCGCGACCTCGTCGCTTTGTTGCGCGAAGCCATGGGCGGGCGGCCGCGCTACCTGTTGCTTCTGATCCTTGGCAGTGTGCCCGCCGGCCTCGTTGGGATCCTCGCGATGGACTTCCTCGAGGGATTGTTCGACGAGCCCCGCGTCGCCGCGGGAGGGCTCCTCGTGACCTCCGCGCTCCTGCTCGTCTCCGACCTCGAGCGCCGCCGCCGGGAGCGGAACGCTCCAGTCCCGGCCGAGCTGGGCCGCTCCGTCAACACCTTGGATGCGGTGTTCATCGGGTGTGCGCAGGCGCTCGCGATCTGTCCGGGAGTGTCGCGGGCGGGCGCGACGATCGCCGCGGGCCTCCTACGCGGCCTCGATGCCGTCGCGGCGGCGCGTTTTTCGTTCCTCCTCAGCTTGCCGGCGGTGGGGGGCGCGGCGCTGCTCGAGGCGCGTCACCTCGACAGCCTGCCGCCGGGTACCGCAGCCCCGCTCGCCATCGCCGTCGTCGTGTCCGGGCTCGTGGGATTCCTGAGCCTGCGATTGCTCCTGGTCGCGCTCGCGCGCGGAGCGTTCCGCTGGTTTGCGCTCTACTGCGCCATACTCGGCGGCGGGCTGTTGATCCTGCTTTGACGCCCGGGGACAACACCGTCGCCTCACCCGCGCCTGTGCACTAGAATCGTCGCCTTATTCCCGTCTCCCAACTCCAGCGCCGCTCGGCCCGTTGGACCCTCAACTCCGGCTGACCGCGGTCCGATGGGCTCGATCCATCCGCCCTCGGCCCCACGCAGAGCCCTATGACCAGCCAAATCCCGGTGACCAGCCAAATCCCGGCGCCGAACGGCCGCCGTGCCCTTATCACCGGCATCACGGGTCAGGACGGCAGTTACCTCGCCGAGTTCCTGGTCGAAAAGGGTTACCGCGTTTTTGGGGTGGTGCGCCGTTCCAGCAGCGAGAAGTTCGAGCGCATCGAAGCCGTGCGCGACCGTGTGGAGTTGCTGCACGCCGACCTGCTCGACCAGTCGTCCCTTAACCGCGCGATGGCACAGGCGCAGCCCCACGAGGTTTACAACCTAGCGGCGCAGTCGTTCGTGCCGACCTCGTGGAGCGAGCCCGTGCTCACCGCCCAGTTCACGGCGGTCGGCGTGACACGCATGCTCGAGGCGGTGCGCCAGGTGGCGCCGGACGCGCGCTTCTACCAGGCATCGAGTTCGGAGATGTACGGTCAGGTGCGCCAAACGCCCCAGACCGAGAGCACACCCTTCCACCCGCGCAGCCCGTACGGCGTCGCGAAGGCCTACGGCCACTACATCACGGTCAACTACCGCGAGTCCTACGGGATGTACGCGTCGAGCGGCATCCTTTTCAACCACGAGTCGCCGCGGCGCGGACTCGAGTTCGTCACGCGCAAGATCACCCACGGCGCGGCGCGCATCAAAGTCGGCCTTGCGACGAGCATCTCCCTCGGCAATCTGGACGCTCAGCGCGACTGGGGTTTTGCGGGGGACTACGTGCGCGCCATGTGGCTGATGCTTCAGGCCGACCAGCCGGATGACTTTGTCGTCGCGACCGGCACGACCCACACCGTGCGCGAGTGCTGCGAGATCGCCTTCGGACGCCTGGGTCTCGATTGGCAGAAACACGTCAAACTCGATCCCGCGCTCGTGCGCCCGGCGGAGGTGGACCTCCTCCTTGGAGACGCTTCCAAGGCAGAACAACGCCTGGGTTGGGTGCCGTCGGTTTCGTTCCGTGGCCTGATCGAGATGATGGCCGACGCGGACTACGCGACGCTCGCGGGGCGCGCGGCCGCCCACGCGCGTTGAGCGAGCGGGCCAGGGTGGGCGCGCACGCAGGGCAGGAATCTTCGGGACCCGTGTACGCGGGCCGCGTGCTCGTGACCGGCGCAGCCGGCTTCGTGGGAGCGCGGCTCGTCGGGCGCCTCGTGGCGCGCGGCGGATTCGAGGTGCACGGACTCGTGCGGTCCGCGCCACCCGCGGCGGTCGCACCCGCGGCGGTCGCGAAGCCCGGTGCCGTGACGGGGCCCGGTGCCGTCACCTGGCATCGTGCGGATCTCGCCGACGCGGATGCCGTGTGCGCCGCGATCGCGGCGGTGGCTCCGACGCGCCTGTTTCACCTGGGCGCCATGGCCAATCCGCGCGCCTGTGCGGCAAATCCTTACCTCGCGTGGCGAACGAACGCGCGGGGCACGCTGGCGGTCCTGCGCGCGCTGCACCGCGCGAACCCCGCCGCACGCGCTCTGTTCGTCAGCACCGCGCAGGTTTACGGAACACGCGAGGGCCGCATCGCGGAGAGCGCCCCGCTCGCGCCCGCGAGCGCCTACGGCCGCTCTAAACTCGGCGGCGAACGCGCCGCACGCGGCATGGCGCGCCGCGGGCTAACCGTGGTCATCGCGCGGCCGTTCAACCACACGGGAGCGGGCCAAAGCACGGACTACGTCGTGCCGGCACTCGCGGCCAACCTCGCGCGAGCGTTGGCCACGGGTGCGCCGCTCCTGCACGGCAATCTCGCCCCGCGGCGCGACTTCTTGCACGTCGAGGACGTGCTCGACGCGTATGAAGTCCTGATCGAGCGCGGCCAGGCAGGAGAGGCCTACAACGTGTGCCGCGGCGTTGGCGTGGCGATCGCCGAGCTGCTCGAGGGGTTCGTCGCGCGGCTCGGGCGCCCTCAGTCGATCGCGGCCGATCCGACGCTGGTGCGTGCGGGGGATCCCACCGCAATCGTCGGCGCTGCACACAGGCTGCAGGCGCTGGGCTGGTGCCCGAGGTGGTCAGTGGACGCGATACTCGACGAGCTCAGCGAACCACGCTTGTAGGCCCGCACCCAGTTGTAGAGGTGGACGCCCGGGCATTCGGTGCTCTTGAAGTCCTGGTGGCCAAAAACCTGGCGGCGCGGGATGCGGTGGCGCTTCGAGAGGTCGTCGACGAGGCGCTCGAGACTGCCGAGGGCTTCGCGGGTCGGGCGCTCGCTTTGGAAGTTGCCGAGCAGGCAGATGCCAATGTTGTGCTCGTTGTTGGTGCCGCCCGCGTGGGCACCTTGCCATTGCATCTGGCGACCATCGAACACGCGGCCCGCAGGGTCGATCAGGAAGTGGTAGCCGATGTCGCCCCAGGACTCGGCGTGGATGTGATTCTTTTGGATCTGGCGCAGTTCAGCGGCCGATCCCTCGAGTGCGGCGGAGCGCAGGTGCGCTGCGGGCATCGCGGTGTGGTGCACCGTCACGCGCGACCACGGCGGGGCCGCGCGGGTCATGCGCGAGGGGATCGCGGGCTGCGCACCCCATTGTGCTCGGCCGATGAAGCGCATGTCCGGGGTGGGCGCGGCCTTGGGCAGTTCGATGGGTCCGCCGGACATGCGTTCGAGCCCAAGGCGCGCGCGCGTGCGCTGCACCGCGATAGCACCCGCGTCGTCGCGCACCTGGCGGTAGAGCAACGCGGCCCGCTGTCGGCGCTGCTCCAAAACTGTTCCGCTCGCGACCTGCGCGTCGCGCAGGACGAAGCTCGACAGGCCGTCGGCCCATTCGAGGCGCGCTTCGGCGACCTCATCGGGCGCGGCGTTCGACCCCGGGCCCTCCAGCCAGGCTTCGATGTCGGCGAGCTTCGCCCAGGAAAGGGGGGCACCGGCCCAGGGCGCGGCGGCCGCCGTCGTGGGTTCCGGGAGGGGCCGCGGGGACGCGCAGGACGCGACGAGCGCCGTCGCGGCGAGAAACAGCACGGCAAAGCGCGCGGTCTTCTTGGGCGCGGGCGCTCCAGCAAACATCGAATCGTGCACCTGAATCATCGGCGGGAGCGTTGGCGCGGCAAGGGAATGGGGCGGTAGGAGCCGTGGACGCGAGAGGCGCCGTGGGCGGTCCTGTCGACGGGTACACACGCGGTTCGATCGGAGGCGGATGCGGGAACCAGGAGGTGTGCGAGAGACGGCGCGCCCGCGGTTAGCATGGGCGTGTGCCTTTCCAAGGACTCTGGGGATACCCCATGGGATTGCGCCGCACAATCGCGCGGCTCGTCGCGCTCTCCCTCCTGGGCCTTTTGGTGTCCGCGCCGCACCCAGCCGCGCTCGCCCAGGAGACGCTCGCCCAGGAGGTGGACGTTGAACTCGAGGCGCTTCTTGAGGCGGAACGCCAGGAGGCCGATCGACTGCGTCGGCGCGGCGATCTCGAGGGTGCCCGCGATGCGCTCGAGGAGCTGCTCGCGGAGGAACCCCAGGACCCCGCGACACGCAGCTACCTCGCGCGGGTCGAGTTCGATACCGCGCGCTTCGACCGCGCGCAAGCCGAGGCCGAGACCGCGCTTGGGGAGGGTGCACCCAAAGCGCGGCGAAGGGCGGCGCTGGTCCTCCTGGCGCGGGCGCGGGAGCTCGGGCGCACGGACGAGATCGACACCCTCCTTGCGCGCATCGGGGCGGCCGGTGTGCCCAGCCAGGGCGATGCCGAACTCCACCTTGCGCGGGCTGAACTTTTTGCGATGGCCGGGCGCCGCGCGGAGGCCGAGACCGAGCTCGCGGCCGCTGCAGAGGCCCCGGCGGCGGACTGGCGCGGGCTGCTCGCGCGGGGGCGCTCGAAACGGGCGCGCGGCGACCTCGCGGGTGCATCCGAGGACCTTGTCGCCGCGGATCGGGCCGCCCGAACGGGGGCGGGGCGCGAGGCCGAGGTGCTTGCGGAGCTCGCGGCGTTGTACTTCGAGGCGGACGGTGAGGTAGCCGATGGACGCACGATGGCGCGTTCGCCGGGGGAGCTTTACCGCCAGGCGCTCGCGATCAATCCACACAGCGAGGCGGCGGGGCTTGGACTGTTTGAACTCGGCCGCTTCAACTGGCGCCGCCAGAGCGCCAGCCCCGAGAGTTACCTTGAGCCGGTGCTCGCGGTGCGCCCTGACGCCGTGGATGTTCTGCTCGCTCGCGCATCCGCCCACCTGGACGACGGCCAGTTGCCCGCGGTCCGCGGGGCGCTGGCGCACCTTGGCCGGCTCGCGCCCGGACGGCGCGACACGCGGGCGCTGAGCGCGGCGCTCGCATGGGTCGAACACCGTCGGGACGACGCTGAGAGCGTGCTCGCAAAGCTGGGCGCGGAGGACCCGCTCGACGCGGCGCCCGAGCGCACCGTCGGGACGCACCTGCTCGAGCTCTACCGCTTCAGCGAGGGTTTGCCATTCCTTGAGCGTGCCATCGAACGCGACCCCAGCGACTACGCGGCCTGGACCGAACTGGGCCGTGCGCGCGCGAACACGGGCGACGTCGAGGGTGGGCTCGAAGCGCTGCGGCGCGCCGAAGTGGAGGCCGCCGGTCGGCGCAACGCGTGGCGCTCGAACCAGCGCCAGGTGCTGGAGCGCATGGAACGGCTGTTCGTCACCCAGAAGGCTGGGGAACTGACATTTGCGTGGATGCCCGACGAAGCGCCCGTTTTGGAGCGCTACATGATCCCGTTCTACGACGCTGCGCGGCGCGAACTCGAGGAGCGCTACGGGCGCCGCACCGGTCCGGTGCGCATCGAAGTGTTCCGCCGCCACGCGGACTTCAGCGTTCGTTCGACCGGGTTCGAGGGCTTTCCGGCGCTGGGTGTCTGCTTCGGGCCGGTCGTGACGGCCGTGTCGCCGATCGCGGAGATCCGCGGGCAGTTTTCCTGGGCGCGCACGAGCTACCACGAGTTCACGCACGTCGTGCACCTCGCGCTCTCCAACAACCGCTGTCCCCGTTGGATCACGGAGGGCCTCGCGACGTGGGAAGAGGAGCGCGCCAACCGCGCCTGGTCGCGCAACATGCGCCGCGACCTCGTGGACGCCCGAGCAAACGGCGACCTGATTCCCCTGCGCGAGCTCAACCGCGCGTTCCGTGGCCCGCGCATCCTCTTTGGGTATTACCAAGGAGGGCTGCTGTGCCGGATGCTGATCGAGTCCCACGGCTTTCCGGCGATGGTTCGCCTCCTGGAAGCGTTCAACCGCGGACTGGACCTCGACCGCGCGATGCAGGAGGTCTTCCGCCTGACCCCCGATGAGATTGACCGACGGTTTGCCGCGTTTGTCGACCGCGAGCTCCTTGGCATCGCACTGGAGCCGCGCTGGCGCGACGATCGCATGGCTGCGGTGCGACTTGCGCTTGAGCGCACACCTCCGTCGGAGCCCGCCGCGCGGGCCAAATGGCGCGAATCCTGGGTGAACGTGGGTTTTGCGGCATGGGGCGCGGGCCGGCGCGTCGATGCCGAGGAAGCCCTGCGGATGTGCGCGTTGGGCCTCGTTGGCGGTGCGGACCGGGTGCCGGCGCGCGCCGCGCACCTGCGTGGACTCATCGCGTCCGCCGGAGGCGACCAGGCTGCGGCGAAGCGCCACTTCGAGGCGTTCCTCGCTGAGGGTGGCGAGGACTTCCGCGTGCGTGTGGCCCTCGGGGACATGGAGGTGGCGGCGGGCGAACGCGCCACCGCCCGCGCGCACTTCGAGGCCGGCGAGCGGGCGTTCCCCGGCTTCCCCGACAAACAGCTCGCCGCCGAACTTGCGCTCGCGCGGGTGCTGGAGGCGGAGGGCGACATCGACGGCGCGGTCGAGGCTCGTCGGCGCTGGCTCTCCTTCAACGCGGACGACGCCGCCCTGCGACTGGAAATCGCCCGCTGGCTCGCGGAGCGCGGCCGTTACGCGGAGGCCGAGCCCCTGTTCGGCGAAGCCAACCAGATCGACCCGTTCCAGCGCGCCTTGCACCAGGATTGGGGCCGCGCGTTGATGGAGCTCGGCCGCTGGGAAGAAGCGCTGCGCGAGTTCGAAGTTGCGGCGATCGTGCCGCCGGAGCTCGAACTCGGCCCGACCGAGCCACTGAGCGACCCGGAACGCGCCGCGATTGAAGGATTCGCCGCCCAGATGCTCGCGCGGCTGGGACGAGTCGATGCCGCGCGCGCGCTCGCCGCAGTGGCGCTGGGGCGCGACCCGAGCGCCGCGAGCGCGAAGCGCGCCCTGGAGCTCTTGCCGT
This sequence comes from Planctomycetota bacterium, assembly GCA_038246255.1. Lineage (GTDB taxonomy): Bacteria > Planctomycetota > UBA1135 > UBA1135 > RI-242. Next base: position 52,667 of record JBBRWC010000004.1, read on the forward strand.
GACGGCGCGCGGACTGTTCATCGTCATCGACGGCGTCGACGGCTGCGGGAAGTCGACCCAGGCGGCACGGCTCGTCGCCGCGCTGCGCGGCGCGCGGCCCGCTGCGCCGGCGCACCTGCGCGAACCGGGCAGCACCGAGCTGGGTGAGTCCCTGCGCGAGCTGCTGCTCGCGGGTGCGGTTGACCCGGTGCCCGCAGCCGAGGCGCTGTTGTTTGCCGCGGCCCGCCGCCAGATGCTCGAAGAGCGTGTGGAACCCGCCCTTGCGGCCGGACAGGACGTCGTGTGCGAGCGCTTCAACGGCTCCACCTTTGCCTACCAGGCGGTCGCGGGTGGTTTGGACGAAAAACACGTGTTAGAGCTGCTTCGCACCTGGTGCGGGTCGCCCGCGCCCGACGTGGAGTTCGTTCTCGCGATCGATCCCGAACTCGCGCGCGCGCGCCGCGGCGCGGACCGGGATCGCATCGAGCGCAAGGGCGCCGCGTTCCAGGACCGTGTTGCCGCGGGGCTCGAGCGCTACCTCAACCTCGAACCGCGCGCGCGCCGCATCGACGGCACCCAGGCGGCGGACGCGATCGCGGAGCGGATCCTCGCCGAGGTGGCCCATGCACGTCGCTGAACCGCTGGGGCACAAGGAGCGCATCGCCGGCCTGTGGCGCGCGGCGCGCGCTGGTCGGCTCGGGCACGCTTTCCTGTTCGAGGGCCCGGCGGGCATTGGCAAGTTCGCGGCGGCCGTGTGGTTCGCCGCGGGAATGTTGTGCCGATCGGGACCGGGCGCACCCTGCGGTGTATGTCCACCGTGCAAGCAAGTGGCCACGGCCGGTTGGCGCGGCGGACATCCGGACCTGTTGCGCATCGACCCGGTCGAAGAAGGCTGGGACGAGATCCCCATCGGCGCGATCGCCGAGCGTTCCACGGACCGCAACGAGGGCCAGAGCCTCGCCGCGTTCTTGTCCCTGCGTGCGTTGATGGGGGTTTGGCGGCTCGTTCTCGTTCGCGAGGCCGAACGCCTCAACGAGCACGCGCAGAACGCGCTGCTCAAGACGCTCGAGGAACCGGCGGCGGGCACGGTGATCGTGCTCGAGTGCTCCAATCCCGCCGAACTTCTGGCGACGGTGCGCTCGCGGGTCGTACGTCTAGCGCTTGCGGCGCCCGGGCCCGAGGTGGCGGTTGCCGTGCTCGAGCAAAAGGGCGTCGCGGCCCCGGCGGCGCACACACTCGCGGATCTCGCCGACCATTCCCCGGGCGAAGCCCTGAGGCTCGAGCGCCAGGGTGCGCTCGAGCTGCTCGACCTGCTCGATCGTGTGCTTTTGCCCACGGCCGCTGCGGGCACCGGGGTGCTTGCTGCCGCGGCAAGCCTCTGGGATGGGGGCGGGGACTTCGGCGAGGGCACCGTGCTCCAGCAGGCGCGGCGGCGCGCGCGGCTCGTCCTTGAACTCGGGATGCTGCTATGCGCGCGTGCGCGCCGGGTGGCCCTGGGTGTCGGACCGACGCTCACGGGTCCCGGTGGGCGCGCGATCGAAGCCCTCGTCCTGCGGGGTGAGACCGGCATCCGGTCGGCATTTGATGGGTTGGCTGAACGGCGGCGCGACATCGACGCAAACCTAGATCCGGGAGCCGTGATCGAACTTGCGCTGTTGACGCTCGCGGCGCCCGCCGCGGCGCTCACGACGAGCTGAGTTCCGCCGCTGCGGGACGCCTACCGACGCCGATCCCGACTTTCAGCCGTTTGGATCCGCGGCTGCGCCAAACCACCGATTTTCGGCGCGTCATCGCGTGCGGCTGGGCCAGACTAGTTTTTGCACAGAACGCGTTCCAAAAGGACCGTGCTCCCACAAGCCCCGAGATGGAAGATCGCCTGCGACGCATCGTGTTGGACGACGGACGCTACACCCAGGACGCGTTCCGCTTCCTGCTGGAGGGCTTGGAAGTCGCGATCCAACTCGCCGGCAAGCAAGAAGCGGATGGGCTCGAGCGCCACATCACCGGCCGCGATGTGCTGCGCGGACTCGAAGAGCACGGCCGTCGCCTGTTTGGACCCCTGACGCCGACGGTTTGGCGTCGGTGGGGGATCCGCAGCGGCCTTGATTGGGGGCAGATCGTGTTCCTGCTCGTGGAGCACGGACACCTGTCGCGTCAGGAGAGCGACACCCTCGACGACTTCCGCGGTTGGAAGGACATCAAGGCAGCATTCACCGACTACCGCCCGGAACTGCCCAAGCGCCTCGGCGCGTGACAGTTATGTTGAACAGTGCGGGTGCCCTGAAAACACGGCGGCGGCCAGGGTTCCGTTCAGCGGTCGAGTCGGCCTAGCAGCTCGAGCACGCGCTGGAGCTCCTCGGGCGTGAGGCGTCCGTCCGCAGCGCGGGCCGCGCGCAGGGAATCGAGGGCGCCCGCGAGCGCTTCCCGTTGGATCGGATCGAGGTGCGCGAGTTGCGCATCCAACTTTGGCGCGCTGTCGTCCATCACCACCGCCCCGAAGATCGGACCGAACTCCGCGACGGAACCGGGCTCGACTCCCAGGGGCGCGAGCACCGCGCGGATCGCGGCCTGCATCTGGGGATCCTCTTGGAAGTCGCCGATGGGGAACTCCCCACCGCGCAAGTCCTGCACGCGTCGACGGACTTCAGCGCGCACCAACGTGCGCACGTCGTCCATATCGAGCGTTGTGCCCAGCCCCGCGAAAAACGCGTCGAAACCGGGGTAGCGGCCCGTTTCCTTGCCATCGGTCTCGGCCAACGCCCGCGCGCGCGCCGGATCGTCGGCAAACCACGTGTCGACGTAGTGGCGAACGGCATTGGTTCCGAGCACACGGCGCCGTTCGGTGAGTTCCCAACTGTCCAGGCGCGGGAGCTCGACTCGCACATCCGGCTCGACGCCGCCTTCGCTGAGGACGTTGCGGTCGCGATCGAACTCGCGGTGGATCGACCGCCCCGAGGGCAGGAGGTAACGCGCGATCGTCAGCTTGACGCGCGGCGCGAAGTCGAACGCGCCGTTTTTATTGTGGTCGATCGACAGCGCTTCCCACGGGTCGTAGCGGCCATTGCGGTTTTCGTCGACAAATCGGTCGTCGGCGTAACCGCGCAGCGGAATCAGGTTTTGCACCGACCCCTTGCCGAACGAGCGGTCGCCGACGAGCACCGCGCGGCCGTGGTCCTGCAGAGCCCCGGCCACGATCTCGGAGGCGGACGCGCTGAAGCGACTGATCAACACCGCCATTGGAATGTCCTTGTTCAACACCGGCGGGCGGCGAGTGTAATGCGTCTGCGCGGGTTGTTCACGGAACTCCGTCGTCACGACGAGTTCCTTCGGACCGAGGAAGAGGTCGGCGACGTTGACCGCTTCATCGAGCAAACCGCCGGAGTTGCTGCGCAGGTCGAGCACGAACGCGCGCATACCCTGCGCCTTGAGCTGCTCGAGGGCGGCTTCGAACTCCGAGCTCGCCACGCGGCTGAACTGGCTGAGTTCGACGAGACCGACCCCACCGGGCAGCATCTGGGTGTGCACCGCGGGGATTTCGATCTGCGCGCGGGTCACTTCGACGCGCATATCGGGGGTCGGGCGCTCGATCAGCTCGGGCGCCATTCCCCGACGCCAGATGTAGAGGCGCACGGTCGTGCCGGGTTGGCCCTTGAGGCGCTTGATGACGTCCTCCGTGGGTTGGCCAACGGTGGGCCACTCGTCGACGCGGACGATCTTGTCGTCGCTCTGCAGACCCGCGCGGTAGGCCGGTCCCGAGTAGATCGGGCGGGTGATTGTGAACAGGCCATCCTCGCGGTCTTCACCGACGAACGCGCCAATCCCGCCGTACTCCGCTTCCAGGTCCTGGATGAAGTTCGCATAGGCCTCGGGCGAGAAGTACGCGGAGTGGTCGTCCAAGTAGCGCAGGATGCCCCCCAGGCCCGCATCGACCAGTTCTTCGCGCGTGGCGATCGCGCCGTCGATGTGCATGGCTTCGACGAGGTCGAGCACCGCCGTCACCCGGCGCAGCTCGTCGGGCAGCGTCTGGTTGTCGTAGCTCGCCTTCAAGTCTTCGAGCTTGGCGTCGCGCAGGCGTTTGCCACGCTCGGCCTTGAGGTACGCGTCGGCGAGTTCCCCCTGGGGGCCGGGGAGCGCCGCGATGCGCTCCATCTCCCGCTCAAGGTCGCCGACGATCTCGTCGCCGCTTTCCGCGAGAGCGAGCGCGGCCCGCGAGCGCAGTTCCGCGTCCGACGAGCGCAGGAACGCCAGCATTTCGCCGCGCGCGGCACGTTTTTCGGCGCCACCACCCAGGGCGAACGCCCCGCGCGCCGCGTGGATGCGCAGGTTCGGAGCCCGCGACCCGTCTCGGGCGACGTCCAAAAGCTGGGTGGCGAACTTCGAGCGGTCGTCGCGGTCAATGCGCCGCAGCGCGGGTTTTGAAAGCAGATCAGCGGCCTCGGCGGCGACGGACTCGTCGGCGCCCCGAGCGAGCGGCAAAAGGCTTTCGATGAGCGGCTTGGGGTCCACGTCCGTCCCGGTCAGGCGGGTCGCCACGACCAAGAGCAGAGCCTCGGGCGCCAGTCCAGCGCTCAGGCGCTTGTCGAGCAGGCTGTCGAGGCGCGGACCCTCGCGGCCGGATGCGGCGAGCGCGTCCGCCGCGTCCCGTAGGCCGAGGGCGCGCGCCCACAGGGGCGCCGTCGCGGACCCCCGCTCGGCGGCGCGGGCGAGCTCCCGCTCGACCAACACCTCAAGGGGGTCAACCTGGGCTGCACGGGTTGTGGGAAGGGCCGTCGGAAGGGCCGCGCTAGGCGCCGCAGAGAACGCCAGAAGGCCCGGCGCGGCGAGCGAAACCGGCGCCAAAGAGCCGAGGAGGGTGGCGAAGGCGGGGAGCAGTGCGGCGGTCAAAAGGCGTCGGTGCATAGGTTCGTCCAAGCGGGATCGGCGGAGCCGCGCCGAAGCGCGCCCTCTTCCTAGTATCTTCACTACGCAGTTGCGGCCCTTGCGTGCGTTCGAGTCCCGTTCCCAAGGATCGGCGAACCCAGGGCGTACGAACGACGGCAAACCGGGGAAAAAGCCCGCGGGCGGGGATCCGGACACTCTATCGGCCATCGGCCGTCGCGGGTTCGGCTCCGGCGGCGGTCAAAGTTGCAAATCTATGGTTGAGAGCTCTGAGGACCGCAGCGGTAGCCCCGCGGAGGACAGCGCGGCGCGGGCGCCCCATTTTGTCCACGGCCCCCGCGGCACACGCGCGCGGATGGTTGACGTCGGTGCGAAGGAGGCGACGCCACGCGTAGCGCTCGCCCGCGCCCAGGTGGTGTTGCCCGCGGGGCTGTGGGAGCGCGCCGCATCGGGCGGCAACCCGAAGGGGCCCGTCGAGGAGGTCGCGCGCATCGCCGGCGTGCTCGCCGCAAAACGCACCGACACTCTGATTCCTCTGTGCCACGGGTTGCCGCTCGAGCACGTCGACGTTTGGTTCCACCTCGCCCCCGGGCGCGGGATCGACGTCTACTGCGAGGCCCGTTGCCGCGCGGTGACCGGCGTCGAGATGGAGGCGCTGGTCGGCGCCAGCATCGCGGCGCTCACCGTTTACGACATGCTGAAAGGGCTCGACCATGGCATTCGCATCGAGGCGGTCGAGCTGCTTGAAAAACGTGGCGGCCGATCGGGAACCTGGCGCGCCGCCGGTTGGGACGAAATCCCGGACGCGCGCGCGAACCTTGGCTGACAGCTCGGAAAACGGCCGGCACGGCCGAAGCGAAGTCGCTGTCAGATGACGTTTGGCCCAGCGCCTTGCGGCGCTGGAGCGACGCAGCTCGGAAAACGGCCGGCACGGCCGAAGCGAAGTCGCTGTCAGATGACGTTTGGCCCAGCGCCTTGCGGCGCTGGAGCGACGCAGCTCGGGAAAAAGCCAGCGAGAACCGCGCGGGCGGCTTTTCCCAAGCTTCGCAGCCGACCTCCCGGCTATCCTGCGCGCGATCGGGCTGCCGACGGCTGGCCGGCGACCCACACCCCTCGCCCGCCGTCGCCCACGCTCCCCGCGCGAACCCACCCATGGAGATCAAGCTCATCCACCATCTCGCCCGGCTCATGAAACGGGCGGACCTGACCGAGTTGGAGGTCGACGACGCCCAGTCGGGGCTGCGGGTCCACCTGGTCCGCGGCGGCCGCGAGACACAAGGGGGTCCCCTTGTCCACGTCATGCAGGGCAGCTCGACCCCGATGGCAGCCGCGCCCGTCTCCGCGCCGGCCTTCGCAAGTGCGGCCGGTGGGGCCGAGATCTCCCGCGCCGCAGCGGCGGCGGGAGAACTGCCCCCGGGGTTCGTGGCCTTCAAGAGTCCGATGGTGGGCACGTTCTACCGTTCGGCCTCGCCCGAATCCGACCCGTACGTCGAGGTTGGTTCGCGGGTCAAGGACGACTCGGTCCTGTGCATCATCGAAGCGATGAAGGTGCTGAACGAGATCAAGTGCGAGTACGCCGGCGTGGTGGTCGAGGTGCTCGTGCAGAATGCCGAGCCCGTCGAATACGGTCAGCCCTTGTTCCTGATTCAAAAGACCTGATGTTCCGGCGCGTTCTGGTCGCGAACAGGGGCGAGATCGCGCAGCGCATCATCCGTGCGTGCCGCGAACTGGGCATCGAAACCGTTGCCGTTTATTCGGAGGCGGACGCCAACGCTCTGTATCTGCGCCAGGCGGACGAAGCGATCTGCATCGGACCCGGACCCAGTGCAAAGAGCTATCTCAACGTCGCGTCCTTGATCTCGGCCGCCGAGATTGCGGATGTCGATGCGATCGTGCCGGGGTACGGGTTCCTGGCCGAGAACGCGGACTTCGCCGAGGTCTGTCGCTCCTGCAACATCCAGTTCGTCGGGCCGGATCCAGAGACGATCGCCGCGCTGGGAGATAAATCCCGTGCGCGCGAGATCGCGCAGCGCGCGAAGGTGCCGATCGTGCCCGGATCGGATGGCCCGCTCGCGGATGAGGAGGCGGCGCTTTCTTGGGCGCGCAAGATCGGCTATCCGGTGATGATCAAGGCGTCGGCGGGAGGGGGCGGTCGCGGCATGCGCATCGCCCGCAACGACCCCAGCCTGCTCAATGGGTTCCACCAGGCGCGCGCCGAGGCACAGAGCGCGTTCAAGGACGGAACGCTGTACCTGGAGAAGTTCATCGAAAACCCGCGCCACGTCGAGATCCAGATCCTCGGCGACCGCCACGGGCATTTGATCCACCTGGGCGAGCGCGACTGTTCGGTCCAGCGGCGCCACCAGAAGGTTGTCGAAGAATCGCCGTCGCCGTCGCTGACGCCGGACATGCGCAAGAAAATGGGCGAGGCCGCGATCGCTGTGGCCAAGCTCGCCGGTTACCACAACGCCGGTACGGTCGAATTCCTGCTCGATCGCAACGGGAACTTCTACTTCATCGAAGTCAACGCGCGCATTCAGGTCGAGCACACCGTCACCGAACTCGTGACCGGCATCGACCTGATCCAGGAACAGCTCAAGATCGCGGCCGGCGAGCCGCTCAAACTGCGCCAAAAGGACGTGCAGATGCGCGGGCACGCGATCGAGTGCCGCATCAACGCCGAGGACCCCACGCGCGACTTCCAGCCGTCCCCGGGGCTCATCACGACCTTTATCGCGCCGGGTGGCCCGGGTGTGCGCGTTGACAGCCACGCGTACCAGGGTTACCGCATTCCGCCCTACTACGACTCGATGATCGGCAAGCTGCTCGTCCACCGCGACGACCGGCCGCGTGCGATCCGCACGATGCTGCGCGCCCTCGGCGAATTCATCATCGAAGGGCCTGCGACGACGATCGATCTGCACAAACGCATCCTGTCCCACTCCGAGTTCCTGGCGGGCGAGCACGACACCAGCTTCGTCGAGCGCCACTTCACCGGAGCGGCCGCGATGCGTCCGAAGGAGGGCTGAGTGGCCGCGCGGTCGCGTTCGGGTGCGCTCGCCCTCGCCGCAGTCCTCGCCGCAGTCCTCGCCGCGATCGGTGCGCTGACGCTGGTGTCATGCACGACCCAGCGCTGGCCCGCGCCGATGACACAAGCCACGGATCCGTTGCCCGCGGGCAGCGACAGCGGCCAACCGGGTGGCATCGAGGATGTTCTCGTCGTGCGCCACTCCGACCCCGTCCAGGTCCGCCGCGCGGGTGCCTCGGGCGCGTTCCCGATGCGCTTTTTCGCCAAGCGCGAGCGTGTCACCTCCGGCGCGTGGATCTACTGCGGCGCCGGCGGCAAGGCCGAGTTGATCTGGCCGCGCGAAGGTATCGCGGTGATCCTGTTCGACGACGGCTCCGCGCGGATTGGCGAGCGCGAGCGCGGCGAACCCGCGGTGTCGTTGCTTGCGGTGACCCGCGCGAACCTCGACGTGCTCCCGGGGACGGTGATCGAACTGCCCGGTGGCGCGCTGTTCGAAGGCGATCCTGAGCGCCGCAGCGGTCCCTTCGTCCTCGCGCGGATCCGGCCAAACGTCCTACGGCTCAAAAACCAGTCCAAAGGCATCGCGACCGTGCGTTTCCGCGAGGAGACGCTGCGCCTGAGCCCGGGCCAGGTCGTCGACCTGCCCCTGGTGGGCGCCGGAACCGGCCCGATCCCGCCGGCGAGCGCGCCCCTGCGCCTCGAGCGCGGCAGCCTCGACGTCGCCCTCGAAGGTGAGGTCGACGTCGAAGACGAGCTCCCGGGACTGTTGATCGCCGCCGACGGCCCCGGACGTGCCTTCGGCCGCGGGGTGCACGTCACCCTGCTGCGGGGCGAGCGCGTGCGGTTTTTTGGTCTGGGGGAAGCCCCGCCCGCCGCGGCTGAGGCCGCGACTGCACTCGCGCCCAGCCCCGCCGCGGGACCGGCCGTGGGACCGGCGCCCGTGTCCGCTCCAGCGCCGGCCCCCGCCACACCGATGCCCGCACCGGAGCTCCCGAGCGGCCCACCGCGCACGGGCGCGTCGGTCGGCGCTTCACCGGCCGAGCCGCCGCACTGATTCGCACCGCTGTTCCTGCCGCGCACGCCGCCCTCCTGCGCTGCGCGCCCTGCTTCACGAGCTACCGCACCCAAGCCACCATGGATCGAAAGCGCGTCCTCATCACCGGCGGGGCCGGATTCCTCGGCAGCCACTTGTGCGAGCGCTTCATCGCCGAAGGCGCCGAGGTGTTTTGCATGGACAACCTCATCACGGGGTCTTTGCGAAACGTCGAGCACCTGTTTGGCGGCGGTCACTTCCACTTCCTGCACCAGGATGTGACCGAGTACATCCACGTGCCCGGTCGGCTTGACCACGTGCTGCACTTTGCAAGCCCGGCGAGCCCGATTGACTACCTCCTTTTGCCGATCCAGACGCTGAAGGTGGGGTCCCTTGGAACCCACAAAGCGCTCGGGCTCGCCCACGCGAAGGGTGCCCGTTTCCTGTTGGCTTCGACGAGCGAGGTGTACGGCGATCCGCTCGTGCATCCGCAGAAGGAAACGTACTGGGGCAACGTCAACCCCGTTGGCCCGCGCGGTGTCTACGACGAGGCCAAACGTTTCGCCGAGGCCATGACGATGGCCTACCAGCGCTTCCATTCGGTCGAAACGCGCATCGTGCGCATCTTCAACACCTACGGTCCGCGCATGCGGCTCGACGACGGGCGCGCGCTGCCAGCCTTCATGGGTCAGGCGCTGCGCGGCGAACCGTTGACCGTGTTTGGCGACGGATCCCAGACCCGCTCCTTCTGTTACGTCGACGACCTGGTCGAGGGGATTTACCGCCTCTTGCACTCGTCGGAGAAGTTCCCAGTCAATATCGGCAACCCGCGCGAGATGACGATCCTGGAGTTCGCACAAGCTGTGCTTGCGGCGACCGGTGCGCGCAGCTCGATCGAGTTCAAGCCGCTGCCCGAGGACGACCCGAAAATTCGCCAGCCGGACATCGGACGCGCGCGTGCACTGCTCGGGTGGGAGCCCAAGGTCGACCTTGAAACCGGCCTTGCTCGGACGCTCGATTATTTCCGCGGCCGGGTCGGTGAGGCGGAGCACGTCTAATGTGTGGCATCGTCGGTGCAGCTCTCGTCGAGGGCGACGTGACACCCCTGTTGATCGCGGGGCTCAAGGTGCTCGAATACCGCGGTTACGACAGCGCGGGCGTGGCGCTGTGTGTGGGCGATCGCCTCGTTATCCGCCGCCGCGCAGGGCGGCTCGAAACGTTGGAGCGCGACATTGCGCTCGCGCCCCCGGCGCGCTCAACCACGGGGATCGGACACACCCGCTGGGCGACGCACGGCCTCGCGGTCGACCACAACGCCCACCCCCACGGCGGGGGACAAGGCAGCGTCGCGATCGTCCACAACGGCATCATCGAGAACTACCTTGAACTCAAAGCCGAACTCGAGGCCGAAGGCGCCAAGTTCCTTTCGGAGACCGACTCCGAGGTGCTCGCGCAGCTCGTCGGCCGTGCGGTCGACAAAGGCGCAAGCCTGCTCGACGCCGTGCTGGGCGCGCTCCGTCGGGTGAAGGGTTATTACGCGATGGCTGCTGTTTCGGCGCGCTCGCCCGGACGCATTGTCTGCGCGCGCCACGGGCCGCCCCTCGCCGTGGCGCGCGGTGCCAACGGCACGTACCTCGCATCGGATGTGCTCGCGCTGCTCGCCCACTCGCGCGACGTCGTGTTCCTCGAGGACCGTGACGTCGCCGAGCTTTCCGTGGACGGAGTGCACGTCGTCGGACTCGACGGCGTTCCGCTAGCGCGCACATCCAAACACGTCGAGTGGGACGCGGAGACCGTCGGCAAGGGGGGCTTCGCCCACTACATGCTGAAGGAGATCCACGAGCAGCCCGACGTTTTGGCGCGCACCGCGTTCGAGCGCCTGCGGCTTGAGAGCGGCGACGTCGAGCTCGGCGGTGAGGGTTGGGACGACGGTCAACTCGCTGGGGTCACGCGTGTGCAGGTGGTGGCCTGCGGGACCGCGCTCCACGCGGGCTACATCGCGCGCTACCTGATCGAAGGCCTCGCCGGTGTCCCCGTGGACCTGGATTACGCGTCGGAGTTCCGCTACCGCGGGCCGGTTCTGGTGCCTGGGACGATGGCCTTGGCGATCTCCCAGTCGGGTGAAACCGCGGACACGCTCGAGGCCGTGCGCCTCGCACGTGACCTCGGCGCCCGGCCCGTTTCGATCTGCAACGTCGTGTCGAGCTCGCTCGTGCGCGAGTCGGCAGCGACTATTTTGACACATGCGGGGCCTGAGATCGGCGTGGCGAGCACGAAGGCATTTGTCGCGCAGCTCGTGGCCGCGTATTTGCTCGCCGTGCGGCTTGGCCGCGCCCGTGGGTCGATCGATGCGCAGCGCGGGCGCGAGCTGCTCGAGGACCTGCGGCTTTTGCGTCCGCAGCTCGAATCGCTGTTCGTGGAAGAAAGCCTCGCGCACCTCGTCGACCTCGCCGACCGCCATCGCAACGCCAAGGGGTTTTTGTTCCTCGGCCGCGGAATCAACTACCCAATCGCGCTCGAGGGGGCGCTCAAGCTGAAGGAAATCTCCTACCTGCACGCCGAGGGTTACCCGGCGGGGGAGATGAAACACGGCCCAATCGCCTTGGTCGAACCCAGCATGACAACCGTCGTGATCAACAGCTACGGGCGGGTGGCCGACAAGGTGCGCTCGAACATCGAACAGGTCAAATCACGCGGTGGGCGCGTGATCAGCGTGGGATCGGACCGCTTGAGCCACCAGATCGCGGAGGAGTCGATCCCCGTGCCGACGACGTCCGAGTGGCTCTCGCCGATCCTCAACGTCGTGCCGCTACAGTTGTTGGCCTACCACATCGCCAACCTGCGCGGTTGCGACATCGATAAACCCCGCAACCTCGCCAAGAGCGTGACGGTGGAGTGATCCGATGGCCCGCATCCTGCTCACCGGCGGTGCCGGTTTCATCGGGTCCCACGTGGCCGAGAATCTGCTCGCGCGCGGCGACGAGCTCGTCGTGCTCGACAACTTCAACACCTTCTACGATGCGTCGATCAAACGGCGCAACGCCGCCCGGTTGGGTGCCGCGCGCATCGTCGATGGCGATTTGCGCGACGCAGCGCTGATCGAGCGCCTGTTCACGGAGCGTTTCGACGCCGTGATTCACCTGGCCGCGATGGCCGGCGTGCGCCCCTCGTTGCTCGATCCACTGCTGTACGAGGACGTCAACGTGCGCGGCACGCTTTTGATCCTCGAACAGCTCAAGCGCCAGCCGCAGGTGCGGTTCGTCTTTGCGTCGTCCTCCAGCGTGTACGGCTCGAACGACAAGGTGCCTTTCAGCGAGACCGACGACATCCACTCGCCCATGTCGCCCTACGCGGCCACAAAGCGCGCCGGCGAGCTGCACTGCTTCACCTACAACCACCTCTACGGCATCCCCATTTCCGCGCTGCGTTTCTTCACCGTGTTCGGACCGCGGCAGCGCCCGGAGATGGCGATCCACAAGTTCGTGCGCGCGGTGCTGGCGCGCCAACCGATTCCGATGTACGGCGACGGCTCCACGCGCCGCGATTACACGTACATCGACGACATTGTCGACGGTGTGGTGCGCGCCCTCGACCGCTGCGCGGGGTACGAGATCTACAACCTGGGTGAATCCCAGACGACGAGCCTCGCGGAGCTCATCGCGATGGTCGGCGACGTGTGTGGTATCGAGCCGCTCGTCGATCGCCAGCCGACGCAGCCCGGGGACGTTGAAATCACGTTCGCGGACGTGTCTAAGGCCCGCGCGCGCCTCGGGTATGACCCGCACACGAGCGTGCGGGACGGTCTTGAGCGTTTTGTCGAGTGGTACCGCGAAGAGCACGCCCAAGGGGGGTCGAAGTATGGCCGCTGAATACCGTTTGGCGACCGGGCGCGTCCTCGTCACCGGCGCCGCTGGGATGCTCGGCAGCCAACTGCTGCTCGACGCGCCGCAGGGTGTCGCGGCCATCGGCACGGACCTCACTCCGGGTGGCCCGGGCCATCCGGCGGTGGTCGCGGCGGGTTTTGACCTCACCCTGGAAGAGGGGGTGCGGCGGTTGTTCGCCGAGCACGGACCGTTCGACGGCGTGATCCATGCCGCGGCCTACACCGCGGTCGACCGCGCTGAGACCGAGCTCGACCTCGCCCGCCGCGTCAACGCCCACGCCCCGGCGCTGCTCGCCCGCGCCGCGGCCACGGCAAAGATCCCGATGGTGGTCGTCAGCACGGACTTCGTGTTCGACGGCACCGCCCGCCGACCGTACCTGGAGAGCGATCCGGTGGCGCCGCTCGGGGTCTACGGTCTGACGAAGTGGGAGGGCGAAGAGGCGGCCCGCGCCGCGCACCCCGCGGGGGCGATGGTCGTGCGGACGCAGTGGCTTTACGGCCCGCGCGGCGCGCACTTCCCGGGCACCATGCTGCGTCTTGCGTCCGAGCGGCCCGAGCTGACCGTGGTCGCGGACCAGGTCGGCAGCCCGACATCGACCCTGGAACTCGCACCCGCCCTATGGGACACGTTGCGCCAGGGTGTGCCCGGTGTTTACCACGGAGCGTGCGAAGGGCGCGCCAGTTGGTACGACTTCGCCGTAGCCACGCTGGAGATGGCCGGTGTCCGCGGGATCGCGGTGCGGCCCTGCACAACCGCTGAGTTCCCGCGTCCGGCACAACGGCCCGCCTTCAGCGTGCTCGACTGTAACAAGCTCGCCACCCTGCGGGGGCGTCGGCTGGCACCCTGGCGCAACGCCTTGGCAAACTTCCTTGAACGCCACGGTCCCAACGCGCTCGCGGCGGGCCATTAGAACCACCGCCCTATTGCCTTGACCATGACTAGCACGACCGTCGTCGTTACCGGAGGAGCCGGATTCATCGGCAGCAACCTGGTGCACCTCCTCCGGGAGGTTCGCCCGGATTGGCGGATCCTCAACCTGGATGCCCTCACCTACGCGGGCAACCTGGACAACCTCGCGGGTGTCGAGGGCCATCCCGGCTACACGTTCGTCAAAACCGACATCGTCAAGCGCCCAGAGATCGAGGCGGCTTTCGCCCGCATCGAGTCGGGCAGCACGACCCACGTGTTGCACCTCGCCGCGGAGAGCCACGTCGACCGCTCGATCCAATCGGGTTTGCCGTTCGTCGAAGCCAACGTCGTCGGCACGCAGAACCTGCTCGACGTGTGCCGCGCGCACCGCGTTGCGCGCTTCGTCCACGTTTCCACGGACGAGGTCTACGGATCGCTGGGCGACAAGGGCTTCTTCACCGAGGACACCCCGATCCAGGCGAACTCGCCCTACTCCGCCAGCAAGGCCGCAAGCGACCTGTTGGTGCGCGCCGCCGTACACACGCACGGTTTTCCAGCGTCGATCACGCGCTGCTCCAACAACTACGGGCCGTACCAGTTTCCGGAGAAGTTGATCCCGCTGATGATTGCCAACGCCCGCGAGCACAAACCTTTGCCGGTTTACGGCGACGGGCTCTACGTCCGCGACTGGCTGTTCGTCCGCGACCACTGCGAAGCGCTGCTGGCGGTGCTCGAGCGCGGTCAAACCGGCGAGGTCTACAACATCGGCGGCAACAACGAGTATCCAAACATCGCGATCGTGCGCCGCATCCTCGCGGAGCTGGATCGCCCCGAAAGCCTGATTCAGTACGTCAAGGACCGCCCGGGCCACGACCGGCGTTACGCGATCGACGCCACGAAGGTTCGCGACACCCTGCAGTGGGAGCCGCGCTTCCGCTTCGAGGACGCGCTGCCCGTCACGGTCCGCTGGTACCTCGACAACGATGCGTGGCTGCAGCGTCTGCGCAGCGGCGCCTACCGCGACTACTACGCCCGCCAATACGGCGCCTGAATCCGAACGCTCCCTTGCAACCGATGCGACCGCGAATCCGCTTCCACACTCTCGCCCTCGTGCTGCTCGCGGCGTGGGTTGCGGCGTGTTCGACGGCGCCGGACAAACGCCTTCTGCAGTACCTGAACACACACGGGTTCGGGTCCCGCTATTCCGGCAACCCCGAGCAAGAGAACTACGTCACGCTCTCGGATTCGTTCACCTACCGCGACGAATACAACGAGGAGCTGAACGACACGGCTACGGTCGACATCGATGGCACGGTCATCCTGCCGCAGGTGGGCGCGGTCCCCGTCGCGGGCATGACCCGCACGGAAATCGAGGCGCTCCTAACGCAGAAGTTCGCGCCCTTTTACGAACGCACGGACATCAAGGTCGTCCGGATCCAGACGCGTGCGAAGTACTACTTCGTCTACGGCGAGGTGGGCTCCGAGGGCAAGCGAACGTTCCCGGGCAACTTGACGGTGTTCGAAGCCGTGTTGGAAGCGGGGCCGGACAAAACGCGCGCAAACCTCGGCCGGGTGCGGATCATCCGCGCGGACCCGCGCGATCCTTTGATCCTCACGTTCAACGTCAGGGACATCCTGAAACGCGGGGATTCGACCTACAACGTGCTCGTTCAAGAGCGCGACATCATCGTCGTGCCCCCGACGTTGCTGGCCCAGCTCGGCAGTTTCCTTGCCGCCCTGATCACACCGTTCACGACCGTGTTCCAGCAGGTATTCACCGGCCTGATCCAGCTCAACAACCTCGACCGCAACCTCAACAACAACAGCAACTTCGGGGTCTTCTGATGGCCCCGCCCCGCCACCTTCCGAGCGCCCGATGACCGCCCAGTTCGAGAGCAGCAGCCCGCTTCAGGAGTTCCTCGGGATCCTGGCGCGGCGCAAGTGGCAGATCCTCGTGCCGGCGCTCTACGTGCTGTCCCTGGGCATCGCACTCGCGGCGTTCCTGCCGCGCGTCTACAAGGCGGAAGCCCAGGTGAACGTGTTCGAAACCCGCGTCGAAGACGCGGCGTTCCTCGGGGACCCGCTCGCCGGTTCCGGCGCGCGCGAGATCCAGAACGCGGTGTACCAGGTGATGCAGGACAACCGCATCCGCAAGGTCCTGGACGGTCTAGAGTGGCCGGAATACCAGCAGCTCGATGAAACCGAGCGCTACCGCTACCGCAAGCGGCTCCAGGACCGACTGGGGGTCTTCGTCAAGCCGAAAGCGAAGAACGAAGGCTCGACGTTCATCGACCTCACGTTCGAGGCGGGCGATCCACGCCGCGCCGAGGAGTTCCTGCAGCAACTTGTCGTCCTGTGGCTGCAGGACGTTTACCAGCGCGATGAGCAGAACCGCAACAAGGAGCGCGAGGTCCTGCAAGACCAGCGTCGGGAGCTGCACGAGGAACTGCGCCGTTTGAACGACGAGTTCGGTGAGAAGTTGAAAGCCAGCGGCCTCAGCATCGACCAGCTCGGTGGCAATCAGCGTTATTCCACACCGCCAGACCCGCTCTTTGAGCGCATCTCGGAAGCCGAAGTGCAACTCGCGGCCGCCGAGCGCGCCCTAGAGTCGAAGCGCGCGTACGCCGCCGTCCTACAGACCGAGTGGGAAAAAGCACCGGTGACGCTGGCCGAACCTACGGAAGTCGGCGCCGAGGCCTTCAACGGCCCGATCGATGGCTTGCAGGCGGAGATTGCGGCCCAACGCAAGCTGCAAACGGGTTTGCGCTTCCAGCATCCCAAGCACCAAAAGGCCGAAGCGGAGATCCGCCGGCTAGAAGAGGAGATCGAAACCCTGCGCGGCCGCGAGCGGCGCGGCGAAATCGCCTACAAGCCGATACCCAACCCGGCGCGCGAGTCGCTCGCATTGGATCTCGCCGCCGCGCGCGCCGAAGAGGCCGAGCTCAAACAGGACG
Source organism: Planctomycetota bacterium (assembly GCA_038246255.1). Taxonomy (GTDB): domain Bacteria; phylum Planctomycetota; class UBA1135; order UBA1135; genus RI-242. The sequence goes on from JBBRWC010000004.1 coordinate 69,332, forward strand.
TCGAGTTTTTGAAACTCCAGATCGAGCGCGACGGCGCGCGCCAGCGCGAGCGTGTCGACCTGCGTTTGCAGCTCGAGCAGCTCAAGGCGACGATCGACCTCAAGCAGGACAGCCTCGACGAAATCGAGCGCAAATATCTGCTCCAGGAACAGTCGCTGGAAATCCTGCGGCGCGCGACCCAGCTTTACGAAATCACCACCGAAGCCCGCGCCGACGACGAGCCCGTCCGCCCCACGCCGGGCCTGATTTGGTTGCTGTCGCTGCTGGCCGGTCTCGGATTGGGTGGCGCCATCGCCGGCATCCTCGAGTTCACCCAGGCGGGCTTCAGAACACCCACGGACCTCGCGCGCGCCCTGTCGGTGCCGGTCCTTGGTGTCATTCAGGAGGTTCCGACGCGCGCGGTGCGCCGCGAGCGCCTGCTGCGTCGCACGGTCGTCCTCTTTTCGACGGTGCTGCTCCTTGGGGGCCTGCACTGGTTCGTGTGGATGTGGACCTCGCACCCTGAGCGGCTGAGCACGGGCGTCGTCCGGACCCTGGAGGATCTGCGCGAGCAGTTGCGTTGAACTGCGGGCCGGCGCAAGCCGCCAATGACGCAGCCGACGGACGCGGCTGGCGCGGCGAGGCACGATGCGCGACCTCATCGTCTCCCTGGTCATTCTGAGCCTGATCCCGGTCAGCTTCAGGCGGCCGTACGTGGGCCTCTTGACCTTCTCCTGGCTCGCCTACATGCGCGTCCAGGACCTGGCGTGGGGTGCCGCCCGGGACATGCGCTGGAGCTACTACGTCGCGATCGTCATGGTCGCCGGATTTGTGGCCGAGCGCCGGGACCGCTGGCTGCTGAACGACTGGCGCGTCTGGACGATGGTCGCGATGGTTGTGATCGTGATCGTGAGCGCGGCCGCTTCCGACGGACTGTCACCCGTCGAGCGAGCACTGCAGTTCGACCGGGTGCTCGAGTTCATCAAGATCATCGGCATCGCGGTGTTCACGACGGCCGTCGTGAAAACGCGCGAACACCTGCGCCTCGTGGTCTGGATCATTGCGCTGTCCTTTGCCTTCTACGGCATCAAGGACGGCATGTGGGCCATCTTCACTCTGTTCCGGGGTCGCATCATCCAGGGACCGGGCGGCATGATCGCGGACAACAACGACTATGCGCTCGCCATCGCAATGACGGTTTCGATGCTGTTCTGTGTCGCCCAGAGCGAGCGTCGCCCGGTCCTGCGCCGCGCATTTTTCGCGATGGTGCCGCTGTGCATGTTCACCGTGTTGCTCACGTACTCCCGCGGCGGCCTCCTGTCGCTGATCGCCGGGGCGTTCGTGATGCTGTGGCGTTCGCCCTTCCGCTGGCGCGGTTTCGTCGCCGCGGGTGTGGCCGCCGGGGTCTTCCTGATAGTGATGCCCCAGTCGATGTACGACCGGTTTGCGTCCATCGGCGAGTACGAGGAAGACGGCTCGGCCCAATCGCGCTTCAAGTCCTGGGGCGTCGGTGTGCGGATGGCGCTCGACAATCCGATCCTCGGTGTGGGGCTGCAGGGTTTCCGGCCGAACTACGCGCTCTACGACCCCAACCCGTCGCCGGAGGTCCTCGACGGCTCCGGGGCGAAGGTCGCCCACAACAGCTACATCCAGATGTGGGCCGAGTGCGGCACACCGAGCCTCGTGCTCTACTTGGCCCTCTTCGCGGGGTCGTTTTGGACCGTCTGGCGTGTGCGCGCGCGTGCGCGGCGCATCTACGTGGACAGCTGGATTCTGCACTACTGCACCCTATTCGAGGCCACCCTGGTCACGTTCCTCGTCGGCAGCACGTTCCTCAACCGCGCGCACTTCGACCTGATCTACCACTGGTTTGCCGTTGTCGCGCTGTTTGGGCGCCTCGCGCACACGGAGATGGACGATCCGTCGATCGGCCAGCCGCGCTCGCGCAGCCGCGGAGAACTCCGCGCGGTCAAGCCGGTCGGTTTCGAGCGCAGCCCGAGCCTCGGGGGAACGCTCTGATGTGTGGATTCGTCGGCATCTTGAGTGCGGATCCGCGCGCGACACCGTCCCTCGACATCCTCGCGCCGATGGCGACGGCGCTCGTGCGCCGCGGGCCCGACGACGGGCGCTTCGACGTGCGCGCGGGAGGGGGCCTGGGTTTTCGGCGCCTTTCGATCATCGACCTCGTGGGGGGATATCAGCCCTTCGTCCTCGGCGACGGCGCCATCACAGCGGTGGTGAACGGGGAGATCTACAACTGGCGCGCCCTGCGCGCGGAACTCGAGCGCGACGGCGCCGTTTTCGCTTCGGGGTCGGACTGCGAGGTGGTTCCGCACCTGTACGCGCGCCATGGCGTGGCGTTCGCCGAGCGCCTCGTCGGCATGTTTGTCGCCGCGATCCTCGACCGCCGGGGACCGACGCCGAAGCTCGTCCTCGCACGGGACCGGCTCGGCATCAAGCCGCTGTTTTGGGCGCAAACGCGCGCGGGACTGATCTTTGGTAGTGAGCCCAAGGCGCTGCTCGCGAGTGGACTTGTCTCCCGGCGCCTGCGCGGGACCGCGCTGCTCGACTATTTGGTGCAGGGTTACGTCGGCGGCGAAGAGGCGGCGTTCGAGGGTATGCACCGTTTGCCCCCGGCACACACTCTCGTCGCGGAGGCGGGCCGCACGACGCAGTTGGCGCGCTACTGGGACCTGCCGCTCGATCGGCATACGCCCGAGGCGAGCGGGGACGAGGTGCTCGGTTGGCTCGACCGGGTTGTCCACGAGCACATGGATGCCGACGTGCCCCTCGGCGCGTTTCTGAGCGGTGGCATCGACAGCAGCGCGGTGGTGGACAGCATGGCGCGCCAGAGCGCGTCGTCGGTCGTCGCCTGTTCGGTGGGTTTTGAGGAGCGCAGCCACGACGAGATCGACGAAGCGCGCCGGACGGCCCAGCGCCTCGGCGCCGTGCACCACACACAGGTGCTGCGCCCCGACCCGTTGAGCGCCCTCGCCGAGCTTCCCGCGATCTTCTGCGAGCCCCACGCAGACCCTTCGTGCCTGCCAACCTGGCTCGTTTCAAAGATGGCCCGCGAACACGTGACGGTTGCGCTTTCGGGCGACGGCGGCGACGAGACCTTCGCGGGCTACCGTCGTTATGTGCACGACGCCGCGGAGCAACGGGCGCGCGCGGCTATCGGTGGCGTGGGGCGCAGCGCGGCGGGAGCGCTCGGCGCCGTTTGGCCGCGCTCCGCCCGCCTCCCCCGTTGGATGCGCGCGGGCACGTTTCTTGCCAACGTCGCCGACGACCCGGCCGCCGCGTACTGGCGCAGCGTCAGTGTGCTCGGACGTACACAAGCGCTCGAGCTTTTGCACCCTGAGCTCGCGACGGCACTCGCGAACCACGACCCCTTCGACGCGTTCGCGGTGCATTATGCACGTCCAGGTTTGGACGATCCGCTCTACCGCGCCCAGTACGCGGACTTCCACACGTACCTGCCGGACCAGATCCTTGCGAAAGTTGATCGCGCCTCGATGGGAGTGTCGCTGGAAGTGCGGGTGCCACTGCTCGACCACCGTTTTGTCGAGCGGTTTGCGCCGTTGCCTGCGCGCGCGAAGGTCCGCGGGGGGCGTGGAAAGGTTGCCTTCCGCGAAGCGCTGCGTCCACGGCTTCCGAGCACGGTCCTCGATGGTGTCAAACGCGGTTTCGACACACCCCTTCGCGCGTGGCTCGCGGGACCGTTGGCAGCACCTCTCGACGATGCCCTGGCGGCGTTGCCGCGCAAATGGTTCCGCGCCGACATCCTTGCGAACAAAGTTGCGGAGCACCGCGCGGGCGCGCGGGACCACGGGCGGCTCCTGTGGTCGCTGCTCGTTTTTGAGCATTGGCGCCGTCAGTACGGCGTGGACGACCTGGCGGGCCTTTGACGTGCGTGTTGCGGTGGTGACATCCCTATTTCCGGCACCGGCGCGAGCGGGTGAAGGAATCTTTGCGCAGCGAAGATGGGAAGCGTTCGCGGCGCGTGGCCACCGTGTCGTCGTGGTTCGCCCGGTGCCCTGGATCGCGCCCGGTTTGGCGCACGGCGAACGCGCGGAGTTCGCGGCGATGCCCGCCGAAGAAGTGCGCGGCGGATTGACGGTGCGTCGGCCGCGCTACCTGCACGTGCCAGGGGTGCCGCGTTTCAACGCGCGTTCGTTCGCAATGGCGGCGGAGCGCGCGTTGCGCCCGTTCGAGGATGATCGCGAACGCTGCGACGTCGTGGTCGCCGACTACGCATGGCCCGCCGCCATGTGCCGCGCGTGGGCGCAGGCCGAGGGCCGCGCATTTGTGGTCAGCGGCCGCGGCAGCGATGTGCTCGAGGTCGAGCAGCACCGCCGCCTTGCGCCGCTCCTCGCTGCGGCCCTCGCGCGTGCCGACGCGCGCATCGCGGTCAGTTTGGACCTCGCGGCGGCGATGGACCGACTTGCGGGCCGCGGGCGAACGGAACTCGTGCCAAACGGCGTTGATTCCGATCTTTTTCGGCCGCGTCCCCGCCCAACAGCTCGCGCACAGCTCGCGCAGGGCGAACTTGCGCTGCTGCGCGGGGGCACGCTCCCCGAGCACGTCCCGATCGCGCTCGTCGTGGGCCATTTGATTCCGCGCAAGGATCCGCTGCTTGCGCTCGAAGTGTTCGCGCGCGGCGCGTCCGCCGATGCGTGGCTCGTGTTTATCGGTCGCGGGGCGCTGGCCGCCGACGTGGAGGCTCGCGCGGCAGCCTTGGGACTTGGCGATCGGGTGCATGTCCTTGCGCCGGCCGACGCCGCCGCGCTGTCCGTTTGGTACGCTGCCGCGGACGTGTTGCTGCTCACGAGTTCCCGCGAAGGCCGACCGAACGTCGTCCTCGAAGCGCTCAGCAGCGGCTGCCCCGTGCTCGCGACGGATGCCGGCGGAACCGGGGAGCTTCTCGCCCAACTGCCCGAATGCCTGGTCCACTCGCGCGATCCGGGTGTGATCGGTGCGCAGCTCACGCGACTGCTGAAATCGCCACCGTCGGCCGAGCGCTGCCGCGCCGCGGTGGCCGGACTGACCTGGGAGCGTTCCGCGGCCACGCTCGAGGGTGTGCTCGAAGGAGCTCTCGCCCGCCGCCGAGGTTCCAGATGAGGTTCCTCTACCACCACCGCACCCAGGCGGAGGACGGGCAAGCGGTGCACATCCGCTCGCTCCAGCGCGCCCTGCGCACCCTCGGCCACCGCGTCGAGGAAGTGGGCCTGGTGGGCCAGGGCGAGTCCGATGGCGTTGAAGCAGGGGGCGGCGAAGCGCAGATTGCGCGTCAGCGATCCCGCTGGAGCTGGGTCGGCCGATTGCCGCGTTGGATGCGCGAACTCGCCGAATACGCTTACAGCTCGCCCGCCCGCAGCCGCATCGTCACCGCGGGACGGGCGCTCCTTCCGGATGTGATCTATGAGCGCTACGCGTTTGGCAACACCGCGGGCATCGGCGCCGCACGTGTGCTCGGCTGCCCGCTGTTCTTGGAAGTGAACTCGCCGATGGTGCTGGAGCTCACTCAAACCCGCGGCCTTGCGTTCCCCCGACTCGCGCGCCGCACGGAAGATTGGATCTTCACTCATGCGGATCGTGTACTGCCCGTGACGGGTGTGCTGCGCGACATGCTGATCGAGTACGGCGTCGCGCCGGAGCGCATCACCGTTGTGCCCAATGGCGTGGACATCGCGGCGTACGCGGAACCGGGTGATCCCGTGGCGCGGGCCACCGCGCGCGCAGCGTTGGGCCTGGCGCCGGACGAGCGCGGCCCGGTCCTCGGTTTTGTGGGGTACTACCGGCCCTGGCACCGGCTCGACCTCGCAATCGATGCGCTGCTCGAACCCGGCCTCGAGGACGCCGAGCTCGTGCTCATCGGGGACGGCCCGGCGCACGCCGAACTGGTCGCCTGCGCCGAGCAGCGTGGTGTCCGCGCACGCACCCATTTTGTCGGCCGCCGCCCGCACGGGGCGATCCCGCGCCTCCTACCGGCATTCGATGTCGCGCTCGTCCCCGCCATCAACGCCTACGCTTCGCCGCTCAAACTGCACGAGTACATGGCCGCGGGACTCGCGACCGTCGCACCCGATCAACCCAACCTGCGCGAAGTGCTGGAGCACGGCACCAATGCGTGGCTGGTGCCACCGGGGGATTCCGACGCCTTTGCCGCGGCAGTGGTCGCCCTCGCCCGCGATCGCGAGCGCGCCACGCGGCTTGGTCGTGCGGCCCGCGCGCACGTCCTTGCTGCCGACCTCTCGTGGGCGGGCAACGCGCGGCGTGTCGTTGAGCTGGCACGCGCCGCGCGTGCGCAGCGCGGTTGATCCCGGCGGAACGCCCGACCCTTTCGAACGCAATGGCCAACCTGCACCGCCCCGGTTCCCTGCACGCGCTTTCGTTTGACGTCGAGGAGTACTTCCAAGTCGCGAACTTCACGCGCCAGTTCCCGCGTGCGAGTTGGGAAACCGTGCCCTCACGCTTGGAAGTGGGCATGGACGCGATCCTCGCCGCGCTCGAGCGCCACAACGCCCGCGCGACGTTTTTTTTCCTGGGCTGGATCGCCGAGCGGCGTCCCGACATGGTGCGACGCTGCCTCGACGGAGGCCACGAAATCGCAAGCCACGGTTACGAGCACACGTTCCTTCGCGAACTCGGCCCCGCAGGCCTTGTGCGCGACCTCGAAGCGACCGAGGCCGCGCTGATCGCCGCCGGCGCGCCGCGACCGGTCGGTTTCAGGGCGTCGACGTTCACGCTGACGCGCGCAACCTGGTGGGCCTTCGATGTCTTGGCCGAACGCGGTTACCACTACGATTCGAGCGTCCACCCCATCCGCCACCCGACCTACGGCGTGCCGGATTTCGAGCCGGGCATCAGCACAGTGACCGCGCGTGGCAAGAACGTGGTGGAGTTTACCGTCACGACCGTGCGCGGACTCGGGCGCAACTGGCCGGTGGGGGGTGGCGGGTATTTCCGCCTGTTGCCCGGCGCGCTGACACGCTGGGCCGTTGCGAACTGCGCACAACGCGGGCGGCCGGCGTGCCTCTACCTGCATCCTTGGGAGTTCGACCCTGGCCAGCCGCGGGTCGACGCCGGGAAAACCGCGCGCTTTCGCCATTACCTGAACCTCGACCGCACCCTGGGTCGGCTGGAGGCGCTGCTCGAGCGCTTCGAGTTCGCCGGTTTGCGCGAGGTTCTCGAGCGCGAAGGGGCGCTCCCGCGGTCCAGCGTCTAAACGGTCTGCGCCGCGGCAGCTCTTTAGCCCGGGCTATTCGTCAGGTTTTCGAGCAGACGAGCCCAAGTTGTCGCCTGGTGGTGCTTTGCGGCCGCGGGATCCACAGTCGACCTTGAACAGGTCAACGAGGGACGCCCGTGGTCGCAAAGTGCCGTCAGACGGCGAAAGGCGGCCGAAGGCCGCCGGTTGGGCCGTCCGATCGGAAAGTTGGTGAAAAACCCGGGTTAGGGTTTTTCGGCTTCCGCGACTTCGGCGCCGGGCACCACCGGCAGGTGGCGAGCGATGCGCGCCATGCGCTCCAGGAACACGCGGTCCTCGAAGGAATCGGCCGCGGCGGCCGCGGTGCGCAGCACTTCCTGCGCGAGGTCCCGGTCGGCGGCGAGTCCGCGGTGGGTCAGGCTGGCGCCAAAGCGCCGACCGAGTTCGGCGATGGGGATCTGCGCGGCGCGGCCCGTGCGCGTGCTCCACAGGCCCGCCAGCAGTTGCAGGCCCTGATCGAGCAAACCGGGCCCGGCGAGGACGTAAGACGTCGCGCGGATGAACTGTAGTTCCGGGTCGTCCTGCGGGCGGCGCTCGAGGGCGCGGACACGTTCGAGTTCACGTTCCACACGCGCCACGTCCGCGCCGGTTTCGGCGAGCAGCGCGGCGGTGCGCAACGCCACGCGCGGATCGGGAACCATATCGCGCAGCCGCTCGTAGTGCGCGAGGGCCTCGCTGCGCATGCCGCGGCGCTCAAGCAGCGCACCTTGGACGACCCACAGCGCTACGCTCGTCGGGCTGCGCCGCAATTCCTCCTCCACGAACCGTTCCGCGCGCTCCATGTCGTGGTCAGCGTGGAACTCGAGCCAACTTTGCGCCGATCCGGCGCGCAGGAACTCGAGCGGCGCGTGGTCGGTCCGCTCGCGGAACTCCTTGAGCGCTTGGAACGCGCGGCCGAGTGCCAGCACGGGCGCGTCCGCGCGCAAACGCAATTCGATCCGCGCGCGGGCGAGCGCCACCGCGGGGTCCGCGGGCAACTTCGCATTCAAACGCACGAGGGCGTCGACGAGGGCACCCACGGGGATGAGTCCGCGGCGCTCCGCGCCTTCTACGAGGTCGATGAACTCGGGGACGTGGTCGAACGCAACCCCCGACGGGGCGTTCTCGAAGAACGCGACGTAGTGCACGATGGCCGCGTGCACGTCGCCCGCGCGGGCTTCGATCCCGGCGAGCGCAAGGCGCGCCGGCAAGTCCGCGGGCGAGCGCTCTACCGCCGCCGCTGCGAGAGCCCGCGCATTCGCGAGGTCGCCGCGCGTTGCCATCTGCGCAGCCCGCGCGAGGTCCGCTTCGACGTTCGCGTCGGCCGTCGTTCCCCCCAATGCCGCACGGCGCCGCGCGCGCAGGAGCAAAAGATCCGGGTGGTCGAGGCGCTCGAGGCGCTCTTCCTCGGCGCGCTCCAGAAGGTCCCAACCGGGCGCGAAGGTGGCAAAGCGCGACGTCAGCTCAAGCAGCAGCTTGCGGAACGCAACGCGGTGGACGAGCTGCTGTTCCGCCAACGTTGAAAGATAGAGCGGCCACATGCGCCCTGAGACCGCGTGGTCGAGCGAGCGCAGGTCGGCGAGCGCCCACAGGCTCCACTCGGGAACCTCCAAGGCGAGAAGCAGCACGAGGGCTTGGCGCGGGTCGCGGCGCGCGGCCTCGGTGCCGAGCAGGAACGCCCGCGTTTCCGTTGCGGCGCTTTCGCCGTAGTCCGCAGGCAGCGTGAGCGGACGTTTTGCGATTGCGTCGAGCGCCACCCGCGCGAGCGGCCAGCGGGGATCGACCTGCAGTTCGGTTTCCGCCTGTTCGGCGCGCAGCAGCGCGGCGTCGGTGCGCTCCTCGAGCGCAAGGAGCACCACATCGATCAGCGGCGCTGCATCAAACGCAGTGCGGCGCAGGTCGCGCACGTTGCCGGGCAGTCGCGACCAACTGCCCTCCACGGCGCTCAAGATAATCCGTCCGAGCTCGGGGCTGCCGTCGGGCCGGAATGCGCCCGTGCGCTGCAAAGCCTCGCGCGCCGCGGCGCGCTCACCTGCAATGAGCGCGGCCACCGCGACACGCAGGGTTACATCACCACCGCGGCTCTCAAGCCGCGAATCGAGTTCGTGCAAAAGAGTCCACGCGGGGTGCCACTCGCGCTGGACCAAAAGTTCGTCGATCAACTCAAGGAGTGTCGGTTTGTGCAGCTCGAGCGCGCGGCTGCTGGCGGCAACCTTGGCGTCGAGCAACTCCGTGTCACCCAGCTCAAGCGCGGCGCGCACCGCAAGACCGAGGGCCTGGGTGTAGTATTCGGAGTCCTCGGCCACCGCCTCCAGCGCGTCGATGGCTTCTTTGGGCCGATCGAGCTCCAGTTGGCTCCGAGCGAACAGCACACGGCCCGCGTCGCCGAGCTCGTTCAAACCGGCGACGGTCAAACCCCGCGCGGCAACGGCGGGTTGGTTCGCTCCGAGCAGGTCCGCGGCCATAGCGAGCACCCCCGTGTGCCGCGGATCGAGGCGCATGAGGTCGAGCTCTTGGGATGGCGTCAAACGCGTTTCGGTGTGCAGCCGCCGCAGTTCAGCGAGCGTGTCGGCGCGATCCCCGACAAACTTGAGGCGCTCGAGCAGCATGTCGACCTGCTCTTCGACCTTGCCGTTGACGCGGTGCGCCTCAAGCTCGAGGTCGAACGCGGGCAGGAAACGCGGGTACTCTTCGAGCAGGACGCGGCACGCCGCCGCAACGCCGAACCAGCGTTTGGCGGCGCGGTGGAGTTCCGCAAAGCGCCACAGCTCAAAGGGCGACGGCGATCCCCGTGGGACATACCGGCCGGATGCGACCACTTCGGTGTAGATCCGCTCCACGTCGCGCCCCTGGTCGACCAAGGTGCGCGCACCCAGGGCTATCCAGGCGGGCAAAAGTTCGGGCACGCGCTCTGGCAGCAGCCGCAGGCCGTGCGTCTGCTGGCGCAGTGGCGTGGCGGGGGACACGTTGAAGCTCTCGGAGAGGTCCGCGAGGCGCAGCCAGTTTTCGCCACTGAGTTCCGGACTCGCCTGCGTCGCCTGTTCGAGCGCGCGGCGTTCGGCCGCCGGGTCGCCGCGCTCGCGCTCCATTTCGGCGAGCCACGTCCACGCGATCCCGCGAGAGTTTTCGATCGGGTCGCCGCCGGCCCCGCTGACAAAGCGCGCGAGCGACGACTGCGCCACGCCCTTGCGGCCAAGGACACGCCCCGCCGCGCCGAGGAAAAAATCAGCCGCGGCGCGGTCGGCGCGCAGGGCTTCGATGTCCGGTGTTCGACCGGAGAGGTCGCCCGCGACGGCAAAGAGCTGCGGCCACTCCTGGGCAGCGTAGAGGATGCGACACCAGGTCGGCAGAAACGACGCTTCGAGGTAACGGCCGGAGCGGACTGCGCGCTCGAGCAAGATGGCGGCGGCGCGCTCGCGCCCTACCTTTTCCAACGCGCTCGCAAGCCGCTGCAGTGTGCGTGCGTCCGCTTCGACGTCCGGGTGCAAGCGCGCGGCGAGGCCAAAATCGACCGCGTCCGCCGGCCGTCCTGCGCGCAGATCAGCGTCGAGCAGCCCGAGCACCGCATCTCCGCGCACACCTGGGATCAGGCTTTGTGTGAACGCCTCCCGGGCGTCCGCAAAGGCGTCCGAAGCGACGTCGAGCGAACGGCGTACCTGCTCGGCCTCGTCGCGGCGGTTCGCGGGGAGCAGGTCGTCGATGGCGAGCAACAGGGAAGGCCGCGCGCGCTCACCACGCTCAAGCGCCGCCGCGCGGTTGATCAGCACGTTCGCGCGTGCCGCGTCGGGTGTTGCGAGAAATTCGCGCAGAAGTTTGCGGGTCGCCGCAAGTTCGCTCTCGCCCATCGCCGCGCGCACACGTCCGCGCACCGCATGGGCGCCACCGTGGTCCGGAGCCGCTGCGAGCGTGCGGCTCAGGTATTGGAGCGCGTCCTCGTTCTGGCCCGCGACCATGCACAGGACAGCGATCTCAAGGTTGATCTCGCTGCGCGGAGTTGCACCGAGCTCGAGCGCGCGCTCCATGTCCCGGCGCGCTTCGCGGTACGACGCGCGCTCCTGCAAGTACCGTGCGCGCTCGCACAACACCCCGGCCAGCTCGTCGGGATCGCCGCGGGCCTCGGCCCGGTCGACCGCGAGGTCAAACTCGCGCAGCGCCGCGCGAAAATCCGGATTGGGCCCCGCGACCCGCGACCGGGCGCTCGCCACCAGGTCCATTGGCAGCTTCGAACGGCCTCCCCCGAGGAGTTGCAGCACTCCCGCCATGGCGGCGAGGGCAAGCAATAGGAGGATCCAGGTGGAGGTCTTCATCGCGCTTCGGCCGAACCCCCCGGGACAGCCCGGGTGGGGAAGGATAGCAGGCCGAACTTGCGCATCTTGTTGAAGAGTGTCGTGCGGTTGATATCGAGCAGCTGCGCAGTCTCGTTGCGGCACCCACCGCAGGCGGCCAGCGCGCGCTGGAGGATCGCACGTTCGGGTCCTTCGAGCATCCGGCGCAGGGGGCCCAGGGGCGCGCCCGTGGCAAACCCGTGCAACGAGTCCGTCACCGCCGCCGCGCGCACACGTCCCAGCGCCGCCGGCAGGTCCTCCACGGCGATCGACGTGCCCGCGGCCAGCAGAACGGCCCGCTCTAAGGCGTGCTCGAGCTCGCGCACGTTGCCCGGCCATTCGTGGGCCATCAGGCTGCGCAGGGCGGGCGGCGAAAGGCTGAGTCCTTCGCGTCCGTGCTCGCGCGTGAACCGCGTGAGGAAACGCTCCGCGAGGAGGGGGATATCGAGCGGCCGCTCGCGCAGGGGTGGGAGCTCGATCGCAACCACCTGGATGCGGAAGTACAGGTCCTCGCGGAAGCGCCCGGCCGCCACCTCGAGGGCAAGGTCGCGGTTCGACGCGGCGATGATGCGCACATCGACCTCCCGCGTCACTTCGTCGCCGACACGCTCGAAGCGCCGGGATTCGAGCACCCGCAAGAGCTTCACTTGCAGCTCCAAGCTCGCCGTGGCGATTTCATCGAGGAAAAGCGTGCCGCCGTGCGCCGCTTCGAACTTGCCCTCCCGATCCCGAACGGCGCCGGTGAACGCACCACGCACGTGGCCAAAGAGTTCGCTTTCAAGCAGGTCCTTGGGCAGAGCTCCGCAGTTGACCTCGACGAACGGGCCGTCGGCGCGGGACGACAACTGGTGCACGGCGCGCGCGAGGCGCGTTTTGCCCGTGCCGCTTTCACCTTCGATCAAAAGGTTCGCCCGCGTGTCCGCCACGGCTTCGACGAGGCTGAACACACGTTTCATGCGCGGATCCGCGCTGACCAGGTTGGCGAGCTCAAAACGCTGGCCCAGGTCCTCGCGCAGGCGGCGGTTTTCGCCGTCGAGGCGTCGGCTCGCGAGCGCGCGCTCGACCGCCAGCAACACCTGCCCGTCCGGCAGCGGCCGCGAGAGCACCGCGCTAGCGCCGCGCCGCAGCGCCTCGAGTGCGTCCTCGGCACTGCCGAAGGATTCGAGCAGCACGATGGCCGGTTCCCCGGGAGCACCCGCGGCCAGTGCCACACCCTCGGTCCCCAGCACCTCCAGCTCCGCGAGCACGAGACCGATGTGTCCACCGCGAAGGACGCTTTCTGCTGCCGCGCGGCCGCGCGCGTGCTCCACCCGGTGGCCGGCCGAGCACAGGCGCTCGATGAGGCCGCCGAAGGCGCTCGGGTCGGCCCCGACGAGGAGGAGGGTTTCGGATTCCACGGGGCGGGGTGCGGGGATCGGCGGGTGGGGCGGCGGACGCGGGTGTCCATCCGTTTCGACAGGAAGGGCTCCCACTCCGAAGCGCCGTCCAAGCCCTGGGCCGGTCCAATCGCTCCGCCCGTTCGTTAACCTTGCGCCCCCCAGGCCGCGGGCTGGCTCGGTCGATGACCCGGTCCCGTTCCCCCGGCCCCTCGCAATGCCCCCTCTTCCGCCGCCCGACCCCCGCGCCCCCAACGGTCCCCGCTCCTGGGGCGGTTCGACAGCCACACCGCGCCGTCCCGCGGGCGACGGCGCCCGTCAACCGTCGGCTTCGGACTCCGGCGAAGCGTCGGGCGCCGCGTCGACCTGGCCCGCGCGGCGTGCCACCCGGGTCGGCCCGCGCATCTCGGTCGTGGTGCCGATTTTCAACGAGGAGGAGAGCCTCGCGATCCTCCACGGGGAAATCGCCGCGGCCCTCGGTTCGATGGAGGTCCCGTGGGAGGTCATCTACGTCGACGACTGCTCCCGCGACCATTCCCTCAGAGTCATGCTCGAACTGCGCCGGAGCGATGCGCACGTGCGCGTCGTCAAGTTCCGCCGCAACTACGGTCAAACGGCGGCGCTGTCCGCCGGTTTCGACCAGGCGGCGGGCGAACTCGTGGTCACGCTCGACGGCGACCTGCAAAACGATCCCGCGGACATCCCGGCGATGGTGGCGAAACTAGAAGAGGGTTACGACATCGTGGCCGGGTGGCGCAGGCGTCGGGAGGACGGCTTCTTCCTGCGCCGCCTGCCCTCGCGAATCGCCAACCGCCTGATCGCGTGGGTCACCGACGTGCCGATCCACGACACCGGCTGCACGCTCAAGGTTTTTCGCTCCGAACTCGTGAAGAGCATGTCGATCTACGCGGAGCAGCACCGTTTTTTGCCGGCCATGAGCGCCGGGAGCGGCGCGCGCATCGCGGAGCTCGTCGTGAACCACCGCCCGCGCCGGTACGGACAAAGCAAGTACGGTCTCGGACGTGCGACGCGGGTGTTGCTCGACCTGTTCTCGATCAAGCTCATCGTGCATTTCTCCCAGCGCCCGCTGCACTACTTCGGCATGATCAGCCTGAGCTTCCTCGCGGTGGGGATGTTTTTCGCGGCGGTGGGCCTCATCAGCCTCAACCCCGACCCCGAAGCCCAAACCGCGGTGGGGCCGATCGCGATCAACGACCTCGAGCTCGTGCTCGTCTCCAGCGTCACCCTCGTTTTCATCCTGATGGTGTTTTTTGCCCTTCTCGGGCTGCTCGGCGAACTTGCGGTCAAAGCGAGTGGCATGCACCGGCGCGGGACCCTGAGCCGCATCCTCAACGAGCTCCACTGATGTCGTCCAGGCAACCCATGTTCGAGGACTCCGGTGCCGGCGGGCCCGCCGGCGGAGCAGGAGTCGGGCCCTTGCCCGGCGGCGCGTTCGAGGGCGTTGTCCACGCGTCGGGTGTCGAAATCGGCGTTGCGGATGCCGTCGAAGCGCCGACGGAACAGCTCGACGTCAGTGTGATCGTCCCGGTGCAAAGCCCCGAAGCGGAGGTGGCCGACGTGGCTCGCGCGCTCGGCAACGAGCTCGACGCCCAGGGCCGCACGTGGGAGATCATCTTCGTGTTCGACGGCGTGCGCGGCACCGCGTGGAACCACGTCCAGGAACTGCGCGCGCGGCTCGGGCCGAGGATCAAAACGATCCTGTTCAAGAACGCTTTCGGCGAATCCGTGTGCCTTTCGGCGGCCTACGAACGTGCGCTCGGCCGCGTACTTTTGACGTCGCCGCAATACGTGCAAGTGGATCCCCTCGAGCTGGGTCCGATGCTTGCGGAAATGGACAAGGGCGCCGACTTCGTCATTCCCTGGCGCCATCCGCGCGTCGACCCGGTGCTGAACCGCATCCAATCGTCGCTGTTCAACTGGGTCATCCGGCGCATCATCCGCGGCGAGTTCAACGACCTCAACTGTTACTTCCGCCTGATCCGCCGGGAGGTCCTCGACGACATTCCGATCTACGGCGACATGTACCGCTTCCTGCCGGTGATCGCCTACCGCCAGGGTTACAAGGTTTTCGAGATCAAGGTCCGCCACCTGAAGGAATGGGGCAAAGCCGGGTTCTTCGGAGTCGGTGTTTACCTGCGCCGGTTCCTCGACATCCTGGCGGTGATGTTCCTGACGAAGTTTACGCTCAAGCCGCTGCGGTTTTTCGGAACGCTCGGCGGCATCTTCGCGCTGATGGGCAGCGCGGTGTGCGCCTTACTCGCGTTCCAGAAGCTCGCTTATGCGGAGCCGCTCTCGGGCAAACCGATGTTGCTGCTCGGCGTGCTGCTGATCGTCCTCGGCGTGCAGATCATCGGCTTTGGCCTCGTCGGCGAAATCATCATCTTCAGCCAGGCGCGCAACTTGAAGGAGTACCGCGTCGAGCGGATCTACGAGTGAGCGAACCCGCCGTTTTGATCCGCTCGCTGGTGTCCGCCGACGACGAGCGCCGCGACGCATTCGTCGCAACGCACCCGCGCGGCACCACGTTCCACACCGCGCGCTGGCGCCGGGCCATCGAACGTGTGTTCGGCCACGCGCCGCGGGAGTTGGGGGCATTCGACGGCGAGCGTTTGGTCGGCGTGTTGCCGCTCGTACGGACCCCATCGATCCTCGGGCGCTCCAACCACGTTTCGGTGCCGTACGCGACCTACGGCGGGCCCATCGGCGAGCAGCCGTCGATCGAAGCGGCGCTTGTCGCTCGCGCGATCGCGGTGGCGCGCTCGGAGGGTGTGGGGCGGCTCGAACTGCGCTGCGCGTCGGACCCTCCGCCCAACCCGGGGCTCGGGCCGAGCGACCTCTATTGGACGTTCCGCAAGACGTTGCCCATGCGTGTGGAAGACGTGCTTGCAGGCATGCCCAAGAAGGCGCGCGCCGAGGCCCGCAAGGCGCGCGAACGCCACGGACTGCGGCTCGTCGAAGGGACCTGGTACCTGGACGACCTCTACCGGCTGTTCATTCGCAACAAACGCTTGTTGGGCTCGCCCGCGCTGCCGGTCGGTCTGTTTGAGGCGCTGCGCGACGAGCTCGGCGCGCGGCTGCTCGTCCACCTCGTCGTGCGCGAGCGCCAACCCTTGTCTGCGGTGATGAGCTTCGTGCACGGCTCGACGCTCGTCGCCTACTACTCGGGCAGCGCACCTGACGTCGACCGCGACTTCAGCGCCAGCAACTTCATGTACATGGCGTTGCAGGAATGGTGTGTCGCCGCCGGCCTGCAAACCTTCGACTTTTGCCGCAGCCGCGGGGATTCGGGTGCGTTCCGCTTCAAGGAGCACCAGGGGTTCAAACCCGAGCCCCTGCCGTACCGCTACGCCCTGATCCGCGCCAAGGGTCTGCCGAGCTTCACACCTTCGAATCCGCGAACCCGCGGGCTGCGCCAGGCCTGGACACACATGCCGCTGATCGTCGTCGAAAAGCTGGCGCCGGTATTGTCGCGCTACCTCGCCTGACAGTCGGGAGCAAGACCCTCCAGCACCAGGTTGTTGTCGGCGCGCTCTGCTCGCAACAGCTTCGAACCCGTCCGGTGGCTCGCGCAGGAGCGCGGTTAAAATCCGGCGGCATCGGCAGCCCTGCGCGCCGGATCGGGCGCCCTCCACAACCACGACCATGCACGCACTTCGCCGCACCCTTCACGGGATTCTGCTGTCCGGCCTTCTTTGAGCCTCCCCGCACGCGCCCGATACCGCACTCAACCTGCGCCTTGAGCCGGGGACGAAGTGTTCGTTCCAGTTCACGTCGAAGGTCACGCAGACGATGACGGAGCAGCTCCTCCTGCTGAACGACGAGTCCATTGTCGAGGACGAGGAGATGGAGCACGAGACCAACCTCAGCGTCCGGTTCACCGACGAGTACCGCGCGTGCGAAGGGGGCCGACCCACGGCCATTGTTCGACGCTTCGGGAAGGTCGGAGCGCTCGTCGACTTCAAGTGGCTCTACGACGGCGAAGACCACGGTGGCAAGACCCGGGCCAACAGCCCGTTTGACGAGCGGACCGTGCTCTTTGGTTATGACCGCGGACGGAGCGTGTGGGAAGCGCTCTATGGCGATGACAAGCAGCGGCTCGACGAGGCGCTCTTGACGGACCTCGCCGCCCGCTGCGACCTCGCGGCGTTCCTGCCCCCGGGTAAAGTGAAGGCGGGCGACACCTGGGAGGTCGAGGCGGAGGCACTCGTGCAACTCGTCAAGCCGGCGGGGGAACTGCACATGCGGACGCCCGGCGACGGCGAAGGCGCGCCGGAGAAGGAGACGGAGCGCTGGCGGCAGTATCGACAGTCCTTCGAAGGCGAGCTCACCGTGACCTTCACCGGGACGCGCGAAGAGCTCGGGGTTGTCGTCGCTGTCCTGGGTATGGTCGGTCAAGGCAAGGGCGCTGCCCAATTGGACTTCAACGACGGGGACGGAGATCCCGTCGAGGAACTCAACGCGCTCGGCCTCAAGCTGGAGGGCGAGATTCTGTGGGACGTCGCCCGAGGTCGCCCCTTGTCCTACCGCGTCGAGGGTGATTTCCGACACACGTACCGCGCAGAGACCAGCTGGGTGTACGAAGACGGCGAACCCGGAAACCAGCTGCTCACACAGTTGTTCGAGGGCCCCGCGCGCTACGGCGCGACATGGACCTTTTTAGACTGATCTGTGCCACGGCGCCGCGGCTTCCGGAGTCAGTCGTTGCGCGAATCGTTCCGCAGCAGCCAGTCCACGGCTTCGGTCACGTCCGTGAGCACGGGTGGGGCGCCACCCAGCGCGCTCGTCGTTGCGGCGCGCTCGGCGGCGCCCTTGCCCGTCAAAACCAGAATGCCGCTGCAGCCGGCGCGCGACGCGGCGATCAGGTCGCGGGCGCCGTCGCCCACCACCCATGCGCGTTCGGGGGCGACACGTAAGTGTGCGAGCGCTTCGAGCAGCATGCCGGGCGCGGGTTTGCGGCGGGGGGATTCGCGCCGGAATGCGCCGACTCCTTCGGTGGGGTGCTCAAAACACGAGTAGATGGCGTCGAGGTGCGCGCCAGCGCGCGCGAGGTGTTCGGCGAGGCGCGCGTGGATGGCGTCCAGGCCCGCTGCCGTCAGCCAACCGCGCCCCACCGCGCTTTGGTTTGTGACGAGCGCGACTTTGATCCCAGCGCGGTTCAAGCGCGCCACAGCCTCCGCGGCGCCGGGCACCATCACGAGCCGGTCCGGATCGACGAGATACCCGGTTTCCGTGATCAGCGTGCCGTCGCGGTCGAAGAGCACGGCGTCCGGCGGCCGCGGACCGCCGGCAAGGCGGGACGTGCTCCCCCTAGCGGAGCCGCTCAATCGCGTTCGCCCAGGTGCTCGAGTCGGACGTGGATGCGCGCGGGCGCGAGGTTGTCGTCCACGCGCACCGGGAACACGATCCACTGAAATTCGAGGAACAGCGGGAAGTACCAGGTGCTGACGCCCAGGTAGCCGTCCGTCCAGGGCACCACCGTCGTGCGTTGGGACGGGGTCAGGAGCCGTGTCGCGGGCGCGTATCCCGCCAGGTAGAGGTCGATCCGGTGCCACGCGCTGCGGGGCAGATCGAGCGCCGCCGGCGTTGAAAAACCCGAGTCCCGCCCGTCGACGTGGACGACCGCACCGGGGGGTGTCGACGCGATCAAGACACCCGGTTGGTCGCGCTGAAAAAGACAACTGCCGAGCAAAGCGGCGGCGGCGAGCGCGA
>JBBRWC010000005.1:0-84876 GCA_038246255.1 Planctomycetota bacterium
CCGTGCGCGCCCTGTTCCTGCGGCTTGAGGTGCTGGCAGTTGTTGCCGTCGCGCTCGGGCTCGCGCTCGAGCGCCTCGATGGCGGTCGACAGCTTCTGCGCGAGGCGGCCCGCGCATCGGCGCTCGCGCTGATCCTCGGTTTCGGGATGGCGTGGATCGAGATGGCGCGCGCGTCCCTATGGCGCGGGGAGTCGTTCTTTGCGCGGGTTGACGCTGGCCTCGGCCGCATGCACCGGCCACTGCTCGACAACAATGCGCTCGGCAGCGCGCTGCTCGTCTGGTTGCCCCTCGCCGCCGCGTTGTCCGCCGGGCACCTTGCCCATCGCTTGCTGGCGCGCCGCGCGGCGCCGGGCAGCCTCGCCGGCCGTGGAAGCGTGGCGGCGTTGGGCGCCGTTGCGTTTGCGGCGGGCGTGTTCCTTTTGACGACGTCGCGCTCGAAGGCGGCGCTGGGGGGTGCGGCGCTCGCGTTCGGTGCGACGTTCGTCGCAACCCTTGGAGCGCGGCGCATGCTGCGCTCGCCGTTTGTGCTCGTGCCGCTGATCGCGGTTGTCGCAGCGGTGGCGGCCGTTCAGGTCTTGCCCGCGCAGACGGTGGGCGCGATCGCGTCCCAATCGCGCTATGCGGAGGATGCGGTGCGCATCCTGCGTTTTGACGCGGCCATCGCTTACCTGCGCCAAAATCGTTCGGGGCCGTGGATCGGCGCGCTCGAGCTGACCGGCCGCGAGCCTCTTTTTGGGCACGGTCTTGGAAGTTTCCCGCGCGCGCTTGCGACCGTGCACGACCCAAAGCGCAAGGTCGCGTTCAATCCGCGCCACGAAAACGCCCACAACCAGGTGCTGCAGTGGAGCGCCGAGGAGGGTCTTCTGGGTGCGGCGCTGGGTGTCGCAATCGTGCTGCTCGCGCTTTGCGGCGGATGGCGCGCCACCGTGCGGGCGCGGGCGAGCGCTCCCGGTCTTTTTGACGCCGAGGCGTTCGAAAACGCCGTGGTTCCCGGCGCGCTGATCGGTCTCGCGGTCAACGTGCAGCTCGGGCACCCACTCCTGGAACATGGCGCGGCGTACCCGATTGCGCTGCTGATCGGGCTGGGGCTCGGTGGACTCGTTCGCGGCGCCGGGCCGCGGACGGACGTGCCGCGGGCTTTCGATCCGCGGCGGGCCGGTTGTCTGGGCGCCGCCCTCGCCGCGCTGGCGCTCGTCGGGTTGCCCCCGCTCGCGCTGTTTTTCCGGGAGCGCCCCCCGCTCGAGACCGCACAGGTCGGCTGTTTTCCCTGGGTGGAGCGCCGCGGTGTGCCCCCCCGCGATCGGTTGCTCTGTGACGACGCCCATTGGATCGAAGTCTGGGGCGCGGGTTCGCGGATCCTGATCCCCGTGCGCGACGTGCGGCCGGTCGGCTTCGAACGCGCGATGACGGTCGACCTGTGGATCGACGGCCAGGAGGTTTTGCGCGATGTCGTGCTGCCGGCCGCGCCGCACCGCCAAGCCGGCGCGCCGGCGTTTCTGCTCAAGGCCGACGCACCGCGCCCCATCGCGCCGGGCGAGCGCATCGCCCTGCGGCTGATCGCGCGGCCGCCGTACGCGGAGACCCTGCAGTTTGCGACGGGCCGCTACCGCATCGGGGTGCGCGCGGGCCAGGCGGCGTTTGTCGACCCGCGCTGACGCGGACCCTAAAACGGACGCCGATCAAATCGCGGGCTCATTCGCCGTCCGCAGGCAGGTTGTCGAGCGCCGTGCGTGCCGCCGGGAAGTTCGAGCGCAGGACGAGCACGGTCTGGAAGCTCCGGCGCGCGGCCGGGACATCCTGCAACTGGGCGTGGAACTTGCCGATCCAAAAGTGGGCGAGCGGGCGGATGTAGCTCGAGCTGCTTTCTTCGTCGAGCACCGCAGCCACTTCGAGCAGTTTGTCGAGCCCGCGCCGCACGAACACACGCGATTGTTCGGGAGCGAGCCAGGGTGTGGGTTGCAGATAAAAACGGCGGTACTGGTCGAGCAAGGTGCCGTATTTTGCCTCGAAGACCTCTTGGGTGATGGGTTCGCGCACGCGGATGCGTTTTAACTCCCGGCGCCAATGCTCCTTGAGCGTCAAAGGCGCCTCGGAGGCTCCCGTCAAGCCCAACGGCGACGTGGCGTGGTTCCAACTGAACTTGGCCCACGGGTTGATCGCTCCGAACGCCGCCCCGGCAACGGACACGACGGCGAGGAGCGCCAGCACGGACGCGAGCGCGGTGGGTGGGCGCCAGGGGGAACCTGCGCGCTCGCGCTGGCGGATCCAAGCACCGGCAAAGAGCGCGAGGGTTGGCGCGAACACCGCGAACCAGCGCATGCCAAACGCCGATCCCCCGAGGTTTTTCGACTGGGTGAAGTAATACGCCGCAACTGCGAGGCTGCCCAGGAGGACCGCGCAAAGGAGACCGCGCGCAAACGGCGATGGCCGGCCCCAAACGGGCAATGCGGCGACAAAGCACACGAGACACGCGAGGAGCCAGGGGTGGTACAGGAACAGGCCGCTTTCACCGAACAGGCCCGTCCGAATGTAGCCCGCGACTTCGCCGGCCCGATGGGATTCGACCGCGCCGGTCAGGCTCTGCAAAAGGAACGTCGACAGGGGATAGCGGAACGCTTCGGTGTGCAGTCCAAAGGGCCGCACGTCACCCGCGACGCGGATATTGATCGCAAGGTGCAGCGCGAGCGGCGGGAGCGCGCCCAGGGCGTAGCGCGCAATCCCGAACGCACCGGCGCGGCCCCCGCCCGGATGGAGGAACACCGGGATCGCGCACGCCAGGGCAAAAAAAACCGCCGTGAGGTCGATGGTGCAGGCGAGCGACAGGAGCAGCCCCGCCGTCCACGGTCGCAACCGTTGGATGGCGAGCAGCGCCAGGAGGACAAGGCCCGCAGCAGGGCCGTGCTGATTGAGCACGAGGGCGTACGGGAAGAGGATCGTTCCACCCGCGGCAAGCCCCGTGAGGACGGCGGTCCACGCCGCGCTCAATCCCGCTCCACGCAGCAACCGCGCGAGCGCGTAGGCCCCCGCCAGCACCGGCACACCGACGAGCACGAGCGTCAGGATGCGGTAGGTCGCCGCGCTGTCGATCGACAGGTTGAAGACACCGTTCAAAAGCGCGTAGGGGCCGGCGCCAAGGAGCGCCAGCATTGGCGGCTGGTGGCTGTAATACTGCCCGTCGAAACGGACCTTGTCCCCTTGCCAGAAGTACGTGCTGTCGTCGATCGACAGGGTGCCGCGCTCGACGATCGATTCGATGGTGGCCAGGCGCGATGCGTCCGCCCAGGACCCTGCGCCGTCCTTGGTGAAGATCGCCAGCGCCAGCGCGAGCACCGCGAGGACCGCGAGCACCGGCCGACCCAAACCGCGCTCGGCGGCTTGCGGGGCCAAACTTTGATTCGCGGGGGTCGGCGCCATCGGGCAGAGGTTCACTCGGTCGGGGGCCGGGGGCAAGGGCGAAGGGTTTTGGGAGTCGAAAGCGGGGGCCCGGTGCTCCCTCAATCCTGTCCGCGCGCGGGCCCTGCCGCCCGCGGGCTGAGGTTTTCGATGAGCGCGCGCGGGGGCTCGCGATCAAGGCGCTCGAGATACGGCCGCGGATCAAATCCCGGTTCCCTGAGGGAGCGCGCGTGAAGGTAGCGCGCAAGCGCCCACCGCGCGTTGCGCCCCATCCGCCGCTCGTCGGCTGCGCGGGCGAGCTCAAGCCACGGCGCAGGGTCGTTGTTCGAGGCGTCGCCTGCGCCCGCGTCCCGTGCGGCCGCGACGGCCGGAGCCAGGTGTTTTGCGACGGATGCCGGCACGAGGTCGCGCTCTGACTGCCATTCGGGGCGTGCGATCCACGCTGCGAGCTCCACGAAACCCCGATCGGGGTCGAAGGGTACGCCCTGTTGGGCGTACCAGGCCGAGTAGCGGGCGAGCGCGTCCGTCTGATCGCTGCGGATCCACAGCTCGGCCAGCGCGTCCGCATGGACCCGGACCCAGCCCACGTCGGCGTCGGGGGGTCGGTAGGCGGCGGGTGGGTTGGTGCCGAGGATCAGGCGGCGTGCCACGATCGCGCGCACGTCGCGCGCCGCGAACACCTGGCGCGCATAGTCAGGGTCGCGTTCCGCGCGCCACCGCTCCGGGATGATCCGCTCGAACAGCGTCGTGCGGCCGTCGACGAAGATCGGGTTGTCTTCGCCCAGGACGTAGAGCAGGTAACCGCCCCAGTCGTAGGGGTGGAACAGGTTGCCTGCCGGGCCGCATTCGGCGAGCAGCGCGGCCGCGTGGACCGGGAACAGTCGGCGGTCGGCGGCTTCGGTGTAGCGGCCCTCCAAGAAGGCATCGGTGGTGTTGGCGGCGAAGTGCGACAGGCCGAGCGGCAGCGCAGCGAGTACGGCAATCGCGCGGGGTGCGGACCGCGAGCGTCCAAGCCGCGCCCCAAACCCGGATGCACCCTGGGCGGCCGCGGTGCGCGCGCTCAACAGCAAATCGACCAGCGGCAGGCTCAGGAGCCACAGGTACCTGCGCGCGGTCAGCGCAAAAAACACACAGGCAGCGAGCAGCGCGAGGCGCTCCCATGAAGGACCCCGCCGAAGTCCGCTTGGGGCGCGGCGCGCGCGCGCGCCATCCGCGATTGCAACGCCTGCGAGCGCGAGCAGGACGAGCAGCAACACGGCGAGCCTGCCGTCGAGCGGCATGAAGCGCGGATCGCTGGGCGCAATCCACGCGGGAAACCACTCGTCGATGTAGAGCTTAGGGATCTCGCGCTTGAACAGCGCGTAGCGGTGTGGCCACCAGCCAAGGGGCGAAGCGAAGCTCGCGACGCCCGTTGCGGCGGTTGCCGCGAGCCAGCGGCCGAGGGGCCCGAATCCCGGGCGCTGGCCCAAAACGGCCCGGTCGTACAGCGCGCCGGCGGCGGCGGCGATGGCACCCAGCGCACAAAACATCGGCGCGAAAACGGCTTCGGCGTGGAGTTGCACCCACACCACCGTGACCAGCGCGAGGACCAGCGTCGTTCGTGCGCTCGGTCCGGAATTCGCTTGCGGCGTGGGCGGGAACAGCCGGTCGAGCATCCACAGGAGCACCATGCTCGACAACAAGTGCGGGCGCAGCTCCCACTTGATCGCGTACGCCGCGGCGAACACCGCCGCCAGGGCCGCCGCCCAACTGGGCCCGACACGGCGGCGCGCAATTTTCTCGAACACGAGGATCAGGGCGACGCCCAGCAGTACACCGAGGACCTTGAGTGCTCCCACACCGCCGATCGAGTCGACGAGCGAAAATAGGACCTGGCTGCCGTACTCCTGCGGCACATAGAGGTCGTCGCCCGCGGTGTGGCTGAAGGGGTCGCGCCACGGCAGCGCCAGGTTCGCGCGGAGCCAGTCGCCCACGCGCACGTGCCACCACAGGTCGCCCGACTGGACCGGTCCTCCCAGGATGGCGGCGACGATGCCGAGGACGGGCAGCAGCGCGATGCGGTCGAGCGGCGCGGGCTGGCCCAATCCGTCGCGGGAGTGCGCGGTCATCGCGCCGGTTCCTCGATCACGACGAACCGGTTGATCCCTTCGATCGGATGTGTCGAGCGCGCTCCGGACGTCCAGCGGACTTCGATGTGTTCGGGTTCGAGTTCGCCAAGGCCAAACCACAGCTCGGGGGCGTTGCCCACGAGGTAGCTCGTCCCCGCGACGAGGCTGCGGCGCAGGATCCGCGGGCCCGCGACGACAGTGACCTCGGCGCCGATTCCATGCGTATTTTTCCCCGCTCCGCGCAGGCGCACGCCGATCCAGCGCGCGCTCAGAACCGTGTTCTCGAAAAACGCCGTCGGGCCGTTGTTCGCGGTCACCACGAGGTCGAGCGCGCCGTTCTGCGCAAAATCGCAGGCGCCGAGGGCGCGCCACGGGTTGCGGCGCGCAAAGTCCGGAGCCCACTCACCGTCCACCTGCGCAAACGACCCCTCGCCGTCGTTCTCAAACATGTGGCAAGGTTGGCCCACGCAGATACCCGTGCTTTCGTAGTCGGGGCTCGTGTAGCCGTTGGCGACGGCCAGGTCGAGGTCGCCGTCGCCGTCGAGGTCCTCGAGCACCACACCCCAGCCCGTAACCCCCAAACTCGGACGCCCGATGCCATTCTCGATGGCGAGGTCGCGGAAGCTCGGCACGCGCGTGCGCTGACTGCCAGCACCCCAAAGGTGGTTGATGTAGAGCGCGTTGGACTCAAGCTGCCAGTTCGTCAGCACGAGGTCCTCGTCGCCATCGCCGTCGACGTCACCGACGGCGACACCCATGCCGCCGCGCGGGTCGTCCATGCCGGCCGCGAACGCCACATCCCGCAAACGCCCGTCGCCCAGGTTGTGGAACAGGCGGTTGATGCTCACGTCGTTGGCGACGTAGAGGTCGGTCCAGCCGTCGCGGTCGAAGTCGAAAAACACGGGCTGCATCCCGCGTCCCTGCGCATCGACGATGTCGAGCTCCAAGGTGGCATCGACAAAGCGCAGACTGCCCTGTGTCGATTCATTGCGCAGGTACACGTTGCGCTGGCCCGGGAACGCGTAGGGCAACATCGCGGGCGGATCCTCGCGCAGGAAAGCACCCGCCGCGTCCGGCATCCCGGCGGGGTCGTATTCAAGGTAGCTCGCCACATAAAGGTCGAGGTCGCCGTCCCGATCCGGATCGCCGGCCGCGACTCCGGCGCTCCACAGGTTGTGCACGAGCCCGGCCTGTGCACTTTGGTCCACGAACTCGAATCCGTGGATCGCGTCGGGCGCCGCGCGGTTGTGCCACAGGGAGTCGGTCCCGTAGTTCGCAACATAAAGGTCGAGCCGGCCATCGCCGTCCCCGTCGAAGAACAGCGCTCCCATGCCGTGGCCGGTGTCGCGCGCGCCCGCCCGGCTGCCGTCGACGAACGCGAGCACAGCGCCTTGCGTGCGGTTGAGGAAGAGTCGATTGCCCTCCACTTCGCTGCCCTCGCGCCCGCCCCCTTGCACCAGGTACAGGTCGACCAGGCCGTCGCCGTTCACATCACCGAGCGCCATCCCGGGCCCCATCGTGGGGCGGATGTCGAGCTGCAGGTCGGGTCCTTCGAAGTGAACCGCGCGGAGGCCGAGCTCCGCCGCGCGTTCGGCAAATCGCGGTGTTTGCACGGCGGGATAAATGAGCGCGACACCCCGGACTCCCTGCGCCTGCGTTGCACGCGCCACAAGGGTGTACGTCTCGCCCTCGGGCGCAGCGGGTGGCGCGCGGAACAGGAGCTCCAGCATTCCGGCGCGCAGCGTGCCGGGCTCGAGCGGCGCAAAACGCTCGCGGCCGCGTTCGCGCAGCGCTGCGGGAACGCCAACGGGGGAACCCAGGCCCGCGCGGCGCCACTGCCAAGGTGTGTTTGAAAGGGGAGCCGTGCGGCGCGCCAGTTCCTCAAGGGGAAAACCATCCGCCGCGGGCACCGGCGCGGCATTCACGATCTGCAGCCCGTCCAGCGCAGCGCTGCCCTCGACAATGAACGGCGCCGCGGGGGCCGGCACGAGGAGGTGGGAATGCGCCGCGACGTGCACCGTGAGCCACGGTCGTTCCTCGGACGGAGCCCGCAGGCGCAACTCGCCGCCACTCGGCTCGCCCTCGCCCGAGCGCTGGGTGCCGCCGATCGTGAACAGGATGAAGTCGCCGCGGTCCGTGCCCGGATCCACCCACAGCGGCGCGGTTTCCACGACACCATCGGCCCGCGCGAGCGCGGGCAAAGCGCTTGCGCCCGCACCGCTTGTCTGGTCTCCGCGTGCGGCGGAGCGGGGCAACTCGACGGGGGCGATCCGATAGAGGGCGGGGCCTAGGTCCGCGGTCGGGTCCTCGGCCCACAGAACGAAGTGGTGTTCGGGGTGCGCGACACGCAGGACTTCGACCGCGAGCCGCGCATCCGGCCCGGCTTCGGCGAGGGGCACCCGCAGGGTGTGTCCGTCCCGTCGCGCGACCGAACGGGGCTGCACCGTCTGGCGCGTAGCCAGCGCGAGCACGACTGGCGGGCCCCCTACTTTGAGCGCACCCGCGGGTGCGAAATTTTCGCCGTCGTGGGCCAGCAGGACGAGCGCGTCCTGCGAATCCGTTCGACTTGCAAACGCGCCGTGATCTGTTGCGCTGCCGTGGACGGCCCCAAACACCGCGGCGAGGGCTAGCGCAAACGATCGCTGGGACATGGCGGGGATGTTAACCCGCCCGGGTACATGCCTCGGCTATGGGCAGATTCGCCCGCTCCCGTGCGGGTGAGGGCCTGTGCCAGTTGGTTTCCGCTTCAGTATTTCAAGTCGCGGAGCTCGTCGACGGAGAAGTCCTCGCTCATCTCCTGATCGACGTTGATCAGGCGGCCCGTGCCCTTGAACTGGTTGAAAACGAGTGCGCCTTTCAGGACGCGGCCGTCCTTGAAGTGCAGCGTCACGGACTCGGCGGTGCGGGCGCCAAGGAGCAGGTCGTAGAGCTGCTCGACGTCGATCGAGCGCACTTTCTTGCTGACGGATGCCATCGGTTTGCCTCGAAGGTGGGAGCCCCCGTGGGGGGCTCCGAGGGAGAAATCGGCTTAGGCGCGGGATGTTGCCCGAGCGGTGTGGTTGGTGTTAGGAAGTGGCTGCGGGGGTGGCTGGGGGCCGCGTTGGGCGAGAAGGGCCACCCCGTCTAGCTGAGAGAGCTGGCCCGGTCTCCGGCGGGAAGGGCGGCGGTCGTCCCGACGAGGCGTGCGAGGTGGGGCACCAAGAGGCGCGACCAGGATTCGAGGTTCGCGCCCCTTCTGCCGAGATCACCACGGCCGAGATCACCGCGGCCAGAATCACCACGGCCAGAATCACCACGGCCAGAATCACCGCGGCCAGAATCACCGCGGCCAGAATCACCGCCCGCGAGGTCCTCGAGTTCCAAAAGTGTCACCATTCGCCCTTCCAGCACGTCCTCTTCCCGCACAGCGATCCGCGTGCCGGGGGCGACGCACAGGACTTGGACCAGTCCTACGTGCACCGCGCCCACAGCGTTGGAATCGTCATTGATGAGACCGACCGCCCGCGTTTCGGTTGCGCCGTCGATACACAATTCTTCGTCGATCTCCCGCCGCGAGCCCGCCGCGACCGGGTTGCCTGAGCCCGCCACGGCGTCAACCGGGTTCACATGACCACCGACGCCAATCGACATCTTGTGGTGCAGCCGGGCGTCCCCGCCGCGCGCTGAACGGACGAGCAGGAGCACATGTCCCTCCCCATTCGCCACCGCAGGCGGCTGCCAAACCACCGAATAGGGGATGACCTGTTTCCACTCGGGCTCGCGCTCGGCCCGGGCACGCTCGACGAAAAAACCGTGCTCCGCGATCGCCCGATCGAACGCCGCGCGGTCCGCGCTCCCGTGCTCGTCGAAGGGCAAAAATCCCTGCGGGTAGCACTCTGGAAAGAGTGCGCGGCGGGGGACGACGAAGACAAACTCCATGGCGCGGCTTGGAAGAGCGCGGACTTTGGATGGTGGCGCAGCGCGCCAGCTCCCGTTGGGGGCGGACCGATCCGCTCGGCCCGTGGGCGAAAGAGAATAGGGCCGTGGTGCGAATCCGTCCAGATGCTGCGGTCCGCTCCCCGGGGACCCACTACCTGTAGTGGGTTGAGCCGACCTTGTTACCCCACCTGCTGGGGTGCCCCCTCGGCCGGGCAGCCCTTCCCCCGGTTGGGACGGGGCGGGTCGGGATCGGGCGGGTCGGGTTCGCCGCGGGCGGCGCCAAAAGGTGGCCGGTCCGGAGGAGGGGGGTGACGCGAGTGGCCCTGTAAGCCGGATCCTGTTCCCGCCCAGAGGCGGGTGGCGACCATTTCTCTGGGACCGCGCTCACACGCGGCCTCGAACGCCCTACCCGGGAGCGACGCGGGTCATCGCCAAATGCTCCCCTATGCGGACTTTCTCCGGGTGGGGTTTACCCTGCCAGCCCCGTCACCGGGGCCGCGGTGCGCTCTTACCGCACCCTTTCACCCTTACCGCCCACGTGTCGCCACGCGGGAGGCGGTTTGCTTTCTGTGGCACTTTCCCTGGCCTCGCGGCCGGTTGCCGTTGGCAACCACCCTGACCCGTGGAGTCCGGACTTTCCTCCCCGACCCGGTGGTATCCCCCGCTTGAGCGGAAGACCGTCCGAGCGGAGCGGCCGCCCAGGCCACTCACGTCCCGCACCTTGTAGCACAAGGGCGCCGGATGGCTTGCCGCTCAGAGCCGCCCGCGCCTATCCTCGCGCCCCCGCCGACCGTTCGCGGTCCACGCACACCCTCAACGCTCCGCGCCCCGATCCCCATGAGCCGCACCGGCGCCTTCGTCACCAACCTCGAGCTGCGCGAATCCAACCCCGACGGCACGGAGAGGGATGGGCTCTCCCACAAGTCCGAGGGCATGTTTCTCCTGCACGTGCTGGAGCTCGCTGGCGTCGGTGAGCCCAAAGGTTCCATCACGATCCTGCACGACGCCGGGGACCACGGGGGGCGCTACGAAAGCCTCGCCGGGGAACTGGCCGCCCAGGGTTGGGCGATCGCGCTGCCGGACATGCGCGGCCACGGCAAGAGCGAGGGGCCACGCGGACATTCGTGGGGCCTTGCCGAAGTGCTGCGCGACATCGAAGCGGTGCAGGACCATCTGGCTTACCGCCTTCCGGATGCTCCTCGTCTGCTCGTCGGACAGGGCCTTGGCGCCATCTATGCGGTCGCGTACGCCGCCCAGCACCCCGACGCGGTCGGAGCGCTCGTCCTCGCAGCGCCGACGTTGGCGCCGCGCTACACCCCCCCGGTCAAACCCGGCGGATTGAAGGGGCTGTTCGCAAAACTCGGCCCGACGTCGCCGGGAAGTCTTGGACACGGTCCGGCGCACACGACGTCGGATCCCGTGGAACAGGCGGCCATCGCGGCGGACCCGCTCGTGCACGACGCCATCACGCTGCACACCCTGTCCCATCTGCCCAGGACTCTGACGCTTGTGCGCGACGCGTTTGCGCGTTTGCCGATGCCGGCGCTCGTGCTGGCGGGTGATGCG
Organism: Planctomycetota bacterium; assembly: GCA_038246255.1. GTDB lineage: Bacteria > Planctomycetota > UBA1135 > UBA1135 > RI-242. The sequence continues at coordinate 10,986 of JBBRWC010000005.1, forward strand.
GACCCGCTGCTCGACCTCGCCGTGCTGCGCGCCTGGGTGCAATCAAAACCGGGCGCCGAACTGCGTGTGCTCGCGGGCCGCAAACACGACCTCTTCCACGAGCGGGAGTCCGATGTCCTGGTCCGCGACGTGGCGTCGTGGATCAGCGCGAAGTGCTGAGGCGCGGGCGAAATCAGCCCGGACTTGCGGGTGCGATCGGATGGGTTGCGGGTTCGCCCGAGTTCAGCCAGTCGCGCAGGATGACGAGCGCCGAGTAGCTGTCCCGCAGAGCCTGGCGCTTGGCCTTCGAGAGGCCCTCATCCACCAACAGTTCGCGCGCCGCGCGTGTGGAAAGGTGCTCGTCCCAACCCAGCACGCGCAGGTGGGGGAGCGCGGCCGCCAGTCGGCCCGCGAACCGGCGCACGTCCCGGGAACGCCCCGTGTCCTTGCCGTTTCCATCGAGGGGGAGCCCGACCAGCAGCGTGTCGACGTCGCGTTCGCCGGCGAGCTTCTTGATGTGGGCGAGGATCTCGGGTCCCGCGCCGTCCAACCGCGCGGGCGGCAGGGGCGCACTGACGAGCCGCAGCCGGTCCGCGACCGCGAACCCGCTGATCCGCGTGCCGTGGTCGATCGCGAGCACTCCGCCCATGGCGCGCGAGGATAGCGCCCGGGCCGCGTAAAGCGCGGAGGGCAAGGGGTGCCGAAGCGGCGGCGCGGCCAACCCGACGGTGATCCGGCAGGAAGTTGCAACCATCGCTGCCGGCCGGCGAGCGTAAACTTGCGCTGCCAGTCGGGCCTCCCCGACGCCGCGGCGGCCGCGCCGCGCGCCACCTTCCCTGCGCCGACGGACCGCGGCGCTCGTCAAACACCCCCGATTATTCGCTCCGATGAAAAGACTCCTCACCACCGCTGCGCTCGGCGCCTGCGCGCTCGCGCTCGACCCCTCGAACGTCCAGGCCCAGAGCCTGGTCGCTCTGCACCCGTTCTCGCAGACCGGCGACATCTTCATCCCCGAGCCCGGCGCCGACCGGGTTTATCGTCTTCAGGACATCTATCTCGACGGCCGTTACGACGGCCCCGGCGAAACCGTGGTGTTCTACGACGACACCATTGGACCGGTGCCGCTGACCAATCCCAACGGCATCACCGTCGGATTGAACGGCGTGGTCTACGTGAGCGACTCGAGCGAGGAAATCGTGCTGCGACTGCTCGACATCGACGGCGACGGCACCTGCCACGGACCGGGCGAGGCCACGATCTTCTTCGACGGCCGTCCCGGTGGCAACGCTTCCGGTGTGCTCAGCGCGTCACCCGCCAACCTGACCGTCGACCTCTTCGGGGTCGTGTGGTTGTCCGTCGCGGGCGACGGCGCAAACAACCAGGACCGCATCCTGCGCCTCTCCGACAACAACTTCGACGGGGATGCCAACGACCTCGCTGAAGCGTCGGCCTACTACGACTTCCCCCCGGGCGCTCTTGGGACCAACGTGCCGCAAGACGTGACGATCGGGCCGGACGGACGCTTGTACGTCGTCGACATCCCCTCGACGGGGACGATCGCGAAGGGTGTTTACCGCCTGAACGACGCAAACTCGAGCGGCTCGATCGATGCGACCGAGATCGCGCCGTTCTTCATCCCGCCCGCGCTCGCGTCCAACCCCTTTTTCTGGGGCATGACCGTGGACGCCAACGGGTTCTTCTATCTGGCGGACACGACCAACGAGACCATCTGGAAGTTCCGCGACGAAAACGGCGACAACGTCATCGACAACGCGACCGAGGCGGTGCAGTGGTGGGTGGCTCCGGGTTCGACGCTGATCTGGCGCCTTGCCGCCGCATCGGACGGCAGCATCCTCGCCGCCGAATCCCAGGCACCCGACAGCGTTTTGCGCTTCTTCGACACGAACAGCGACGGGGTGATTGATCCGCTCACGGAAGTGGAGGTTGTTTGGAGCGACCTCGTTTCCGCGATCGACATCGTCAACCCGCGTTCGATCGCCACCGACCGTCAACCGACGATCGTCGCCGACCCGCTCGCGTCGATCTCGGCGCCGTTCTCGATCGGAACCTTCGCCACCGAGGGCGACACGGTGCTGCTGTTCTGGTCGGCCTTCGCGACGGCGCCGGTCCCGGTCCTTGGCCTCGGCTTCGCGGAGCTCGACCTCACCCCCGGCCTGTTCGGGCTGTTGTCGGTCGCAACCGCGCCCTTCTTCGGGCCGACCTTCACGTCGTTCCCGGCCATCAACCAGCCGGGCCTCGTGGGTGTTTCGATCCAACTCCAGGCCCTCGCGGGCAAGGTCGCGCGCCTGCGCCTCTCGAACCGCGCGACGTTGACGTTCGTCAACTGATGCTCGCGACTTGATCGCGATATTTGGGCCAGCGGGGGGTGCGGGCTTACGCGCTCGCCCCCCCGGGGCCGCACGCCGGTCGGCTTGGCCGCGGCGCGGCATGTCGCGGCCGTGCGGCGTGCTGAACACGGACGCGCCGGGGACGTGTTGCACACTCCGATCGGATCACCCGGCCGCGACCGCGGATCAAAGGAAGCGCTGATCGCCCGCCGCGCGCAGGCGTTCCACGATGCGCTTCACGTCTTGCGCGCGCTCCCGCGGGCACACGAGGGTCGCGTTGCCCGCGCGCACAACGACGAGGTTCTGCACTCCGACGAGCGCGATCAGCTCGTCCCCCTCTGCGTACGCAAGGCAATCGTGCGCGTCTTCGGCGATGAGCCGAGCGCCCCCGGAAAGTGCGGTGCGGTTGCCCCCTTCGCCCTGCGGTGCGAGTTCCGCCAACGCGGCCCACGACCCCACGTCGCTCCACGAGTAGTCGACCGGCACGACACGCACGTTGTCCGCGCGCTCCAGCAGCGCGACGTCGATCGGCACCGCGGCAAAGCGCGCGTACTCCGCGGTCAGGTCACCGCCCGCGAACGCGCGCTCGAGCCCCGCGACGACATCGGGCATGTGGGTCCGCAGTGCGGCGTCGATCGCGGGTCCACTCCACACGAAGATCCCCGCGTTCCAGAAGAAACCGCCCTGTGCCAGGAACTGCGCGGCGCGCGCGGCGTCGGGTTTCTCCACAAAACGCACAACCTGGTGCACAGCGCAACCATCGCGTCGGCCGAGCTCCGCGGCCGCTTGGATGTAGCCGTAACCCGTCGCCGGGTGGTCGGGTTTGATCCCTAGAGTGACGAGGCTCGCCGACGCTTGCGCCTCCTCCGCGGCCGCCCGCACGCTCCTTTCGAACGCTGCACGCGGCTCGATCACGTGGTCCGCGGGCAACACGATCTGCACGGCGCGCGGATCGCGGCGCAGCACTTCCATGGCTCCCAGGGCCACACACGGCGCGGTGTTGCGTGCCTTGGGCTCTTGGATCAGGTTTTCCTCCGGCAGATCGGGCAAACACTCGCGCACGAGCGCGGCTTGCGCCGCCGACGTCACGACGAGGATGTGCGCGGGGTCCACCAAACCCGCGAGCCGATCCACCGTCTCGACGAGCATCGGCTTGCCGCCCGCGATCGGCAGGTACTGCTTGGGGCGGGCTTCGCGGCTCGCGGGCCAAAAGCGCGTGCCCGAACCGCCGGCCATCACCAGCGCGTAGATCGGCGAACTCGTCATGGGATCAGAATCGGTGGGGGAGGGGCGTCGCGGGGGGGAGCGGGAGGATCGGAAGGCCCGAGGAACCGCGGCCGAAGAGGTCGACGAGGACGTTGCGCACCCGCACGCTGGGCCGCGCGAGGTCACCGCGCACCGCGACGCGCAGCAGTCGGTTTTGGAACCAATAGACCAGACTACTCAAGGGACCCAGCGCGTCGAGCACGCTGTACTCGACTTCCAGATCGACGGCGAGCCCGCCGTCGAGGCCGAGCTCGCCGTCGCCCACCAACTGCAGGAGCGGGCTCTGGACCTCGAGGCCGTCGAAGCGCACGCGGCCGTCGGCGAGTTGGAAGCGCGCGCCGCCGCGGTCGAACGTCGCGGTCCCGTCGAAACCGAGGGCGGTGAACACCGCGCGGGCCACCGGCACGGACCCAAGTCGTGCGTCTTCAATGCGCACGAGTCCGCTGCCGTTCAGTGACAGGGGTGCGGCGGGCAGGCCGAACAGCCGCAGGGAAGCATCTACGCGGCCTGCGCTGAACGCGTCGGCGGCAACGACCCCGGCGAGCAGTTGTCGGACCTGGAGGCCGTGGAATCCGAGGGACAGGTCGAAGCGCCCGCCTTCGATGAGGTCGACGGCAAGGGCGCGGCCGGTCGCGCGACCCGCGGCTCCACCCGCCGCGCCGCTATCCGCACCGGCATCCGCACCGGCATCCGCACCGGCATCCGCACCGCGCCCCGCGACGTGCGCCGCCCCCGGGGTCCCCAGGGAGGTGATGCGTCCGCCGGCGAAGTCCGCGACGAGGTCGTCGATCGTGAGGCGACCGGCGATGTAGGTGGCGACGAGCGTGCCGTCCTCGATGCTGCGACCGCCAAGTGTTGCGTAGAGCTGGTCCGCGCGGCCCCAACCGCGTGCGTCGCCATCCTCGATGATGAGGCGCTCCAGCATCACACGCGCCGACGAAACGCCGATGGGCAGGCCCAGCTCCACGCGCACGTCGTGGGGGACGAGTTCGCCGGACAGCCACGCGGCCGGTCCCTTGGGTGAACCGAGGGCGAGCAACACGTGAAGGCCTCGCGCGTCGAGTTCGAGGCGCCAGGGCGCTTCGATCACCGCGGGCACGGCCGACACAGCGACGGGCGCCGGCGTGGATGGCGGCGTGGATGGCGGCGCGGATGGCGGTGAGCGCGCCCCCATGCGCTCGAGGACCGCGCCATCGAACGGCAAGTCCGTGAACGAAAGGCGTAGGCCGAGCAGCGCGCGGGTGTTGCCATCGCCGGGGTGGGCGCCCGGCAGGTCCCCACCGACCCAAACGCCGTCGAGGGCGCGCCGCCACAACTCCACACCTTCCAGCACGAGTTCCGTGTCCTTGTAACGCGCGTCGAGGCGTGCGGCGCTGATGCGGCCGCGGTCGAGGTCCACACGGCCCGCGAGTCCGTCGAGGCTGAACCCCGGCGCGACGAGGTCCTGCTCACGCATATGTAGGGCCACCCGATGCTCGAAGGCCCGCGGGTCCCGGGGGTCGACCGCGAGGCGCGCAGAGGCGTCGAACCGACCCGTCAGCGCGATGCCACCGGGCAAGAGCCCCTCCGATTCCGCGGGCATAGGCGCTTCGGCGAGCTCCGCCAGCGCGCGCCGCAGGGCCGGTGTATTGGGATCGATCGCGGCACTGGCCAATTCCACGTCCCAGCCGCGCGGACCCGTGCCCACGCGGAGCGCTCCGCGCGCGTCGGCGAAGAGCGCACCGGACGCGGCTGCGCCGATCCGCCAGGCGTCCGCCGTCACTGCCGGGTCGGATGTCTGTGCCGATTGCACGGGTCGGGCGAGCGCGCCGAGCGGTGCGAGCGGGTCGCCTTCCAAGCGCGCCCAACCGTCGAATCGCCAGCCCTCGATCGCGGTCGGTAGGGCCGTGGCGCGCACGTCGAGCGACGGCACTCGGACGCCGACCGCCAGCGTTCCTTTTGACCCGTCGCCGGAGTTCGCGACGGTGAAATCGGCGCTCAGCTTGCCCGCGAGGACCAGACCCGCTGCGCTCGGCAGGGGCTGTCCCGACACGTTGGCAAGGAGCTCCGCACCGCCGGGTGTTTGCGCGTCGCCGGCGAGGTCTAAACCGCCGAGTTCCCCGCGGACGTACACCACGCCTTCGTGGCTCGCGCCCGACTGCGCCGAGCCCATCTGTGCGGACTCCGCCTTCGCCGCGGCTAGCGCGGCGGGTGTTTCCTCGCGCCAACTGCCGAGGGCCGTGATGCGCGCGAGCGCCGGCGCAATATCCCCCGGGGAGCGCGCCGGGACGAGATCCCCCGCCATCGCGAAGCGCGCGCCCATTGGACGCGTTTTTTTTGCGCCGATTTGCTGGGTTTCGCGCGCAAAAACGAGTTCGAACGATCCCTCCGTCCGCGCAACGTGGATGCCGCGCTCGGGTACGGCGGCTTCCACACCCGCCAGCGCAATGCGCGCGCCAAGGCGCATGCCGTCGTTCGCAGGATGCTGCTCGAAGTGGATGCGCGCGCTCGCCAGCCCGTCCCGCACGGCGTACTGCGCGAGCGGATCGAAGCCATGGTCTAGCCCCGCGAGGCCGCGCGCGAGATCGTCGTCGAGGCGCAGGTCGTCGAGCTCGAGCGCGAGGCGCACCTCGGGCCGGCGTAGTTCCCAATGGACTTCGGGCGAGACGATCAAACCCACGATCCGCGCCGCACCCGAGGGCGGCGAACCCGCGACGTCGATCAAGCCAAACCGGTCGCGCCGCGGGTCCTTGGGCGAATGGGCGAACACGAGCGCTCCGCGAATGCCCGCGAGCGGCACCGGGAACCCCTGCGTCCGCCCCTCGTCGTCCGGCCAACCGACAAAACGCAGGGTTGTTTCACCCAGGGTGTCCGTGCGGAAGACGACCTTCGGTTCGGGGCGCTCGGATCCGTCGAGGATGCCCGGGGACGATTCGAGCTCCGCACTCAGGACGAGCGACGCAACTCCACCCGGCTCGAGCGCGGCCCAGGCCTCGGCGAGCGAGCGGCCGGTGTTGGGGCCCGTCGAGGCCCGCGCCGTGCGCAGCGTGAGCGGGCTGCCGATGGGAACACGCGGCACCCAAAGGTCGATCCGCGCGAGGTGATTCGGTCCGGCGTCGCGTCCCAGGAGCGCGCGCAGCGACAGCGGGCCTTCGTTCCACTGGGCCTCAAGCGCGAGCTCACCGCCCAAGGATGCGGGGTCAAGTGGCAGATCCGCTTTGCCGGGTGAAAACTCAAGCCTCCCGCGCAAACTCGCGGCCTGGGCGTCGAGCAGCGGATCCTCGCTTTCCCAGCGCAGCTCTTCGAACGCCAGGTCAATCTCTGCCTTCGGCGGCCTCGAACCGTCGAGGAAGAGCGAACCGCGACCGTCGAGACGCAGCACTCCAGCTACCTGCGACAGGCCGAGGGCGGCGAACCAGCGGTCTTCGACGAGGGCGCCCGCGGGCACTTCGAGGTTGGGAGCGCTCACCGCGAAGTCCAGCGCACTGCGCGCGCCGAGGCTGCCGCGCACGGCGACCGGAGCGAGCGCAGGCCGATCGGGCCCGAAGCGCAAAGTGGCGAGGCCGATCAGCGCAGCGCCGTCCCGTTGCCGCGGCACCCACCACAGGTCCGCGCGTCCAAGGGGCTGCACACCACCGCCGGGGAGCTCGATTTCGACCTCGACGGCGCTCGCGACGGCGCTCGGTGTCGCACGCGGATCAAACGGTTCGTCCGATCCATCCCCTGCATCGGCATCCGCCGCCGTTTGAGCGCTCACCGCGCGCGCGACGTCGCGCAGGCCCGCGTAGAGGCCGGGCCCGAGTCGTGCGCGGCCACCTTCGATCCACACGCGCGCAAGCCGCGCACCGCGCAGACCGACGCCGACGTCCAAATGGACACGCTCGAGCCGAAGCTGTTCCGGGGCGCCCGCAAGGTGCAAGCCTTGCACGACGAGCCCGGGTGCGCGCCAGTCGATCCACACGCGTTCGAATCCGACGCGGCCGTTCGTGCGGTGCGCGAGTTCCTGCGCCACGCGCCGTTCGAGGAAACCTCCGTGCGCGTAGACCGCGATCGCGAGGAGCGCCGCAGCCAGCACCACCGCGATCAGGCTGAGGAAAGCCTCCAGCCGGCGCACTTCAGCGGCCTCCGCTCCCGGCGACACCGGGCGCGGGAGTGAGCACCGCCGGCGCTGCCGCCACGCGGTCGGGGCCGCGCTCCGCAACCTTGAACAGACTGCCGCCGCGCACCACTTCGCGCGGCACCCGCCGACCGATGGAGCACGTGATCTCGTACGGGATCGTGTCGGCGCCGCGCGCCAGGTCCTCCGCGCGGATGCGCTCGTCGCCGTCGCGGCCGATCAGCGTCGCGACGTCGCAGACCTCGACACCCGGAACATCCGTCACGTCCATGGTGATGTAATCCATCGACACCCGGCCGACGATCGGCACGGAGCGCCCACGCACGAGCACCCGTCCGCGGTTGCCAAGGCGCCAGGGTACGCCGTCGTTGTAGCCGATGGGCAGCGTCGCGATGCGCGAGCGGCGGTGGGCGGTCCACGTGCCGCCATAGCCGACGGGGGTCCCGGCTTCGAGGTCCTTGAAAAAAATGACCTGTGCGCGCAACGCGAGCACGGGCAGGAGTTCGATCCCGCCAACGAGCAGCTCCTCGGGCAGCATGCCATAGGCCGCGATTCCCGGCCGGACCGCATCCCAGCCGGGGCCGAGGTCGGTGAACAGGGACGCGGAATTGCACAGGTGGGTGATGCCGCGCAGCAAACCCCGTTCGCGCGCTTGGGCAACGACGGCGCTGAACAACCGCGCCTGCTCGTGCGCTCCCGCTTCCCGCGCACCGGATGGGGCCGCAACGTGGCTCATCAGGCCTGCGAGCTCGAGTCCGGGCGCCGCAGCGATCTCGCGCAGAAGGTCGAGCGCACGTTGGGGCAAAACACCAAGGCGCCCCATGCCGGTATCGACGTTGAGGTGCACCCGTGCGACGAGGCCAAGGCGCGTGGCGAGCTGCGAGAGCTTTTGGCAGCGGTCCGACGAATGCAAACCGAGCTCGATGCCGTGGCGCAGGGCCGGCTCGGCTTCGTCGTCGACGATCGTGCCGAGGAGCAAAATGCGGCCAAAAAGGCCTCCCTGGCGCAATTCGAGGGCTTCCGCAGCGGTTCCGACGCCAAACGATCCGTGGCCCAAACGCTGGGCTTCCTGGGCGAGGGGCAACGCTCCGTGGCCGTAGCCGTCGGCCTTGACCACCAAAATCACCTCGACGCCGCGGCCGGCGCGCTCCGCGATCTGGCTCAAATTGTGCCCAAAAGCGTCGAGATCGATCTCTGCCCACGCGCGGTGCTTGCCCACGCACGAAGGGTATCGAGGGCCCCGGGCAGCGACCTATGGACGAGCGCTTCCAGGGTGTGTGCCACCGCGCGCGATTCTTGTCCGGGGGAATTTTGGGCCAAAACCCCCGTCCGCGCGGCTTATCTGGCGAATCGGAGCGTTGACAGCCGATGGGGGACATGACCATGCTGCGCGGCAGCGTCACCCTTCGAGAGGACACGGAACTCCCAAAGATTCGCCAACGTCGTCGCGCGCGAGTACGCACCCCATCGCCACCGCCTTGCCCGGCGCCGTCAGCGGCGCGGGCGAGGAACGCGGCGGGATGCGACCGGCCTCCGATCCTCGAGCGCCCTTCGTGGGCGCTCGAGGTCGGAGTGCCCCCTCTTGAGTCGAACCACTGTCTTTCATCCCATTCGCTTTCGGGGCGGCGTCCAAAGCCGCTCCGCACGGACTCGGCCGGCTTCCCGCGGTCGCATCCGCAATCACCTCGGGAAGCCCCTCACAGGGGAAAACTAGGAGTCCACATGGCCAAGAAGAAAGCCAAGAAGGCGGCCAAGGTCGCCAAGGCCGGTCGCCGCGCGACGAAGGCGACCCCGTCGGGCGAGTTCATCATTAGCAAGAGCCGTACGAAGGCAGCCTCGGGCATCAACGTCGCCGGCGATTTTTACGCCGCACTCGACGCCGCCGTCCGCAGCATGATCGCCACCGCGGAAGCCCGCGCCGAGGCGAACGGCCGCAAGACGCTGCGCCCGCAAGACCTGTGATGACGATCTGATCCGCGGAGATACGTTTTCGCGGACCGAACTTCGGCCGCGGTTTCGCCCTGCGCGAGACCGCGGCCGCGTTGTTTCAAGGGGTCGTTCCGGTGGGCTGTCCAAACTCGAACAGGTAGAGCGGTCGCAGCGCGGTGGGCTCGGTCGGCCCAGCGCGACGCCACTGACGGCGGGCGAGTTCGAGCAGCGCGCTCGCACGCGGGGGGTCCGCGAGGGTTGCATCCACACCGCTGTCAAAACCCAGGCGACGTTGCGCGCCTTCATCGACGAGGAAACGCTCGTTTGCGGATGTTGCGCGTCGCGCGTCGAGTTCCGCCGCCAGTACGTCCCAACCGAGCGCGCGCGGAGCACTCAGCACCTCCAAGTCGCCTTCTCTCGTGCGCCGCGCCCGCGCGCTGTACGCGCGACCGGCGCGCGCATCCTGAATCCACGTGCCCGTTTCACCGGGTGCGAGCAGCGCGAAGAAACAGGCGTCGCACGAGGGCAATCCCACGAGCGCCGCGCCGCTCGCGCGCGCGAGGCCAAGGGCAATCGCCACCGCAACACGTAGCCCGGTGAAGCTGCCGGGGCCGAGGCCGACGGCGATCCACGCCGGTTCGAGGCTACGAAGGCCGAGGCGTTCCGCAAGTCGGGTGCACGCGGGCAACAGGTCGCTCGCGTGCGCGGGTCCGGGGTCGAGGAGTTCCTCGCCGAACACGTCCCCGCGGCGAAGCGCCACACTGCCGGCGCGTGTGGAGAGCTCGAGCGCGAGGCCGAGCCCGAGGTCGCGACCGTCGGGTTCAGGCTCCAATCGCAATCTGGATGCCGTCGGCGATGCGGCGCGCGTGGGCTTCGATCGCACCGCTGTGTGGACCCTCGACCATCACGCGCGCGAGGGATTCGGTGCCCGAATAACGCAGCAGAACACGGCCGTCGAGTCCGAGTTCGCGCTCGACCTCCGCAACCATCGCGAGCACGGCGGGCAGCTCGCTCCACGGCGGTTTGACGCGCACGGGCACGTTGACGAGCACCTGCGGGAACGCGCAAAAACGCGCCGCGAGTTCGGACAACGGCCGGCCCGTCCCGATCAGCGCTTCGATCACGCGCAGCGCCGTGAGCACACCGTCGCCGATGAAGTGGTTGTCGGGTCCGAAGACGATGTGTCCGGATTGCTCGCCGCCCAGGACGAGGGCTTCGCGGCGCAAACCCTCCACGACGCGCCGGTCGCCGACGTCGACAGTCACGACGCTCAAACCCAGGTCGGCGAGCGCGCGGTGCAGACCGCGGTTGCTCATCACGGTGGCGACGATGCGCCCGCCGGGCAATCCGCCGTTCGCGACGCGCCAGGCGGCCAGCAGGGTCAGCAGCGCATCCCCGTCGACGACCGCGCCGTGTTCGTCTACGAGCACGCAGCGGTCGCCGTCGCCGTCGAGGGCCACACCGAGCATCAGCCCGCGTGCGCGCACGAGCTCGGCCAGCGCTTCCGGATGGGTCGATCCGCAACCGGAGTTGATGTTGTCCCCATCGGGGGCGCAGCCCAGGGTGTGCACCCGCGCGCCGAGGGCTTCGAGCACCGCGGGACCGACGCGGCTCGCACCGCCGTTGGCCGCGTCAAGTCCGAGCTCCACACCGCGCAGCGAAAGGCCACCGGCGGCGGCGACGAGGTGCTGCACGTAGAGCGCTTCGAGGCTCGCGTCGTGCTGGAGGGGCGTTGCGCCGTGCACCGCGTCGGGTGCCGCGCGCCACGCGGCTTCGATCGCGTCCTCGATTCCGTCGTCGAGTTTCTCGCCGCTCGAACCGAAGATTTTGATGCCGTTGTCGTCGGCCGGGTTGTGGCTGGCGCTGACCATCACGCCGACGGCGAAGTCGCCCGCGCGCGTCAGGTGCGCGAGGCCAGGGGTCGTCGTGAGTCCGGCGCTGACAGGGGTGATTCCCGCCGCGGCGAGGCCCCGGGCGAGGGCCGCCTCGAGCGTCGGACCGGAGCGGCGTCCGTCGTGTCCGAGCAGCGCGCGCGGCTTGGACGAACGCGGCGAATCGGCGCTGGGGTTCGCACCGATTAGCACGCGCCCCACTGCGCGGCCAAGCGCCGAAACACGCTCGGCGCTGAGCCAGCCTTCCCCGGCGCGGCCGCGGACCCCGTCGGTGCCAAACAACCGTTTGGAGCCTGTTGCGGGCTGCAGCGGGGACGGGCGCTCGAGTGCGGGCGGGGGGACGGGCGCGAAGGGGGGGGAATCCATGGGGGGCGGGCCGGAGCCCATCAGGATAACCGCGGCGCGCTCACTCGTCCCGGCCGGCGCGGGGTGGGCCGACGGGCTCCAGGAGCAGCTCGGACTCGCTTTCGAGCTCGACATCCAGGCGCTCGTAACCGGCGAGCGCACGCGCATCGATGCTCAGCGCCGCGGGCAGGGTCGTGCGCCAATCCGTGCGCCACGTCCAGCGCACCGGAACACCGCGGCCAAGGCCGTCGGTGGGCAAGTCGGCAATGTCGACGTAGACCCGCAGGTTTTCCTCGACGAAGTGGCGCACCGAGGTGGCGCGCGCCAGCATCCCCGGGTCACCCGCGGCCAGGCTCGCGGGGATCAGGCCTTGGGTCGTGATCGAAAAGCGCGCCTTCTGCGCGTGGGCGGGCAACGCCCACAGCTTGAGTTCGTCCGCGCGCTGGGGGTCGAGGCACACGAGTGCGACCTCGCGGGTCAAACCCTCGAGGTCGCGCCGCGCGGGCACCACCGCAATCTCGATGCCCACGCGCGCGGCGCCCTCAAGGGCGAGGTCGAGTTTGCGCAGGCTCTCCGCGAGGTCGAGGTGCCGGCTGATGCGATGCGACGCGTCCGCGGTGACGACGATGCGCTCGAGCAGCAGCGCAAGTTCGCCGCGGTCGATGCGCTCGAGCACGCCGATCGGCCCGCGCAGCCCCGACTGGGCCGGCGCGAAGCGCACGTCGCCGATGGACAGCGTGAAACGGGGATCGAGGGCACTCGTGTCGATGTCGAGGTGTGCGTTTTGCCACTGGACGGCGCGCGTTCCGACGCGGTCGAGGCGCAGCTCCGGCATCTCCTCCGCCCACGCCAGGCTGAGTCCCGGGCCAAGGCGCCGCCAGCTCACGTCGTCGTGGTCGAGTTGCACCGGACCAGGGCCCGTGTCGATCAGCCGAACCTCGCCGGCCAGGTTGCTCCCCAAGCGATCGAGTTGCCCGCGCGAACCGGTGACGTTGACGCTGATCGTGCGCGTGGGCGCGCCTACCAGGCGGTAATCCTCGCCGGGCAATCGGAGCAGGAGTTCGCCGGGTGCGGGAGTCTGGGTCGACGTAGGCGCCACCGCGACGAGGCGCAGTGTGCGCGGCTCCACCTCGACGAGGTCGCGCCAGGCCAGCCCCACGACGGCCGCGCCGAGCAGCAGCGCAAACGCCATCCAGGCAAAATCCCGCCGCACGAGTTCCGCGGCGCGCCGCGCGCGGCCCGCGGTGCTCTGGTCGCGGCGTGGCGTGCCGACGCCTTCCTCGGCGCCGATCGCGCGCCCGAGGGCACGCTCGATTTCATCGTGTGGCACGCCAGCGCGCATCTCGCCCCGGCGGCACACGGACACAAGGCCCGTTTCCTCCGACACCACAAGGGCCACCGCGTCCGTCTCTTCCGTGATGCCGAGCGCCGCCCGGTGCCGCGTGCCGGTCGAGCGTTGGATGTCGCGGCTTTCGGTCAACGGGAACAGGCACAGCGCGGCCTCGAGCCGATCGCCGCGCACGACGACCGCGCCGTCGTGCAACGCGCTGCCCGGGTGAAAAATGCTTTCGAGGAGCATGCGGCTGACGGGCGCGTCCACGCTCACGCCGCTCTCCACGTACGTGTCGAGGGGCGTTTCGCACTCGATCGCGATGAGCGCCCCGTGGCGCCGCTGGCTCATGTCGCGGGCCGCCTGTGCGAGCTCCGCCAGTGTCCCCGTTGCGATGCGCCCCGCGCCCCCGCTCGAAAACTTGTTTTCGCCGAGCTGGCTGACCGCGCGGCGCAGTTCCGGCTGGAACACGATCACCAAAACGATGACCGCATAACCGGTGACGTTCTCAAGGATGTGCCCGAGCTCGCTCAGCTCCAGCGCGGTCGTGAGCGCCCACAATCCGAGCGCTCCGACGAGCAACGCCGTCGCCAATCCCCGCACGAGGCGCGAGCCCCGCGTCCGGCGCACGAAGCGCAGGAAGACGTAAAAAGCGATTCCGATCAGGATCGCTTCGATCGCCCAGACGAGGAGCTGGTTCATTGGGGCCCCTTAGCGTCGCGCACGGCGCGCGCCACCGCTAGGACTTCTCCCATCGCGGCGACGTCGTGGACCCGCAGCAGGGTCGCGCCGCCCTGGATCCCGAGCGCGACCGCCGCCGCCGTTCCCATTAGCCGCGCGGCGGCTTCGCGCTGTCCGGTCAATGTGCCCACGAAGCCTTTTCGGGAGACACCCAGCAGGATCGGGAGACCAAGCGAGCAGAACTCGTGCAGCCGGGCGATCAGCACGAGGTTGTGCTCCAGCGTCTTCCCGAAGCCGATGCCGGGGTCGATCCAGATGCGTGGGAGCGCAATCCCCGCGGCGTGCGCCGCCCCGACGCGGCCGCGCAGGTGTTCGACGACCTCGCGCACCACGTCCGTGTACACGGGATCCTTCTGCATCGTGGCGGGCACACCGCGTTTGTGCATCAGGCAGATCCCGGCACCGCGGTCCGCGACGAGGGGCAGCATCCCCGGGTCGGCGCACCCCGCCGAAACGTCGTTGACCCAACTCGCCCCCCGATCGAGGGCTCCCGCCGCCACTGTCGCCTTCATCGTGTCGATGCAGATCCCGGCGGCAAACCGCGGCCCGAGGGCCTCGATGACCGGCCAAACCCGGCGGGCTTCCTCGTCCGCCGCGACCGGAGTCGCGCCGGGGCGGGTGGATTCCCCGCCGACGTCGACCCACGCGGCACCGGCCTGTGCGAGCTTCGTCGCGGCGTCGGCGGCGGCGTAGACACTCGCGTGCCGACCGCCATCGGAAAACGAGTCGGGAGTCGTGTTGAGAACTCCCACGAGGACCGGCGGCGGGAGCGCGGCCGCGGCGGCGCGGGCGGCGTGCGCTAAAAGCGCGAGGGACGCGCCGTGCTCCGCCAGGTCGCCGAGCGCCGCGGCATCGAGCGCGACCGCCTCGTAGCCTCCGGAGCGCGGGGCGAAGCGCGCACCGGCCCGGGTCGCGAGGGCGCGCTCGTGCGCGTCAAGGCCGCGCGGGTGGAATTCGAGGCGCGCGAGCACAAAGGGCAGGCCGACCCCGCCGGCCGAGCCCCAAAGGACGCGCGGAGCGAGCTCGAGCGCCCGCCCGCCGAACAGGTCGGCGTGGGGGACGGGCTCAGGCGCGGTCACGCCGGGGATAGGCCCGGCGCGCCGGGGAGGTCCTCTTGGACGCGGCTGCCCTGGGCGCGCGGTTCACGGGGCGGGGCGGCGGGCATGGGGGCCGGGCCTTCGCCCGGATCCACCTTGGGCCGCAGGTCCTTGAGGGCGATCCCGGCGACGAGGCGCTTCACCTCTTCGCCGGTGATCGTCTCGTGCTGCAAGAGCGCCGCTGCGACCGCTTCCATCGGCGCGCGGTGGCCGCGCAGGATTTCGACAGCGTGTCCGTAGGCCTCATTCAGCATGCGACGGATTTCAGCGTCGATCTCGCGCGCGGTTTCCTCCGAGTGGTTTTTGCCGCGCATCAGCTCGGTGCCGAGGAAATCGCTGCCCTGGCGGTCGCCGTAGTTGATCGGGCCGATGGTGTCGCTCATGCCGAGCTCGGTCACCATCGCACGGGCGAGGTCCGTCGCGCGGCGGATGTCGTCCGATGCACCCGCAGATATGTCGCCGCAGAACTCCGCTTCTGCGACGCGGCCGCCGAACAGCATGCAAAGCTGCGCCAGAAGGCGCCGCCGCTGCATGTGGTAGCTCTCGCGCTCGGGCAAGATCATCGTCGAGCCAAGTGCCCGTCCGCGCGGAACGATGGTGACCTTGTGCGGCGGATCCGCATCGGGCAGGCAGGCCGCAAGCACCGCGTGGCCGGCTTCGTGGAACGCCGTGATGCGCTTGTCGGCCTCCTCCATCTTGCGCGAGACCTTTTGACGGCCGTAGCGCACCTTGTCGCGCGCTTCCTCGAGGTCGTCCATCGAGATCTCGTCGCGCCGGGCAAGGGCGGCCATGATTGCGGCTTCGTTGATGATCGCAGCGAGTTCCGCGCCCGAATAGCCGGGTGTGGAGCGCGCCAACACTTGCACGTCCACGCCGGCGACGAGCTTCACCTTGCGCAGGTGAACAGCGAGGATCTCGGCGCGGTCCTCGACATCGGGCAGGTCGATCGTGACCTCGCGGTCGAAGCGCCCCGGACGCAGGAGCGCGGGGTCGAGCACATCCGGGCGGTTCGTCGCGGCGATGACGATGACGCCCTCGTCTGTGCTAAAACCGTCCATTTCGACGAGGATCGCGTTGAGCGTCTGCTCGCGTTCGTCGTGTCCACCGCCCATGCCGCTTCCGCGTCGGCGGCCGACCGCATCAATCTCGTCGAGGAAGATGATGCACGGGCTCGACTCGCGCGCCTGTTTGAACAGGTCGCGCACGCGGCTCGCGCCAACACCGACGAACATCTCGACGAAGTCCGAACCCGAGATCGAGAAGAAGGGCACTTCCGCCTCGCCCGCGATGGCCTTCGCGAGCAGCGTTTTGCCGCAACCGGGAGGGCCCACCAGCAGCACGCCGCGTGGGATTCGTCCGCCGACCCGTTGGAAACGGCCCGGGTTTTTCAGGAACTCGACGATCTCGCTGACTTCGGCCTTCTCTTCGCGGGCGCCGGCGACATCGCTGAAGGACACGTTTGTGCGGCTCTCCTTCTGGTAGAGCTGCGCGCGGCTCTTGCCGAAGTTCATCACGCCACCCGCGCCCCCTTGGCCGCGCAACTGGCGCATGAAGAAGAACAGCACGAGGAGAATCAGCAGCCACGGGCCGAACATCAAAAGGAACGGCCCAAATCGCGAGCTCGAGTCGCTGAACGAGGTGCCGCGCTCGGAGCCCAGTTCGAAACCCAGGCGCTCCGCCCGCACACCGGTCGATTCCACGGCACCCACGAGGGCGGTGAGGTCTGAATCGCGGCCAAGGCGCAGGTCGAGCCACAGGTAACCCGCGCTTTCGGGCAGGGGGAAGGGCGGTTCGGCCTCCGTATCCCAACTCGCGCGGCCGCGGGCGATGACTTCGACGAGCAGCGCGTCTTCCTGGCGCATGCGTCGCCCCGTGGAGGGCGCGGCCGCCGCCTTTCCGGGTGCGACTTCGGCGGGGGGGGCCCCGTTCTGCGCAGCGGGCCCGTTCGCCCCGTTCTCCCGGTCCGGCGCGGAATCCTGCGGCCCCGGCAGTCCGTCACCCGCGGGCGGCGGGGGAACGGTTTCGGGCATCGCGGACCAGGCGGTGAGCGCCGTCGCGGTGCGCGGTGTGTAGTAACCAAGCTCAAGGGCCGCGAGGAACGCGTCCGGAGTCACGGCCTTGAGGTGGCGCGCTTTCACCGCGCGGAACTCAGATTCCCGGCTGCTGGCATCGGCAAATTCCGTTTGGAACGCCGTTGGCTCCGCACCCGGCCGCGGGCGGAACGTGCCCTCGATCGCCGTGGAGCCCGCGCTCGTGCCGCGGAACTGCTGCTGCTCGACGCGCCCCGAGTAGAGCTGGTACAGGTACTCGTCCTGGCTGAGCGTCTGGACCGGCCGCATCGTGTCGTTGCCGACGACGATGACAATCAGGATCACCACGAACAGGAACAGCAGGAACGAACCGAAAGAGCGCGACTTGCTGCGCCCTTTCTCCGGGTCCTCGGTCTTCTTCTCGCTCACGTGTGCTTTTCCAATGTTTCCCGAACGGGGCGATAAGCCAAGGGAGTGGCCGAGGAGGCTCGCGGGCTCCGCCAAACGGGCGCAGACCAGCCAACCGTCGTCCCACCCGCCGCGGGCCTGGTCGCGGCGAACGGCGCACCGCGGTTGAAGCTCGCGGGACTCCGCGCGGGATCGTCCACAGGCTTCGGACCGCTGGCCCGCCTACTCCACCCCTTTGTAAGCCGGTGGGCGGAACAGGTCCAGGATCAGACCCTGCGCAAGATGCGTGAGCGCGCGGTCGCGCTCCGCGCGCTCCACCGGCGCGTCGGTGGCGAGCCCGCGCCCGTCCAGGGCGAACCCGGCCGAGAGCTGGCGTTCGGACCGCGTCAGCACCGCCCCGTCGGCGCGCCGGACCAATTCGACCCAAACGCCGATCTCCACGCCGGTTTCGAGCTGCTCGTTGTCCACGGAGCGCACCCCGGCACGGCGGCGGTAGTCGAACACCGAGCCCCGGACCACGTAGTCCGCGTCGCCCGGGTGCGCGGGGCGCAGGCCCACCCAGTCGATCAGCGCGTCCGTCAGCGCCCGGGTGACCTCGACCTCGAGGTCGGGCAGCCGTGTCTCGTTTCCCAAAAAGGCCACGGCCACGGTCGAGCCCGCGGGCAAATCGGAGCTCAGGCCCGCGCGCCAGCCGCAGGCGGACAGCGCAAGGCCAAGGGCCAAGGCCAACCCGAGACGCTGTGCGAACGCGCGGGCGTGGCTCATCGGCGGGTCCCCGCGGCGGCCGGCGCGCCGCCCGAGTCTGCGGAGAAGTTTGCGGAGGAATCCGTCGCCGGAGCGGGGCTGTCCGTCGCCGCCGCGGGGCTGTCCGTCGCCGGAGCGGGGGGGTCCGCGACGGGCGTGGGGCCCACGTCGGCGAGCAGTTCGCGCGCTTCCTCCGCCAGCTCAACGAAGCCCGCCGCGCTGGCTTTTTCGAGGGCTCGGCCGGCGTGCAACCGCACACCGTAGTCCTTGGAGGTGCGCGCATAAAAACGCGCCACCACGAGGTCATGGCGCACCAATCGGGTGCGGCACTCGGCAAGCAATGCGACGACGCGGGCTTGCTCCGCCTCCGCACCCGGCTTGCCCGCGTGGCGCGCGATCCAACCTTCAAGCTCGCGCTCCGCTGCGATCAACTCGCCGCGGTCGTAGTCGATCCGCACGAGGCGCTCGAGCCGCAGTTCGGGCACACGCGCCTCGCTGGCGAAGGCAAACGGGCTTTCCGGGTGGTAAAGCAAGAGGTCGGAGTGGCGGTCGATGGCAAAGTCGAGCCGGTTGGCCTCCTCGTAGAGCGTCGCGAGCTCCGCGTACGCCGCGGCCGCGCCCGGGTGCGTCGGGTGTTCGACGACGAGGTACTCAAGGGGCGTGACGGACCGCGCACGATTGGTGAAAAACAACAGGTAGCGGCCACCGTCCCGCGCGAGCGCCATGCCCGCCCGCGCGACGACTTCCCCGGCCTCGGGCCGCAGGTGGTGGGTGGGGTGCTCGCGCTCGAGCGCTGCGATCGCGCGGTAGGCGTCCATCGACCGGCGTTCGTCGAGCAAACGCCGTCCGCGGCCGATCGCGTGGATCGCCCGGCTGCGGCGCGGCAAGAGCTCGGCGGACACGAGGTCGAACTCGTCGGAGTGCGTGGCCTGGCGCGCCGCCGTTTGGACCGCGTCTTCGAGCAGGCCCTCTGCGGCCGCGCGGCCCTCCGGGGCAAGGTTCGAGGCTTTGCGCAGCGCGAGCGCGCGCGCCACCGCGTACCACGGTCGGTCGTCCGCGAGCGCCGCGCGCCCCGCTTCCAACTGCGCCTCCGTGTCCCCGGGTCCGAGCGGACCCTCGGAAAGTGGCAATTCACCGGGCAGCGGCTTCGGCCCCGTCGCCGTGCACGCCGCGAGCAGGACGGCACACAGGAGCACCCCAAGCGCCCGCGCACGCCCGCTTTGGCGCGTGCGGCGGCGGAGCTCCGCGGGGAGGGGTCCCAAGGGGCAGTGGGGGGCGGGCGCGTTCAAGGGCGGGCCGTCGGATGGGCGGAAGGTGGCGGAAGCACAGGCGAGCGGGCGCCGTGTCCGCGCGGGCCGGGCGGATGGCTCCGCGCGCGGCTGCGGGGGCGTTGTTCCAAATGCTGTTCGAGGAAATCCTCGACGAGTTTTGCCAGGCGTTGCCGTTGCGCGGTGGACAGTGTGCCCGACGGGGGCGCCGTCTGCGAGCGCGCGTCCGGGCCGTGCGCGAGCAACAGGGCGCCGGCTTCGAGCACCGTGCTTTCGACCTCGAGAACGGGAGCTCCAAGCGTTCGCGCGCCCTCCGCGCAGCGCCGGCACAGCCGTCCCCCTTGGGCCGGCGCAAAGTGGGTGCGCGGAGCACCGCTCCCCGGCGGCGGAGCTTCGCGTCCACAGGCGGCGCAGCGATCGAGGGCGGGGGCGAGGCCGAGCTCGTTGAGGAAGCCGAGGTCGAACGCGATGCGCACGAGGTCGATCCGCGCGGCCGCCTCCGTGCCCTCGGCTGCGGCGCGCTCCTGCGCTCCGAGGGTGTCGAGCTGGTCCAGCGCCGACTCCGCGAGGCGGAACATCCCCGCTTCGGGCTGACCGGGCCGGGCGGCGAGGTCGAGCAACTCCAGCACGCTCAGGGCGGCGCGGTACGTCGCAAGCGAGGCGACGATGGAGCGGCGGCGCACGAGTATTCGGGCGCCGCGCAGTTCGCCGAGCCCGCCCGCATCGCGGGGGCGCCAGTCGAGTTCCAGGGTGTCGAACAGGTCGAGTGTGCCGCAGTAACCCGACGTGGGCCGGTAGGCGCCACGGGCCATGATGTGGGCGCGGCTCGTGCGCTTGGTCAACACCTGGACGACGAGCGACGATTCCCCAAAGGGTGTCCGACCAAGCAGCAACGCGTGGTCAGTGCAAAGCGACGCCATTCGGCCAGGCGCGGCCTTCGACGACGCGGCCGCGGAGCGCGGCGAGCCGGCCCGAGCCCCGCCCTGACGCTTCAGGGGGCCCCGGCGGCGACGAGGCGCCGCAGCCGAACATCGAGCACGCGGCGGTCGCTCGCACGCAGGACAGTCACTTCGACGTCCTTGTGCACGAAGCTCTCGCCCTCGGCCGGGAAGTGCCCGAGGCGCGCGAGGACAAACCCCGCTAGCGTCTCGTAATCGTCTTCCTCGGGCAGATCCAAGTCGAGGGCTTCGTTGACGTCGCTGATGTGCTCTGCGGCGTCGACCTCGGCCGTCCATTCGTCGATGCGCCGCACTCCGGCGATCTCTTCGTCGTCGTATTCGTCGCGCAGCTCACCGACGAGCTCCGTGAGGATGTCGCCCATCGTCACGAGCCCGGCTGTGCCGCCGTATTCGTCGAGCACGATCGCGAACTTTGCCTGTTGTTTGCGGAACTCGGCGAGGAGGTCGCTGATGCGCTTCGTCTCGGGCACGAACGTCACCGGGCGCAGGAGCCGGCGCAGGTCGGCTCCCGCGAGCCCACCCGCTGCGATCAGCGGCAGGACGTCGCGCGACGAAAAAATGCCGACGATCGCGTCGAGGCCGCCGTCGTAGACGGGCAGGCGGGAATGCTGGCTTTCGGCCGCGGTACGCACGGCGGCATCGATGCCACCCGCGAGGTCGATCGCGCGGATTTCGGTGCGCGGGGTCATGATCGCCGCGACGTCGACGTCGTGGAACTCCATGACGTTTTCGATGATCTCGCGCTCGGTGTCGTCGAGTCCACCCTCGATCTCCGAATCGACGATCGCCTCGCGCAGTCCTTCGACGATCTGGCGGGTGCGCTCGGGGGTCTCGCGCACGTCCAGAGCCTGTCGCGCAAGGTGTTTGGTGCCCTCGATCGCGCGCGAAACGAACGACACGGGCCATTGGATCGCGTGGAAAACCGGCAGGGCCGCGACAAGCACGCGGTCCCCGTGGCCAACCACAAGGACGGCGGGCAGCACTTCGCCGACGACCACGAGCAGCGGCACGGCGAGGGCGATCGCCAACAGGCCTTCGCTCCAGTCCAGGGCGTCGCCCCCGGCGACGAGGGCGAGCAGAAGCACGGCGAAGCACAGTTCGAACGCGAGGCGGAAAAGGCCGGCGCTCGTCGCCAGGCTGTCGGGGCGCTCGAGGAGGGGCGCGAGCCGGCTGCGGCGCGCCTCGCTGCCCGCCTGGGGCAGAACCCGAGATGCGAGGGAGCGCAGGAGGGCCAGGCGCAGGACCGAGCAGGCTCCCACGAGGATCAAGGCGGTGGCGGAGAGGATCCAGAGCGAGGCCACTCCCGTCGCGGAGATTTCCGCGAGGGGAGCGAACCCCGAACTCGACGCTGGGTCGTTCGTGTTCACGGGATGCGAGTCGGAGCGTAGGGCCGCGAAGGCGGCGGGCCTGCCGGTTGCCCGCAGGACGTCCGATCCTAGCACCCGGGCGGGGTGGGTCACCCGCCCGGGGCCGGGCCCGGGCGACCGAATCCGCTGCGGTTCGGCCCCCATCCCTGTGCAGGTCCCGGTTGCGGGCCCGGCAACCCGAGCCCAGTGCCAAGGCGGGGGCGAAGGTGTGGGGTCGCGCGCCCCGAGTTGCCCCCCCGCCGAGCAAATGCTGCGCGAGCCGTTGCGGCGCCAGCGCAAGTTGCGTGGCCGGAGCGCTCCAAAGGGGTTGTGAAACGATGTCCTAATCGATGATTCAATAACAACTTAGGCACTATCTTTGGCAATGGATCGCAGCGTGGCATGGCGTGTGCTGGCGAAGGCCATGCGATCCATCGAAGCCCCTTTGCTGTCGACGTCCACCCTGCAAGCCGCGCCCACCCGCGAACTCACCCGGCCGCGGGCCAGGACGGTAGCGTCCAGGGCGGTAGCGTCCAGGGCGGTGGTATCCAGGGCGGTGGTATCCCCGGCGGTGGGAACAGCCGGGACAGGCGAAATACGCGCAGGGGCGCGCTCCGGCGCTCCCGCGACCGGAGACGACCGGACCGCCACGCGCCTGATGGCCCATTTCAGGGATACGGGGAGCGACGCCGCATTTGAGGCGCTGTACCTCGCCGCGCGTCAGGACGTCGCCATCTGGATCCGCTCGCTCCTGCGCCAGGGTCCGGCGCACATCGACGCCGTCGAAATCCTCCAGGACACCTTCGTCAACGTCTACCGTTATCCGTCGGGCTTCCGCGACGAACACCCGGCGAGCTTCCGGGTGTGGGTGCGGACGATCGCTGGCAACCTTGTTCGCCGGGCGCGCTCGCGCCGCGGCCGCGAACTGTGTGTCGAGCTGCCCGTGGGGCCGCACGAGCCCGCGGATCAAAACCCCGGACCGGACCGGCTCGCCGACCAGGACGAACAACTGGGCAGCCTGCGTGCGTCGTGGATGCTATTCCTGAAGGGTTACCTCGAGGCCTGGAACACCCTCGCACCGCGGGATCGGCTCGCCCTCGAACTTGTGGAGCTCGAGCGCCTGCCGTACCCCGAGGCCGCCGCGCGCCTGGGTGTCCGCGCGGCCAACATGAAGATGATTGTCTTCCGCAGCCGCAAGCGCCTGTTTGCGCGCATGCGCGTCGCTCTCGCGCGCGCGGCGTGAATCCTAAAGCGACTGCGCCAATCCTGGCCAGCGAGTGAGTCCGCGCGCGGCGCTACACTCGCGCGCCGTGTTTGCCGCTAGGAGAGGATCGTCGATCGCGGATGCCATTGAAGCGGTGCCCGGCGCCGGCGGAGCCGACGGGCGCGAGCGGTGTGACCTTCTGATCTGCGGCGCGCGCGAGCTCGCCACCGCGGAAGGAGCCGCGCCGCAAGGAGGCGCCGCGTTGGGCCAGCTCCGGGTCATCGCGGGAGGTGCGGTTGCGATCCGCGGCGAGGACATCGTCGCCGTCGGGCCCGAGGCCGAACTCGAGCGGCGTTTTTCCCCGCGCCAGCGCCTGGACGCGCGCGGTGGCACCCTGGTGCCGGGTTTTGTCGACGCCCACACCCATCCCGTGTTCCTCGGGACGCGCGAAGAGGAGTTCGAGCAGCGCACCCGCGGGGCCACCTACGTCGAGATCGCCGCGGCCGGTGGCGGCATCCTCTTCAGCGTGCGCGGTGTGCGTGCGGCGTCGAAGGAACAACTGCTCGCCGCGCTGCTCGTGCGCCTTGACCGTTTCCTCGAACTTGGCACCACGGCGATCGAGGCCAAGACCGGTTACGGCCTTTCGACCGCGGACGAGATCAAGTGCCTCGAAGTGCTGCGCGACGCGGCGGCGATGCACCCCGTCGACATCGCGCCCACATTTCTCGGAGCGCACGACTTCCCGCCCGAATACCGCGACCGGCGCGGGATGTACGTGGACCTCCTCGTCGAGGAAATGCTGCCCGCGGTCGCCGAGCGCAAGCTCGCGGAGTATGCGGACATCTTCACCGAAGCGCATGTGTTCACTTTGGCGGACACCCGCCGCATCCTCGAGCGCGCGCGCGGACTCGGCCTTTTGCTGCGCCTGCACGTCGACCAGCTCACACCCCTGGGCGGCGCGGAACTCGCGGCCGAACTCGGGGCGGCGAGCGCGGACCACCTCGAACACGTGTCGCCGCGCGGCATCGAAGCCCTCGCCGCGGCGGGAGTGATTCCGGTGTTGTGTCCGCTCGTGCCGCTCTACTTGCGCCAAGAGCGCGAGGCCCCGGCGCGCGCACTGATCGACGCCGGCCTCGCGCCCGCGCTCTCAACCGATTTCAATCCGGGCAGTTGCACTGCGATGAGCCTGCCCGACACGTTGACGTTTGCTGCCCTGCGCTACCGCATGAGCGCCGCGGAGTGCCTCGTTGCGGCGACGCTCAATCCGGCGTGTTCCATCGGGCGCGGAGCGCGCATCGGCACGCTCGAAGTGGGCAAACGCGCAGACGTGGTCGTGCTCGACCACGCGAACCACCGCCAGTTGGTGTACGACTTCGGGCGCAACGCCGTCCGCGCGGTGGTGGTGCGCGGGCGTGTCGTGGTCGAACGGGAACCGCCGTCGCCGCGGCGGGGTGTTGCTCCGTGAAGTTGGCCCAATTGCTCGTCCCGCTATTCGCTGCGCTCGCACCCACCGCGGCGCTCGCGCAGACCGTCGATCGGTTCGATCCCATCCTCGCGGAACACGCGCGGGCGCGTTATGCGGAGCGTGTGGAGGAGTTGTTCGCGGCGCTCGATGCGGCGACCGCGGCCCGTCGGGAGAGTGCGGCAGCCGAGCTGGGCCAGGGCCGTGCGGCGGCGCTCGCGTGGCCGGACTTCGAGGCCATCGGGCGCGCGACCCGCGCGACGCAAGAGGCCGCAGAGAACGCGCCGCGGGAGCTCAGTTCCGAGGTTGACGGCATCGACTTGATGGTGGTGCCCGGCGCGTTCGACGCCCACGCCGCCAGCGGTGCAGGGCCGCCCCTGACGCTGACGGTGCGTGTGTGGATGCCCCCCGGCGCTCCGCGGCCGACGCAGGACGGGGAACTTGTGCTGATCCTTGGCGGCGCGGACGGTGTCGAGCGCGAGGTGCGCCGCGCAAAGGTCACCGCCGCGGCGTTCGCCGCACCGGGGTTTGAGCTTTTTGTCCGTGCGCCAAGCGGCCCGCCCGGGATGTGGTCGCTGACGCCAAAATGGCGCCGCGCGGGCGCGACGGTCCGCGGGCACGCCGTCGAAGTCGAGGGCGTTGTGGGTCCGCTCGCAAAAACCCCGACAGGGATCGATGCCGCGCGCGCCCACCTGTACGGCGAGCTAGAGCAGCTCGTGGACCACGGGATCCGCGCGGCGCATGGCGTTCCGCCGTCGGCGGTTGCGGCGTGGCTGGCTGCGGATACCGCAGTGGGGGACCAGGGTCTGCCCGCGATCCCGTTGCCGTGGTTTGCGGTTTCGCTGCCGGCAGCGGGCACTGCGCCCGACGGCTGGCGACGTGGTTTTGACGGGGAAGCGCGCGGCCTCGTCGTGGCGGTCGCCCCGCCCCAGGAAGGGCCCGCGGCGGTGCTGCGTGGCAGCCGCGGCCGCGATTGGGCCGAGTTCCTCGACACACGCGGCTTCGACCTGATTTCGATCCCCGCCGACGACACCCGCGCGCTCGAGCGCTCCCTCGGTGCGCTCTTCGAAGAAGCCGCGCTGCGGCAGCTTCCGATCCACGTGGTCGCCCGCGCGTCGAGTGGGCTCGCCGTGCAACTCGTGTGGGCACGGGCACGCCAGCGCGGCGGCGCGGCGCCGCTCGCAGTCTCGCTCGCCTTGGCGCTGCCCGGCTTGCCGCAGCAGTCGCCCGCCGGGCTCGGCACACGTTCGCTCGTGGTCGCGCCCGTCGCGGCGTTCAACAGCAAGGGCGTCACTGCGGGCGAGGTCCGCGCTTATGCCACCGCGCCAGCGCACGCCGTTCCGCTGTTGGATGACCGCGAGTGGCCCGCGCGCCTCGCGGTGTTCCTCGATTCCGCAGCATTCGTGCGGGGCGACGGTTGATGCGCGCGATCGCCCTGGCGGTGCTCGCCACAGCCCTCGTCCTCGGATTTGTCCTGCGCACCGCGATGGCGCCGGGCCACGTGCTCGACACGCCGCTCGCCGACGGGACCGACTTCCTTGTCGACGACCCCGATGCCGCGTACCACCTGCGGCGCGTGGAGCTGAGCCTCGCGAACGGCCGCGTGCCGGACTTCGATCGGTTCCTCAGCCACCCACAGGGCAGCCCCGTGCCGTGGCCTGCCGCGTTCAGCGGCGCGCTCACACTTACCGTGCAGCGCGCGCTTGAACCTGATCGAGAGGGGCGCTCCGAGATCGGCGGATTCACGGAGGCGCGGATCGAGCGCTTGCTGGCCGCGTTGCCACCCTGGATCGGCCTGGGTGCGGTGCTCGCGACGGCGCTCGCCGCCTGCGCGTTCATGCGCGGCGCAAAGGGGCGTTTCGTCGCGGCCGCGCTGGCTGCCCTGGTTCTTGCCACCACTCCGATCGCCATTTGGTACGGGGCGAGCGGGCGCATCGACCACCACGTCGCGATCCAATTGCTGTTTGCCCTGCAACTTGGGGCGGTCGCCGTCGCGGTGCGCAGCACCGAACCCGTCGACGGCTTGACGTTTGCGCTCGTCGCAGGGGTGCTGACCGGCACGGCGCTCGTCGTGTGGCTGCCGAGCGCCCTGTTTGCGGGCCTTGGCGGTGTTGCGTTCTTTGTGGCGGCGCTCGCCGCAACGGGGCCGCTCGCCGCCGCTCGCCGCCGCGCAGGCATCCTGTTCCTCGCCGCGACCGCCGCGGTCGTGATCGTGCCCGCGGACAGCAGTCCGTGGAACGCAACCCAACCCGGCAGCCTCGTGAACCTGACAATGGGTGTGCCGCTCGCGCTGCTCGCGGCGTGCGGGCCGTTCGTGGCGCTCGAGGTCGCTGCGCGTTTGGGTTGGGGACGCGGGCGCGCGGTCGGCGCAGCGCTCGCGGCCTTGGCCGCAGCCGTGGCGCTTTTGCCCGGCTTTGCGGCGGGTGTTGCCGAGGGCTTTGCGTGGGCGAGCCGCGGCAACCTCTTCATGGACGTGGTGGCGGAGAGCCGCCCGCTGCTCGGCCGCGGTGCGCCGGACGCCATGCTGGCGCTGTCCGACCTGGGGCCTGTGGGTGTCCTCTTCCCCGCGGTTTGGTTGGTGCTCGTCGTGCGCGAAATCCTCGCGCGGCGTTTTGCACCCGAGCGCCTGTTGCTGCTTGCGAGCGCGCTTTTGTGGAGCGTCCAAACGCTCGGTCAGCGGCGTTTTGGCGACACGTTCGCGGTGCCGCTCGCGATCGCAACCGCGGTCCTCGTGCATGACCTTCTCGGGTCGGGCCGCCGCGGCGCCGTGCGCGCGGGTTGGGTCGCCGCGGCCCTCGTCGTGCTCGCGGCGCTGCCGGGCGCTTACGCGGTGCTGTCCGTGCCTCCGGCGGAGCACGCGGCGCTGCTCGCGTGGCGCACGGACGTCGTTGGCGGACTGCGCTGGATGCGAACCGGAACGCCGTCGCCCGGGCCCTGGAATGCACCCGATGCGCGCCAGGATTGGGGTGTGCTCGCCCACTGGGGCATGGGGCACATGATCGAATACCACGCGCGCCGCCCAACCGTGGCGACGAATTTTGGCAGCTTCGTGGGCCAGCGCGGTTTTGTCGGCGCGGCGGCGGCGTTGGTGGAGTCCGACGGCGAGCAGTTCGCCGAACGCGCCCGCGAGTTGGGCGCGGACTGCGTCGTCGTACGCGCGCGGGATGTGTCGGACCTCGCATCGCTCGCACGCATCGCCGAGTGGGCGCCAAAGCGGCGCGCCGAGCTCTTCGAGCGCACCCCGCGTGGCAAGGCGTATTCGGGTCTCGCGCAGCGCACGGCACTCTGGCGGTTGGGTGTGCACGACCTGCCGGTGGGAGCAACGGCGCCGGAGCTCGCGGGGTTCGAACTGATCCATCGCAGCGCGGCGCTCGAAACCGTCGCCGGTGCGCCGCCGTCGCCGGGCCAACCGGTGGGGCCGCGGCTGTCCGTCTGGCGCCGCATACCCGCGGAGCGCTCCGCCCCGGACGCTGCGCCATCGATGGGTCCGCCGCGGTGAACCCCCGATCACCCCCGCGATCACGGACTGTCGCCCCAAAAAAAAGAGGGGAGCACCCCGCGAAGGGTGCTCCCGCTCGAGCCCACCTCCCCCGAGGTGGGCCTCCCTCGTCTCCCCCGGGAACGCCGTCGTTCCCGCGGTGGTTCAAAAAGAGCGTTAGCGCTGTCCGTGCGACCAGTGGCCGGGGCGCCAGAGACTCACCGCTTCGACCTTCCAGTGTCCCGGGTGTTGGACGGTGCGCCAGCAACCCGCGGCGACCTGCACGGTGATCGCGCGCCCACAGTCGTCGTAACGCCATTCGAAGCGCGGCTCCTGCCAGACCCGCTCGGTGTGGCCGGGCAGAAAGACGCGGGTGTGCTGTTCGACCCACGCGCCCGGGATCCAGACCCGGCGCGGCGCGCGCGGAGTGGGGTAGTAGCCGCTGTAGTGCACGGGCGCGTGGACGATGACCGGGCGCGGGGGATGGCCGTAACCCGACGGCCCGCCGGGAGCCGCGCTGGCCGCTCCGGTGAGCGCGGCGGCGGCGAGGGCGAGGGGTGCAACGCGCGCGAGGGCGCGTTTTTGGAGTCCGCGGAGGGCTGTGAAGGGGTTTCCCATGGCTCGTCTTGCTCCTTGGCGGCGGGGCCGCATCCGGGGCGTCAGGTCGGCGCCCGGCGGTCCCTGATCAAAGCCCGTGCCGGGCCTAAAACCCGCGTTTTCCGCGTCCTGGCGGGGGTGCAGGGCCAAGGGGTGTCCTTCGCCGTGGTCCACCGGGGCCACCTTTGCTCACGCGGTGTCCTTCCCGGGCGACAGGCATTGCGCCCCCGGTTGAGGCGCGTGTTGAGGCGCGTGTTGAGGCGCGTGTTGAGGCGGAGCGCCGCGGCCGCCGATGGAGCGTTGTCGTCGCCCCCCCGGGACCCACACCACGCCGCCGTCCACTTCGAGCGCCTCCCATGGCCGACCCCGCCTCCTCGCCGGACCAACCGCACCCCTCATCGCGCACCGCGGACGCCACCGTCCCCGACCGCCGTGTGGCCGAGCGCGTGGCCGACACTCGGGAGGTGACGGTGGAGTGGTTCGCGGGAACGGTCCTTGGCGAACTTCAAAACCGCTCCGAAACCGGCGTCCTGATCCTCGTGGACGCGGCGCTGCCGGTGCGGGTCGTGTGGGTCGAAGACGGCGTTCGACGGGAGCGCAGCGGGCGCATCGCGCGTGTCCAGCGCCTGTCCGCGACGAGCAGTGGACTCGCGATCGAGTTCGACGGCGTGTGACGTGCTTGCGGTGCGCCACCCTTCGCGACAGGATCCGCGCATGGCGATCGGTGCGGACGGGCGGGAGGAATTGGAACTCGTCGTGCGGGCAGCCCGCGCCGGCGATGCGGAGCAGCTCGTCGATTGGAACCTTCGGCTCGCACAGGAGTCCGAGGGGTTGGTGCTCGAGCGCGCGCGGCTCGCGCGGGGGGTCGCGGCGGCGCTCGCCGACACACAGCGCGGTCGCTACCTGATCGCGGAACGGCGGCGTGCGGGTGTGGCCGAGGCGGTTGGCGGGTTGCTCGTCACACGGGAGTGGAGCGACTGGCGCGACGGCTGGTGGTGGTGGATCCAATCCGTGTACGTCGAGCCCGAAGCCCGTCGCCAGGGTGTCTACGATGCCCTTCACGCGCGTGTTGCAAGCGATGCGCGGGCCGCGGGGGACGTTGTTGGTGTGCGGCTCTATGTCGAGCACGCCAACACCCGCGCCCAGCGCACCTACCGCCGGGTCGGAATGGTGGATTCGGGTTACTTGCTCTTCGAGCAGCCCCTGTGATCGCTTCAGCGGACTTCGGTCCGGGCTAGCCCGGGCTAGTCCCTTCAGCGCGCGCCGAGCGCCGCCGCGTGGCCGTCGAGGCGCTGGGCGAGGTCGAAATCCAACTCCGTGAGGCCCTTCGGGTCGTGGGTCGAAAGGCGCACCTCTACCCGGTCGTAGACGTTGCGCCAGTCCGGATGGTGGTCAAGGTGCTCGGCCTCGAGCGCGCCCGCGGCGAGGAAAGCAAACGCGCGGCGGAAGTCTGGAAATCGAAGGTCGCGGGCGAGCGTGCCCGCTTCGAGGCGCCAGTGGGGGAGCGCCGCGGTGCGGCGCGCGACTTCGTCCGGGGCAAGGGCTGTGGGTCGGGGCATCCACCCAGGCTTGCCGCGCGGCCCGGTGCGATCAAGCGGGGGCGCCCGATTTTGGTCCTGGCACCTGGTGTGCGGCGCGTGGTGCTCAAGCCGCACTGCCAGCGGTCCGACGACTGCACCACCCGTGCCGTGACCCGCCACACGGGGCAACCCCGTACCCGTCCCCGTGCTCCAACCCACCGAATTGTCCTCCGCGGCCGAACCCGGCAGGGTGACGTCCCCTGGGCCGCCCGCACAAGGCGAAACGCGGCGGCCGACGCTCGCGATTTCCAGCACGCTGGTCGAATGGGCGTGGTGCGGCGTGGCCGGTGTGCCGAGCCGTGCGACGGCGGTCCCCACGGGGCCGGATCCCGATGCACTGGCGGATGCGGCGCGCTCCGCGTACGTCGCCTCCGGATCGTCGAATCGGCGCTGCCGTGTGCTTCTCGGCGGCGGTCTGGCGCAGGAGCGCATCATCGAACTGCCCGCGCTCGCCCGCCGGCCGCTTATGGAAGTCTTAGGGCGCCGCGCGGACCAACTCGTCGGGGCCGCTGCGATCTTTGCCGCCGTGCCACTGCCGCCCAAAGGCGACGGCAAACCCGCGCGCTGGCTGCTGATTGCGATGCGCAAGGACACAACGGTCGCCCTCTTTCGCGCGCTCGAGGACCGCGGGTTGCGACCGAGCGCCGCCGTCCCTGCCGCGCTCGCGCACTTGGACGCTGCGATCGAAGCCCAGCGTGTTGCGCAGGATCTCGCGTCCGGACCAACCGCGTCCGACAGCGGCGCGGGCAGTGGCGCCACGGTGGTCGTGTGTGTCGACCCGGACCAGGTGATCGTCAGCCTCTACCAGGACCGCGCGCTGCACCATCAAACGGCGCTGCCGGGCAACCTCGTCGAGTCCACGTCCCTGGGCGCGAGCCTTGTGCACGAGCTGCGCTCCCTCGACGCCCTGTGGCGCAAGGAAAACCAGGGTGCGTCGATCGCGTGTGTTTCCGTGCTCGGTTTGTCCACGGCGCGCGCGCAGGCACTGGGCCACGCGCTCGCCACGGTGCTGCCCGCGGCGCGTGTGTTGCGTCTGCCCGCGGCAGCCAGTGAACAGGGCCAAGCGCGCGCTGCCCTGCTCTTTGCAGATCCCGGCGCGGCAGCGTTGTCGACGGATGTTTTTTGGCCGCGGCGCCGCCGTGGACGGGCATGGGTCGCCGGGGGAGCGTTGGTTGCGCTCGCGCTGTCTGTCGGCCTCGTCGGCGGACGCAACGCTAGCGTCGAACGCCGCGCCGTCGAGCGCGACAGTGCACGGTTTGCGGGCGAGATCGACGAGCTTGGCTCGCTGCGCCGCGTCCGCGAGCGTGTCGTCGAGCACCTGCGCAGCGTCGAGTCCGAAGTCGAACTCGCGGCCAAGGCACGCAACGTCGGATTCGATCTTGAGCGCGCGTTGATCGTCCTCGACAACGCGTTTGGCGGCGAGTTCGAGATGGGCGAGCGCCGCTTCGACCGCGAGGGCGCACGCTGGGTCGGCCACTTCCGCGGCGACGCGGCGGACGGTGCGCATGCGCTCGCCCGTGTGGCCGCGGCGCTGGAGCAAACCGGTGCGTTCGAGCTGCTGACCATCGAGCCACTGCCCCGCGTCGAGGGGCAGCAAAGTGAACTGCCCTTCGAAGTGCATGCGCGTTGGAGGGCGCGGACCTGACGTGGCAAATCTGACGAACGTGCGGCGCAAACG
Source organism: Planctomycetota bacterium (assembly GCA_038246255.1). Taxonomy (GTDB): domain Bacteria; phylum Planctomycetota; class UBA1135; order UBA1135; genus RI-242. The sequence continues at coordinate 42,763 of JBBRWC010000005.1, forward strand.
CGCCGGTTGGTTGCTGGCCCCCGTGGTGCTGGCGGTGCTCGCCCACGCGGTGGCGCTCGCGATCCCACGCGCGCAGCTCGAAGGGGCGCGCGCCGAGCGCGACACAGTGCTCGAAGGTGTCGACGAACACCATCGACTGCGCGTCGACCTCGATTCGTTCGAGCGCCTCGGCGGCGTCGCGGCGATCGAGCGCGCCCGGGACTTAGGGCGAACGCTCGTCCCCACGGATTGCCCGGCCATCTTCGCGCAGGCGGCCCTCGATGGGTCGCTGCGGCGCGCGGGCATCGCCGTGCTGCGCGCGGAAGTTGGCGCGATCCATCCGTTCGACGACGTCGAGCGCGACACAGGAGCGCTGTTTGCGACGCTCGCCGGGCGGCGTATCGAGTTCCGCGGCAGCGCGAGCGTCGACCAACTCGCTGCGTGGTGCGCCGACATCGACGCGATCGCCGGCCCGCTACAAATCCTCGAAGCGGTGCTCGCGCCGGTCGCGGCTTCCGCCAAGGACACACCGCGTTTCGACGTGCGCGTGAGCGCGCTGCTCATGCACCGCCCGCTGCGCTGAAGGACCCAAACATGCCGCACAAAAACCGGATCCTGTTGTACGGAGCGCTCGTCCTGTGCGGTGCGCTTTATGCGGTGCCGCAACTCTCTGGCCCCTCTTTCTCCGGATTGGGTGGCCCCGGGATCGGGGGCACCTCAGACGAGCCCATCGACGATGGCACCTTCGCTTTTGGCTTCGACGCCGTCACTTCCGCGAACGCCGCCGGCGGTGTCGGCCTGGGTGGTGGCCAAACCAGCTCTGGTCTCGCGCAGCAGCTCGCGGCGGCCCTCGCACGGCTCGAGCGCTCTTCGAACGCACCCGAACCCGCGCGCGCGTCGCTTGAACCCCGCGCTCCAGCGGGGACGGCATTGACCGCAAACAACGCGGGTGGCAATGCAAACCGCGCTCGCGGAAACCCGCTCCAGTCGCTCCGACAGTCGCTCGATCTCTACCTGCAATCGGCGCCTCTGCGCGGCGCGATCGTAGGCAGCAAGGGCGCAGTGCTGCTGCTTGACGGGCAGCGATTGAGCCCGGGGGATCCCCTGGGGACCAGTGGTTGGGCCGTGGTCGAGGTCGACGGACGCGGCGCGCTGTTTGGTGCGGGCGAGCACCGCATCCGGGCCGATTTTGGACCGGCGCGTCGCGGTGCCGCACCGCCTTCTTCCGCGCCCGACCGCAGTGTTCCGATGGTGGAGTCCGGGGCAGCAACCGCACCCGAAGCCAACCCCGAGGCCCAACTTTGAACTCCATCTTGCGCACCTTCGTCGCGGTCCTGCTCCTGTTCGTTGCCTTTGGTTGTCGCGCGTTCGAGCGCACCATCCCCGAGCGCGAAGGGCGTCTGCGGGTCGACGCACAGGGCGTTGCCGTCAGCCTCGCGGATGAGCATCCCGACGTTCTCGGCGGCAAGGCCGTGTCCGCGCCCGTCGATCGCCATGCGGACCGCGTGCCGCGGGCGCTGGTCTCGGCGCGTCTTCCGGGCGACGAAGTTGTGCAGCTCGAGCTGCGTGGTGTTGCGCTGAGCGAGGTGCTCGCGGACCTCGCGCTGCGCGCCGGTGTGGCGCTCATCGACGAGAGCGAAGGGCGCAGTCCGCTGGACGTTTCTCTGCCGCCGATGCCGATCGCGGACGCCTTCGCGTGGTTGCTCGTGCGCCATGGACTGCGCCTCGAGGCGTTGGGTGCCATGGGTTACCGGGTGACCCCGATGGACAGCGGTGGTCCGGTTCGTGCGACGTTCCGGATGCGCTCGGTCAGCGTCGACGCGGTCGGTGCGGGCATCGGTGCGCTGGCCACGCCGTCGACGCGCATCGTGCTGGACACGCTGGGCGGTGTGGTCCTCGCCCAGGGCGAGCGCGCGAACCTCGAGGAAATCGCGGCGTACCTCGACGAGGTCGACCGCCGTCCGGCCCAGATCCTCGTGGAAGCGCGCATCCTCGAAGTGACGCTTGGTGAAAACTTTGGCTTGGGCATCACCGGTCTCGTCGACGGCTCCATTGATGGCGGAGCGCTCGGCATCCTGCAAAGCCTCAATATCACCGACAGCACATCGTTCGCGACGACTCTTGGCTCCCGCGACGGCACCGTCGAAGCGACGATCCAGGCCATTTCCAGATACGTCGGCACGGACCTCGTCAGTTCGCCGCGGGTGCTCGCGCTGTCGGGCACCGAAGCGCTGATCGAAGTGGTGCGCGAGGTGCCCTACGTGCAAGTCACGAGCACAACGACCGGCACCACCGGGGGCATCGGCACCCAAACCCTCGAGGAAGTCCAGTTCAAGGAGGCCGGTGTTCGTTTGCGGGTGACGCCGACCCTCGAAGCTGGCGGTTACGTGCGGATGCGTGTCGATCAGGAGTTCAGTGAAGTTGCGGAGCGCTTCCAGGACATTCCGGTCATCGACAAACGCACGATTGGTGTCGATTTCCTCGTGCGCAACCGCGAAACGGTGGTCCTTGGCGGATTGATGCAGGACCGGCGCAGCGAAACCGACAAGGGCGTTCCCGGCCTCGCCCGTATCCCGCTGATCGGTCGCCTCTTTCGCAGCGACGAGGATGAGCGGCAAAAGCGCGAGCTGATCGTGTTCCTGACACCGCGCGTGGTTGACGACCCCGAGTCCGAGCGCATCGTCCAAGCCATGCGCCAGGCCTATGCGGATTCCGTGAACCGCACCGGCGTGCGGGCGACTGCGGAAGCGCAGGTGCCGCCGTGGTAGACCGTTCGAAACGCATGCGCCTTGGTGACCTGCTCCAGGAGCGGGGCATCGTCAGTGCCGCACAACTTGATATCGCGCTGCTCGAGCAGCGCCGCGCGTACCGGCCGCTCGGCGCGATCCTAATCTCGCTGGGGTTCGTCCAGCAGCGCGAGCTGGCCCAGCTGCTTTCCGAGCAAATGGGCATTCCGCTGATCGATCGCGGCTCGCTCGCGCCGGATCCCCTCGTGCTTGCCGCGGTCGATCTCGCTTTTGTGCGCGAAACCGGCGCCCTGCCGATCGGCATGCAGGGCGATGTTTTGCAGGTCGCGATGGTCGACCCGCTCGACCTGCCGAAGGTTGCGCTCGTCCGCGAACGCTTTCCGATGCCCCTCGCCTTCGCCGCGATCACCGAGGACGACCTGTTCGAACTGGCGCGGGAATACCTTGCGACTGCTCCGAGCCGCGTCGCAGAGATCCTGGGAGCCGCGGAGCTGGGCAGGGACGAGCTGCAGGGCACCCCGATCGAAGCGCTGAGCGCTGCGCTCATCGAAGACGGGATCCGGCGCGGTGCGACGGACGTCCACATCGAGCCCGAGGAAAACGTCGCGCGTGTGCGGTACCGCATCGACGGGATGCTGCAGCCCGGAGAAAGCCTTCCGCGGGCGCTCACGGATGCTGTGCTGTCGCGCATCAAGATCCTTGCACGACTCGACATTAGCGAGCGTCGTCGGCCCCAGGACGGGCGTATGCGCATCGAAGTTGACCGCCAGCGGTACGAACTGCGAGTTTCCTCGCGCCCGGTCGCGGATGGCGAGAACCTCGTGCTGCGCGTGCTCGACCGTTCCAGTGGAAGCAAACCGCTCGAGAACCTGGGATTCGCTGCGGACGTTGCGGCGGCGTTGCAGACCGTGGCCCAACGGCCCCATGGGCTTTTCCTCGTGACCGGGCCCACCGGTTCGGGCAAGTCGACGACGCTTTATTCGCTGCTGGGGTGCGTCGACGCGATGCACCGCAACGTGGCGACGATCGAGGACCCGATCGAATACCGCATGCCCCTCGTACGCCAGAGCCAGGTGGACAACGCCGTCGGCTTCGGTTTTCAGGAGGGTTTGCGCGCGCTGCTGCGCCAGGATCCGGATGTGATCCTGGTGGGAGAGGTGCGTGATGCCGAGACTGCATCCATGGCCGTGCGCGCGTCGATGACCGGGCACCTTGTCCTCACCACGCTGCACACGAACGATGCCATCGGCGCGATCCCGCGCCTGTGCGATTTGGGTGTCGAGCCGTACCTGCTCGAGGATTCGCTGATTGGCGTACTCGCTCAGCGCCTCGTGCGCCGGTTGTGTTCGGGCTGTAGCGTTCCCGGTGAGCCCACCCACGAGGAAGCGCTGTGGCTCGGCCCCGTGTCCGTCGGTCTGCGGCGCGCGCGCGGCTGCCCGCGGTGTAACGAAAGCGGTTACAGCGGACGCATTGCGATGAGCGAGCTGTTCCTGCCCGATGACACGATGGAACACGCCCTGCGCGAGGGCACGGACCTTCCGAGTTTGCGTCGGCTTGCCGCAGCGTCGGGTTTTCGCGGCATCGAACACGACGGACGCCGTCTGGTTGGCGCGGGCCTGACCAGTCGTGAGGAAGTTGAGCGCACCTGCCGCAGCCACCGCTTTACGCGCGCCGAGCGCACTGCCGCATGAGGACCTACGAGTTCGTGGCGGTCGGCGCGAATGGCGCCACGCTGAAGGGCCGCGAGGTGGCCGCGGACGAGGCCCAGCTCGACCGCGAGCTCGAGCGCCGCGGCGCGGTGCTGTTGCGCGCGCGCGTGGCCCGCTCGGATGGGGGCCGGCTGCGGCCGCGGGAACTGATCGCGTTCACGTCCCAACTCGCCGTGACGGTGGAGGCCGGGGTGCCGCTGCTGGAGGCACTCGAGGGTCTGGCGCGCCGGTCGGCCCGCGAGGAGAGCCGCGTCGTCATCGAACGCCTTGGCCGCGCTTTGCGCGGGGGTGTGTCCCTGTTCGAGGCGCTGGAGAAGGAGCCACTGACCTTCCCCCCGCTTTACATCCATTCGATCCGTGCCGCGGAGGCTTCCGGGGCCCTTGCGCCGCTCCTGCTGCGGCTTTCGAAGCACCTTGAGTGGCAGCAGGGTGTGCGCGGAACGGTGCGCCAGGCGCTGATTTACCCGGCCTTCCTCGGCGCCGCGCTGATGGGCCTGGTCACCCTGATGCTCACGTTCCTGATTCCTCGCCTCGCCGCGCTGTATCCCGGCGGCCGCGGCGACCTGCCCGTGCCCACGCAGATCGTGATGGGTGTGTCGGACGTCGTACGCGGGTTTGCGCCCTGGCTCGCGGTGCTTTTTGTCGCGGCGGTGGTGGCGCTGCTGTTCCTGCGACGGGTCCCGCGCTTCGTTCAAGCCACGCACCGCGTGCTGCTCGCGGTTCCGGCGATCGGCCCCGTCGTGCACCAGGTCGCGACATCCCGGTTTGCAGCGATCGCGGCCACGTTGCAGTCCGCTGGATGTGAGATTCGCCTCGTGATCGACATTGCCGCCGCGAGTTGCGGCAATGCCGCGCTGGGGGCGGCGCTGCGACGCGTCGGCCAGTCGGCCCAGCGTGGCAGCACTTTGCACGAAGGGTTGTCCAAGGAACCGCTGGTTGATCCGTTGTTGACGCAGCTCGTGGCGGTGGGGGAGGCCACGGGCAACCTCGATGGTTGCCTTGCCCGCCTCGCTGCCTGGTACGACGAGGAAGTCCCGCGGCAGGTCAAACGCTTCATCGCGCTGCTCGAGCCCACGCTGCTGTTGATTTCGGCGGTCGTCGTGGGTTTTCTCCTGCTTGCCGCGCTGCTTCCGATCTTCAAGCTCTACGAGACGCTGTGAACGCCATGAAACGCCAAGCCAACGTGTCGAGCAGGGCCAATTCCCAACCGTCGCGGCGTGGGTTTTCATTGCTCGAACTGATCGTCGTCGTTGCGATCCTCAGCTTGATTGCCGGCGCCGCCGTGCCCGTTGCGGCTAAGGTCGTGGAACGGGCCGCGCGCACGGCAACGGGCGGGGAGCTCCAACAACTGGCCGCGGCCGCGCTTGAGCACACACGGGACACCGGGGCGCTGCCCGCGTCCGCGCAAGCGCTCGGCAGCGACGTTGGTACGGCGGGCTGGAGCGGACCGTATTTGGGTTCGCTGGGCACCGATGCGCGTACGGGCTTGCCAGGCCACGAGGTCGACGGTTGGTCGCGGCCCTACCGCTTCCGCGTGGCGGGCAGTGTGTTGCAGATCGACAGCGCTGGCCCGGACGGCACGCTGGGCAACGCCGACGACCTCCTCGTCCGCGTCGATGCGGCGTTGGTCCGTCGCGAGCAGACCGTCAACACGCTCAAGATCCTCAACCAAGCCGTCCTGAACTACAACGCCGTGCATCAGGTGACGGACCCGCTGCCCGGCAATTGGTCCGCCGCGCTCGCGCGCCTCGTCGTGCGCGGTTTTTTGCCGACCGCGACCGGGTTCGAGTTCGACGCATTTGGGTCCCCCTTCGTGGGAGTGCCGGCGGGGCTCGCGCCGCTCGTGCGCGTGGGCTCCACCAACGTCGCGGGCGGATGACCGCGGTTCTTTGACCGCAATGGGGTTGCCCTGTCGAACCCTCGCGCGCACGGCAGATTTGGCCTTCAGCTTCGGAGCCAGCCCGGTCGAAAGCCCCTATGCGCCGTCTACTGTCCGGCGTACCGACTTCGTTCCCCGTCACCCCACCGATGAAACTCAACCTCTTGCGTCCGTCCCGTCGCGCCGGTTTTTCGATGATCGAGATCGTCGCCGCCGTGGGCATCCTCGTTCTCCTCGCCGGTGTGCTCGTGCCCGCGGTGGGGGCGCAGATGCAAAAGTCCCGCGTGGCGCGGGCGAAGACCGACATGTCGACGATCGCGCAGGCGTTCAACGCCTACTTCGTCGACACCGGTGTGTGGCCATCGAACGCAGCGTTTTCGCAGACCGCTAACGTGCAGGACGATTTCATCGGCTTCCCCTGTTTCTACAACAACAGCCTCACCGCAACCGGCTGGTCGGGCCCGTATCTGAGCGACGGCGTGCGCATCAGCAACAAGGAGATGAACGTCGCCACCGCCGACACCGCACAGGGCGGTCTGCGCGATCCGTGGGGGGCTGCGTTCCGGGTGATCTACGTGGCGAAGACGAACACCAATCCGGGCGCGCTGTTTCTGTTCTCCGGCGGCCCCGACGCCGTGATCAACTCGTCGAACACGAACCGCGCGCGGGGCATCGCGACCGGCGACGACATCGCCGTGATCGTGACGCGCTCGTACTGATTCGAGCGCGCGGCCCGGTGCGCGCGCTTGTTCGAGGACTGCTGGACCGCCCGGTGGGGCGGTTCGTCAGGGCAGAAAACTGTCGGGGTCCGCGAGCTTCCGCGGCAGGTATTCCTCCAACACGAAGTTGAGGCCCCATTTGGCGAGCGCTTGCTGCTCGGCGCGCACGCCCATCTTGAGCAGTTGCTCGATCGCCTGCTGCCAGGGCTTGTGGGCCTGGAAGAAGGGGTCGTTCTTGAGGGCGTCCTTGGCGCGCTTGATGTCGACCTCGAGCAGCTTGTGGGTTGCGTCCTCGAGCTTAAAATCGATGATGTCCTGGGGCGTGACACCCAGGAAACGCGCTTCGGGGACGCAAAAGAGCCGGTTGATGTGGGCTGCGTTGCCGGAGCCTACCTTGAGCGTGCGGTAGATGTTGCCGATGCCGTAAGGGTCGCAGTCGACGAAGCAATAAACCGGCAGCTTCTTCTCCTCGCACAGGCGCCGGATGAAACGCCGTTGGGCGCGGCTCGGCACACCGCCCATGCTGATCAGGATGCAGTTCGCGCTGCGCCAGAAGTTGTGCTGGTTGAGCCGCTCGAACATGCCACCGGTTTCGATCGCGAGGATGAAGCGGGCCTTGGTCTCAAAGCGCAGGTGCTCGACCGAACTGGGGATGGTGTACGCACCCGTCCCCATCCGCGCGCAGTCTATGCGGATCTCCTGGCCGGTTGTGCGGTCGCGGTCGATGACGACCAGTTCCCCGGCGAGCGCCCCGCCGTGCTCCTCCGGGCGGTAGCGCAAGTGCTCGCGCGAGAGTCCCTCTAGCGAAGCCAGCGCTTCGATGTCGTCGAGCACGGTGTCCGATTCGGGCTGGTCGTTGAACTTGGCGTCACCCCAGTTCTTGGAGACGTAGTAGGCCTCCCGTTTGGTGGCGAAGTCGTCGTTCTCGACCATTTCCTTCGACACCGCCATCAGTCGCAGCGTCTGTGCAAACGTCCGCACGGTGTTGACGGAAAGGGCGCGGGCTTTGCGGCCCTTGCCCAGTTCGAAGTAACCCTTCTTCACGTCGTACTCGACGTTCGCCAGCGACCGCACCGGGAACTTCAGCTCCGGCAGGGAGTGCTTGAGGATCGTGTTACGCACACGCTCGGCCGTGTGTTTGATCAGGCCGAGGGTTTTGGTGTCGCGCTCGTCGAGGGCCGCCGTCCGCTTGACCACAACCTTGTCGACTTGGAACCCGGCGGCCTTTTTTGTGGCCTTCTTTGCTGCTTTTTTTGCCATGGATCACAGCTTGCGCGAGCGGTGGAGCACGTCTTCGAGCGTCGCGACCGTGCCGTCGCGTTCGGCGTCGTCGAGGTCGAGGATGTCCTGGAGCGCGATGCCGATGTGGGGGATGTACTTTTCGATGAAGCTGCGTTTTGAGAACTCGGACTGCAGCTTTTTGCCCTTGCGGATGTAGGTGCCCAGCTTGCGACCGCATTCCTGAAGCCCGAGCCGCACTTCCTTGACGATTTCCTCGTAGGACGCGATCGCCTCCTTCGATTCGGAGGTGAACGGCACCCACACGCTGGCGATGTGCACGAGCAGCGCCATCGGACCGATGGGCAGCGCGCCGCGCGGGTGCTGCAGGCCGTAGCTGCGCCAGTTGGTCTGCGTGATGGCCTTGGTGATCGAACACGCGGACTGTTGGTGCAAGAGCGGAACGCGGTTCGCGAAGCGCAACACGCGCACGGGTTCGTCCGCGCCCGCGACCAGATCTTCGGTGGCGATCTGAGCCTTGGTTTTTTTGATGCGGCCCTCTTCGGTCAACTCGAGGCCCACACCCCCCGGTTTGCCGTACGCGATGCCCACCTCGACCTGGAACGGATTGCCGCGGTACACGGCCGGCGGGCGGGTGATCGCAGCATAGAAGTCCGCTTCGATCTCCTTCTTGAGCCCGGCGAGGACCAATGCTTCGCCGATCGGCGCGATGCAGTCGGTGGACGGCGCCATGATGCGCGTCTTTTGGATCGCTTCATGCAGCGCGCTGGCTTCCTCGCGCGCGATGCGTGTCGGGTAGCTCTTGTCGGAGAGGCCTTTGCCCGCGGCAGCGATGATGTCCTTCGCGACCTTAGGACCGACGCGGCTGAACTCTTCCTGAAGGAACGCCACGAGACTTTTGGCCTCGGTGTTTTTCAGCATGTTGATCAGCATGCCGAGCTCGACCCCGTGGGGGTGCGGCTTGATTTCGATCGTCTCCGGCGGAAGTTCGTTCGACACACGCGCGTAGCTGACCTTCTCGGCGCCCGGGTCGGTGTAGTGGAGCGTGAGGTGCGGGTTCGCGATGGCCGTCTGCTTCAGGTACATGTCGACCGAGCGCAGCCCCTTTTGGTACTTCGCCTCGAGCTCGAGCTCGACACGCGTCCCGGAGCCGTGGTCCCACTGGATTTCTTGCTCGCGGTGGATCTCCGGACGGTTTTTCGCGGTGTCGATCGACAGCACGAATTCGCGCGCGCGCGCCCCTTTGCCGGGCCGCGACAGGATGCGCATCGGCTTGCCCGTCGTCAGTTGGCCGTACATGCCCGCCGCCGCGATGCCGATGCCCTGCTGGCCGCGTGTTTGGCTCAGCTTGTGGAACTTCGAGCCGTAGAGGAGCTTGCCGAAGATCTTGCCCACCTGGTCCTTGATGATGCCCGGTCCGTTGTCCTCGACGGCAATGCGGAAGCGGCTCTCGTTTTCGGTCGGCGTGATCTCGACCGAAATCTCAGGCAGGACCCCCGCTTCCTCGCAGGCGTCCAGGCTGTTGTCGACGGCTTCCTTGATTGCCGTCAGGAGCGCCTTGAGCGGCGAGTCAAAGCCCAACAGGTGGCGGTTTTTCGTGAAAAACTCCGCGACGGAGATCTCGCGCTGCCGTTCCGCGAGCTGCTCTGCGTTTGCGCCGCGGCGTGGGCTCTCCTTGGTGGCACCCCCGGACGCCGCCGGCGTGCTCGCAGCGTCCGACGCAGGAGTGGATTGTTTCTTCGCGGACCGTGTGCGGCGCGTGGTGGAAGGCGCGGTGCCCTCGGGCGCGGCGGAGTCGAACAAACCAGGACTGGTCACGGGCGGTTTTGGGAGCAAAGGATGGGGCGTTCGAGATCGAAGATGCGTTCTAAGGGGTGCGGGTGCACGCACCCAAGGCCGGTTGTAGGGACGCGCGCCAGTCGCGGGACCCGCGGCGCCGGGACCCGCGGCGCCGGGACCCGCGGCGCAATGCACCAGCGTAAGCGAAAGGCCTAACCCTTCCGTCAGTCCGAAGGCGTGGCCGCGGGCGCGGCGCTCGACGCCGTTCCAGGCGCCGCTCGGGGCGCCTTCTGCGATGCCTTCTGCGTTACGCCGCGGCCGCGCACGACGAACAGGTACTCGGTGTTGGCAAGCCGTCCCACGCGACCCACGGGCACACCCTGCGGGCTGTGGATGCCGATGCGCGCACCGACGTAGCGGGGCTGGGCCAGCGCAGCGATCGCGACCGTCCCGCGCGGCTCAAGCAGCGCCGCCACCGTCTCGCGATCGAGGAAACCCTCGTCGCTGAACGAAACGACGAGGTGCGGAGCGCGTACGGCGTCGATCAGCTCGCCCAACGCGGCCGCCGCGGCGGTGCGCGAGTTGAAGCGGCTCTTGCGCTCGCGCACGTCGGCGCGCGTGCGCGCGACACCGGACCCCGGGGGTTCGTCCCAGCGCACGAGTGTGTCCCACACCTGGTAGTTTCCGAGGTAACTGGGTTGGTTGTACGGCGGATCGAGGTACGCAACGTCCGCCACCTGCGTGCGGGCCGCGTCCAGCGCATCTCCCTCGAGGGCGATGCCCGCGCCCGCACCCAACTGTGGCATGCGCAGCTCGAAGGGTCGCAGTGCCCGCGGCGCCCAGCTCTTCAGATAGGCCATCTGGACACCCACGGTTGAATCGACGCGGTCTGCGGCCTCCATTAGGGCCGTGAGCAGGACGGCTTCGAGGTCGGTGTCGTAGCCTCGAGCGGCGATCCGCTCGCGGGCGCCTTCGATGCGCGCCGCGTTGTCCGGATGGAAGTAGCGCGCTTCGACGGCGTAGCGCTGGGTGAACCAACCCGCGCGGGGGGGCGCGGTGCGCAGGTCCGCGAGGGCCGCCGCGGCGCGCTCCGCGAGGTCCGGGCCATCCGCGCACACATAACAGCGCGCGAGGACGACCGCAAAACGCGCCGAATCGTTGGCGATGACCCGGTACCCGCGTGCCCTGAGGCCCTGGCCGACCCGGGCCGTGCCGCTGAAGAGATCGAGGACCGTCGCGCCGCCGGGACCGTCCGGCGGGACGAGTCCTTCGATCGCCCCGAGGATCGCGGGGAGGATGCGTCGTTTTGAGCCCAGGTACTTGATCAAGCGCGGGTCCCTGGCGTGCGCCGCCGTGCTCAGGACAATAGGCGAGTGGCAAGCCAGCCCAGCCCCAGCGCGAAGAGCATCAGCGGAGGCTTCGACGTCAAGCATCCCGCGGTGAGGTAGCGGCGCTGGAGCGATCCGCCGCAGTCCGGGCACATCCGCGGAACGGGCTTGGTCAGCTCCACCTTGCAGTGGGGACAGCGATCGAGGTTGAGGATGCGGGTCATGGGGCGAGGGGGCGCACTGTAACGTTCGCCCGGGACCAGACGGATCCGCGCGCCGGGGCCGTCACCCAAAGATCGGTTCCAAGTCCCCGTCGCAAAGGCCGTGGGCGGCGGCGCGATCGCGCCACGCGGTGAGGCTCGCACCCAGCCGCGCGCCCGGCTCGTACGCGCACTCCTCCAGCAGATAATGCAGGAGCGCTCCCTCGGGCAGCCCCGTTGCGCGGGCCGCGTTGCGCGCCAGGGCAGGCGCCGCCGCCCGCCCGCGCTCCCGCGCGCGCTCGAACGCGCCGCGCCAGGGCCCAAGGTCGACACCCGGCGCGGAGATCCAAAGCGCGAAGACGAAGGGCAGGCCGGTGTGTGCGCGCCACGCCTCGGACGGGTTCCAGGCCGGCGGGGGATTCGCGGCAAACGTCTCGCGCAGCGCGCGGTCGCCAATGCGCAGCCACGCGTCCGCCTCGGCGTCCCGGGGATCGACCCCATCCGGCGGCTCGGCGAACTGCGGTTGTGCGCCGTGCACGTCGGCGAGCAGGACCTGGACGAGCGCGGCCGAGGTGCGACTGGCGGGGTCGAGGGCGACGCGTTCGAGGGTTTCAACGGGGCGGCGCAGGAAAAGTTGCACGCTCGACACTCGCCCCTCGCCAAACACCGCGTAACCGTTGAGGTAGCCGTAACCGGGCCGGCGGAAGAGTTCGATCGAGCTCACCAGCGCGACATCCAGATTGCCGGCGCGCAGGCCCTCGACGAGCTGGGACGGCGGCCGCCGGACGAGGTTCACACCCGGCTCGTCCTCGAGCCCCAGGTCGAGGGGGCGCCCGACGAGGTAGGGCACGCTTCCCACACGCAGGGTGGAGCCGGCACGCAGGGTGGGCGCTCCAACCCGATCAGCCCCGCGTTGGTTACCATCACCGCCAGTGGGGGGACGCTCCGCGCCTTCCAGCCCCTCGCTCACACCCACCATGTCCAATCAAGCCCTCGCCCGGGAAACCGCCGCGGAGATCCTCGAGATCCTCGTGAACCACTTCATGCTCAAACCGGGCGATGTGCAACTCGTCGGCGTGTTCTTGCGTGTGTGGCAGGGGCGCGGCCACGATGAAGATGCCTTCGCGCCGGGACTCGAGCACGCGGAGGCCGAAGGCTGGGTGCGGTCCGTGCCGGGCGGTGAATCCTTCGAGCTGACCCAAGCCGGGTTCGACTTCGTCTGATCCGCGCGGGTAGACAGGCGCGGTAGGGGCGCGCGACACTCCCGCCCCCCATGCGACCCGCCCATTTTGAGTTTCAGCCGCTCGCGGGCCACGGCCTCGTGGATTCAGGGGGCGGCGAGAAGCTCGAGCGTTTTGGGGCCGCCCTGTTGCGCCGGCCTGAACCCCAGGCCCTGTGGCGCCCGCGCCTTCCCGCGGCGGACTGGGAGCGCGCCGACCTCGTTTTCGAGCGCGAAACCGATCGCGGTGGGACCTGGCGGGTGCGCCCCGGGTCGCCGAACCTGGTGCAAGGGCGCGATCCCGCGTGGACGATCGAAGTGGGGCCCGCGACCCTTTGGATCCGCCCGACGCCGTTCAAACACGTGGGTATTTTCCCCGAGCAGGCCGCGAATTGGCGGGTGCTCGAGCGCCTGTCGACGCGCGGGGCTGGCGGCGAGCCACTGCGGCTGCTCAACCTTTTTGGCTACACCGGCGCGGCCAGCGTGCTCGCCGCGCTCCACGGATGCCGCGTGACGCATGTCGACGCGTCCCGGCTCGCCCTCGATGGCTGCCGCCAGAACGCCGTTGCGTCCGGTGTGCCCGACGGGCGGCTGCGGTACGTGCTCGAGGACGCGCTGGTGTTCGCGCGGCGCGAGGTTCGCCGTGGCGCAAAGTATTCGATCGTGCTGCTCGATCCGCCGCATTACGGCCGCGGTCCGAAGGGGCAAAAGTGGCAGCTCGAGGAGCATCTTGCGGAGCTCGTCGAGCTTGCGGGAGCGCTCAGTGCCGAACGTGCGCTGATCGTGCTTTCGACCTACGCGGTGGGGCATTCGCCGCTCGCCTTCGCGAACCTACTGGATGCGCTGGAGGGCGGTGAAACGGCCGCGGGGGAGCTCGTGCTCGTCGAAGAATCCCGCGCGGGACTGCCCGCGCGGAGCCTGTCCCAGGGGTTTTGCGCGCGCTGGTGGCGCGGTTTCGAGCCCGCCGACATCCTCCCGTGAACGCCGGGCCGCAGTTCCCTGCGCCGGCGGGCGCTGGCCTCGTCGTGGTGTACGTGGACAACCACATGCTTGTTGTCGACAAGCCGGCGGGGATGCTGAGCGTGCCCGATGTTGGCGGCGAAACGAGTGCGCTCGATGTCGCGAAGGTGTGGGTCAAAGCGGCATTCGACAAGCCCGGCGACGTGTTCCTCGGCGTCGTCCACCGGCTCGACCGTCCGGTGTCTGGCCTGCTGATCTTCGGACGCACCAGTAAGGGCGCGGCTCGGCTGAGCGCGTCCCTGCGCGACGGCGCGCTCTCAAAAACGTACCTTGCCGTCGTTGCCCCGTGGAGCGCTCCCGACGACGGTGAGGTGCTTCACCATTTGGTCAAGGACGAGCGCACCAATCGAGTGCGCTGGAGCGCTCGAGCTTCCGCGGGGTCGAAACTTGCCCACTCGCGCTTCCGTGTGATCGCACGCACGCAGGACCGGGTGCTACTCGCGCTCGAGGCCGTGACCGGACGTCCGCACCAGCTGCGCGCCGCGGCGGCTTCCCTCGGCCACCCGCTGCTCGGCGACCTCAAGTACGGCGCACCCAAGGCGCTCTCGGACGGACAAATCGCGCTGCACGCCGTGCACCTTCGTGTTCCGCATCCGACGCAGCCGCGGACCCTCGAATTCACGCGCGCGCCGACCCGGCCGGTGTTCCAAGCGCATTGGACACCCCACGCCCAGGTGTCGGCGCTGGAGCGTTCGTGGATCTCCTCGGACCTGGGTTAAGGTAAGCGCTTGCGTGCACTCAAGGCACGTGCACTCAAGGCCCGTGCACTCACGGCCCGCTCACTCACGACCCTCGCCATGCAGCGATCCAGCCTGCTCCTTCTCGCACTCCTCGCGGCCTGCTCCGCACCCGCGGAACGCGGGATTGCGCCGGCCGACGCGCAGGCGACCGCACTCACCTTGAGTGTCGCGCCGGGCATCAACGACACCTACCTTGATCCGACCCTCGACGTGGACGGACTTGTGGAGCGCTTCGAGGGCGAAAGCCGCGAGGTTTATGTGCACCGCGAGCGGATCGCCGAGTGGACGGGCCTGTGCGACGGCATGCGTGTCGCGGACATCGGCGCGGGCACGGGACTGTTCACCGTGCCCTTCGCGCAGCGTGTGGGCGACGAAGGCAAGGTGTTTGCCGTCGAGATCGCGCCGCGGCTCGTCGAACACCTGGAGTCCGTCGCACGCGCCAAAGGAATGACGCAAGTGCAGGTGGTGGAGGGGGGTGAGCGCGACGTACGCCTGCCCGACCACAGTGTGCAGGTTGCGTTTGTGTGCGACACCTACCACCACTTCGAGTATCCGGCCGAAACGCTGCGCTCCATCCACCGCGCGATCGTGCCGAACGGCGAGCTTTTGATCATCGACTTCGAGCGCATCGAAGGAGTGACGCGGCCCTGGATCCTCGGCCACGTGCGCGCCGGTCGCGAAGTCGTGATCGCGGAGATTGAAGCGGCGGGCTTCAAGCTCACGGACCAGGCGTCGATCCCGGGCCTCGTCGAGAACTACGCGCTGCGCTTCCGCCGCCTCTAGCCCGGGCTATTCACCCGCTTTGCGATCGGACGGCCCAACCGGCGGCCTTCGGCCGTCTTTCGCCCTCGGGCGGCACTTTGCGACCTCGGGCGTCCCTCGTTGACCTGTTCAAGGTCGACTGCGGGTCCCGCGGCCGCAAAGCACCGCCAGGCGACGACTTGGGCTCGTCTGCTCGAAAACTTGATGAACAGCCCGGGCTAGCAGCCTGTCGGGGTCCTCGCGTCGCGAGGCTGCTAGCCCGTGAGCGCGGGATCAGCTCGGGTACGTGTAGGTGGCGTCTAATCCGAGCGGGATGCCGAGGGTCCAGAAAGCGAGCAGGAAAAGGGTCCAGCCGATCAGGAACACCACGGTGAACGGCAGCATCATGGAAATGAGCGTGCCGATGCCCGCCGAGCGCGAATAGCGCTGGCAGAACACGACGACCAGTGGGAAGTAGGGCATCAACGGCGTGATGATGTTCGTGCAACTGTCGCCGACGCGGTAGGCCGCCTGGGTGAGCTCCGGCGACACCCCCAGTTGCATCAGCATCGGCACAAAAACCGGCGAAAGCAGGCCCCATTTGGCCGATGCGGACCCGATCACGAGGTTGACCGCGCCGGTTAAGCCGATGATGCCCACCACGGTGACCTGGGCGGGAAGACCAAGCGTCTGGAGGAAGTTGGCGCCCTTGAGCGCCACGAGCGCGCCGATCTTCGAGCTGTTGAACGCGTCGATGAAAAGCGCGCAGAAAAACGCCATCACGAGGTAGTAGCCCATGCCGGACATGGACTTGCTCATTCCCGCAACCACGTCCCGGTGGCTCTTGACCGTCCCTGCGACCACGCCGTAGGCCACGGCCGGGATCAGGAACAGGATCAGGATCAGGGGCACGATGACGCGCATCATCGGCGCGCTGCTGGTGCCAAGTAGCCCGTTGGCATCGCGCAGGGGCGACGTCGCGGGCATGGCCGCGAGGGCGAGGATCGCAATGCCGACGGCCGCAGCGACCAATGCGGCAAAAAGCCCCCGGCGCTCAGGGCTGCTGAGCGCGCCCACGCCCGTGGGCGCCTTGGCGACTTCGTCGCCGTCCAGCGGGGTGCTCGCGAGACGCGGCTCTACCACGCGGTCGGTCAGGAACCAGCCCAGCCCCACGATCAACAGTGTGGACGCCGCGGTGAAGTAGATGTTGCACAGCGGGTTGACTTCGAGCGCGGGATCGATGATCTGCGCGGCGGTTTGCGTGAAACCCATGAGCAGCGGGTCGAGCGCTGACGGCACCGGATTGGCCGAGAAACCCCCGGATACGCCCGCAAACGCTGCGGCGATTCCCGCGAGCGGATGGCGCCCCGCGGCGAGGAAAATCACGGCGCCCAGCGGGATCACCAGCACGTATCCCGCGTCAATGGCCGAGTGCGACAGGATGCCGACGAAGATCACGACCGGTGTGAGCAGCTTCGCGGGTGTGAAGCTCAGCGTGAACTTCAGCGCGGAGTTGATCAGGCCCGTGCTTTCGGCGACGCCGATGCCGAGCAGCGCGACCAGAACGGTCCCGAGCGGCGCGAAGGTGACGAACGTGCGCACCATGCCCTCGAGGAACGCCACCAGCGCCGTCCCGGTAAGGAGGTTTCTGACCGCGAGCGGTTCCTTGGTCGCCGGGTCGATCAGCAGCGACGCCGCACCGCTCGTGGGATCGATCACTTGAAAGGACTGGCCCGAAAGCAGCGCCGACGCGACCCACGTCGCGAGCATGAGCAGGAAAAAAAGGAGCGCCGGGTCGGGCAGTTTGTTGCCGATCCGCTCGATCCATCCGAGCGCGGACTCGATCGCGCCCGTTCGCTTCGCCGGGGTGTGCGTTGCCTGGGACATGGGGGGGCCTTGGCTCGAACGTGGGGGAATAGCGCGGGCCCCGGGGTGGGGCGCGCCGCGCGGCGCAGGTTAACCGCGCGGCGCGGCGCGTGGCGAATGGCAGGCTGCGGCGGCGCCCGCCTTCGAATCACTGCTGCCCAACGCCAAGCAGCGCCCCGATCGACCAGAGAACGCCGTTGAGCCGGTCGTCCTCCGTCCGTCCGTGCTCCCGGTGGAACGCCGCGCGAGCCGGGTCATCCGCCTCGAGGAGCTCCAGCGTCCGCGCCCCGCTCGCCCGCAAGCTGGGCGCGGCCTGTGCGCCGCCCGCCGCCGCGGCCGCCGTGGCATAAGCGCGCACGACAAGCTCGTACTGCTGCGCACCGTCGTAGGCCGAGACCACGAGGTGGAACTCGCCGCCGTGCCCGAGCGTGAGCGCGCCCGACTCGTACGACGTGGGGTCCCCGTAGATGCCGATGTACTGGCCCGCGAAGGGGTCCCACACCGACAGGTCGAGGTCACCTTGACCCCACACGGGGTACAGCTCGAACTCGACGAACAGGTTGCCGTCCGCCGCGAAGGCAAAACCATCGAAGGGGTCCTGCCAGGCCGAGACACCCCCCGCGATCACTAGGGTTTCCCCGGCGCGGATCGGGCCAATCGCCATCGGGTACGCCGGCGAGTCGTTGGGCTCCATTTCGCCGATCACCACCGGCGGCGGTGCACTGGGGGCCGGGACGTTCACGACCGCATCCACGTGTCCGTGGCAACCCAGGACGAGGGCCGCCACGGCGATGAGCGCACTGGTCCGGCCGGTGCGCGCGCGGGGAAGCATCTTGGTCTCAAAGCGTTCCATGGGAGTGGGGAGCTGGGGGTCGGGGCTGTCCTTCCCGCAGGACTCCCGGGGACGCTGCCCTGGGGCCGGGGGAGGACACCGCGGGGTCCGGGAGGTCTAAGCGGTCGCGCGGCGCGGCCGCTCAAAGCCCTAGGGCAATCCTTGTGCCGCGGGGCGCGCGATTTTTTTTCGCCTCCGCCCGGTGGTCATCTGTTGCGGGGGGAGCGGCGTACCCGCCCAGGGTGCGCTGCTGGTCAACCGCTGCATGATCGATGGCAATCGTTCCAACCGCGCGGGCGGGGGCATCGAAGCGAACATCGGCGACACGACGGTGCGCTTCAGCTTCATCGCGAACACCGGGCGCCGCGCCGGGCAACGGCGGTGGTTTACACCTCACCGGCGCCGGCAACGTGCTGATCGAAAGCACCCGCGTGCGTTGGAGTACCGCAAGCGCCGAAGGCGGCGGTCTGTTGAACAACCGCGGAACCGCGATGCTGACGGATACGCTGTTCGCGGGCAACGATGCCCAGCGCGAGGGTGGTGGAGTCGAAGCGCTCGAGGGCAAGACGAACCTCGTGAACGTGCGCCTCGAAAACAACAACACGGGCCCGATGCCGAGCAATGGCGGCGGCTTGCACCTGATCGGTGCAGGGCTCGTCACTCTTCTGAACGGCAAGGTCACGGGCAACAGCGCCAGCAATGAAGGCGGCGGCCTTTGGAACTCCGGCACCGGCCAGATGTTCGCAACGAGCGTCGTGATCGAGATGAACACCGCGCCGAAGGGTCCGAACGTGTTCAACCTGGGCGGGACGTCCCTCGTGGACGGGACCCCGGTGCCGGTTCTTCCCTGAATCGGCGACCCCCGATCGGGGGACCGCCGTCCGCGCGCAACCGCGGCCAAGATCGGCGCGCGCCGCTTCTTCCAGTGGGCGGCGGCGCGCGCCATTCGTTGGAATAGACTCGATCGGGCAACCCCGGCGCTTTGCGCCGTTTGCTGCCCCTGCGTTAGGCTCGGGCCATGGCCCAAGCACGCAATGCCACTTTGATCCCCGCCGCCGCGATCAATCGGATCGGGTGGGCGCTCCTCTTGGGCGCAACGATCTTCACGGCGGTCGCGCTCGCGCTGCCGGTGTTCGCCGGGCCGGGCGACTTAGCGGGGGCGGATCCCCTCGCGGGCGGCCTCGGCCTAGAAAGTCACCGCGCAAGCGAGGGCACCGACATCGTGCTCGTGATGTCGTTCACCAACCTCGTTCTCTTCTTGAGCCTGTTGCCGGGAGCGTTTTTCCTCCCCGCGCGGATTGCCGTGACCAGCCCGAACCCCCACGCGACACGCCGCATCCTGCGTTGGGCACTGCTTGAGGGCGCGGCGCTGTTTGGCGGGGTCGTGCTCCTCTTGGCAGGGATCAACGGTGTTGTGCCCGCGAACCCGCTCTATTACCTGAACCTCGTTCCCTATGCCGCGTTTGTCTATTTCCTCGTGGGTGATCTCGTGAACACGCCCGACCCACGGGACCCGCCATTCAACCGCTGACGGGAACTTCGAAAGCCATGGGCTCCACCGACGGATTTTTGATCCCCGTTCCCGAGGGCCGCATCGCGGATACACGAAGCTTGCGCGCAAGGCGGGCAAGCTGTGGCGTGAGCACGGCGCGCTCGAATACCGCGAGTTTGTAGAAGACGACCTTGCGATCGTTGGCATGCAGTCGTTCGTGACGGCCAGCGGCGTGAAGGCCAGCGGCGTGAAGGCCAGCGGCGTGAAGGATGGCGAAGCGGTGATTCTCGCGTGGATCACGGAGCGCTCAAAATCGCACCGCAACGCTGTCAACAAGAAGGTGATGGCGGATCCCCGCATCCGCCGGATGTTGAGCGGGGAACACCCGTTCGACATGCAGCGGATGTTCTACGGCGGATTCCGCCCGATCGTCGACCTCGCGGGCAACTGACGCCCCAGACTTGGTTTGCGCTCTTGAAAGCCCCGGCGCCCCCTTTCGGTCCGCGTCAGCGGGTTCAGCGGGTTCAGCGGGTTCATCGGGCAGCGTGCAAGACCCTAAACCCGGTGTTTAGTTTCGTGCGACAAGGCCGCGTCCAGTGGAGCGCGCTCCAGGGCGGACCAGATGTCCGCACACCTAGCGGGCAGATCCCGCGTCGGACCTGCGGCGCGCAGGCGGCGCGCAGGCGGCGAGCGACGGGGTTGCGCAATGAACGCAGCGCAGAGCGGGATCGCGACGGGCGAGTTCGGCGCCGCGGCGCCCTGTTGTCGTACTAACCCGACCCGTCCGCGCGCCACAGCACCTGGTACAGCGTGTCGCGCTCGACGGGAATGCGGCCGGCGTCTTGGATCCAGCGCACGAGCTCCGCGCGCTGGACCTCCTGGGGTGTCGTTGCGCCCGCATCGTGGTAGATGCGCTCTTCGACGACGGTGCCATCGACGTCGTCGGCTCCGTAGGACAGCGCCGTTTGGGCAACGGGCACGTCCATCAGGATCCAGTAGGCCTTGATGTGCGCGATGTTGTCGAGCATCAATCGGCCAAGCGCAATCTCGCGCAGTTCGTCGACCGCCGTCGGCGCGGGCAGGTGGCTCCACTCGTTATTGGCCGGGTGGAACGAGAGCGGGATGTAGGTCTGGAAACCGCCGGTCTCGTCCTGAAGTTGGCGCAAGCGATCCAGGTGATCGAGCCGCTCGTCGACCGTCTCCACGTGGTGGTGCAGCAGCGTGCAGTTCGAGCGCAACCCCGCGCGGTGCACTTCGCGCGCGATTTCGAGCCAGCGCGACCCGCTGATCTTGTTCGAGTACCCCAAGCCATGCACGCGGTCGGAGAACACTTCGGCACCACCACCCGGGCACGAGCCCAGGCCCGCGGCTACAAGGTCGGCCAGCACCTCGGCCAGCGTTTCGCGCCCCGCTTCCTCGCGACCCTTTTTGGCGATCTGGTCGAGCTCGACCATCGTGAAGGCCTTGATGTGGATCGCCGGCCGCGCGCGCTTCACCGCACGCAAGAGATCGAGGTAGTAGGCGTAGGGGATCTTCGGCCACACCCCCGCCACCATGTGGATCTCCGTGATCGGCTGGTGGAGGAGCTGCGTGACCTTGGCGGCGACCTCGTCGGGCTGCAGTTGGAAAGCACCCGCCTGTCCCGGCAGTCGATCGAAGGAGCAGAAGCTGCAGAACTTGTTGCAGTGGTTCGTGTAGTTGACGTGCTGGTTGACGTTGAAGTACGCGACGTCCCCGTGCAGGCGCTCGCGCACGTGGTTTGCGAGCGCGCCGACGACGTGCAGGTGCGGATTGGCGTAGAGCGCGCGCCCGTCCGCGAGGGAAAGTCGTGTTCCCGCGAGCACCTTGCGGGCAATTTCGCCCAAACCCGCGCGGGCGGCGAGCCGATCGAGCCGCGCTTCGGTGTGGAGTTCGCCCAGGGGCGCGAGCGCGCGTGGTGTCGGGAGCGGCACACCCGGTGCGGGCGGCGCGAGCCGTTGGTGGCGTGCTTTGGGAGCAGGTGCGCGCGGATCGAGGCCCTGCGCATCTCCGCCGGGCAAGAGGTCGATGGGCTTCATCGGATCGCTCCGTTCGCGGCAGCGTCGGCGGCCGGGATGCGTGCGCCGCGACCGCGGACCGCCGCGTCCGTGCGCCGCGCGGGGAACTCGGGTCCCGTGTGCCGCGCATCGTCGATGCCGTACCAGGAGTTGCGCCGGCGCGGCTCGAAACCCGCCGCGGCGATCTGGTTTTCGATGGCGCCGATGCTTTGGAGTTCCTTGCAGCCCGCGGCGGAAACGACGTTTTCCTCGAGCATCGTTCCGCCAAAATCGTTGCACCCATAACGCAGCGTGATCTGGGCCATCTTCATGCCCTGGGTGACGTAACTCGTTTGGATGTTTTCGACGTTGTCGAGGTAGATGCGCGCGAGCGCTTGAACGCGCAGGTAGACATCGGGTGTGGCCTTGCGCGGGTAGAGTGCTTGCTCCGGAACCCCGTCGGGTTGCATCGTCCAGCATGCAAATGCCGTGAAACCACCCGTTTGATCCTGGAGCGCGCGCACACGCTCGAGGTGTTCGATGCGCTCCGCCGCCGTCTCAACGTGGCCGAACATCATCGTGGCGGAGCTGCGCAAGCCCGCCTCGTGCACTTTGCGGTGCACGTCGAGCCAGCGGTCGGTGCTGGTCTTTTTGGGCGCGATGATGCGGCGCACACGTTCGACCAGCAGCTCGGCGCCCGCGCCGGGCACGCTGCCCAATCCGGCCTGAACGAGGTCTGCGATCACGCCCTCAACCGGCCGCTTTTCGATGCGCGCGAGGTGGTCGAGCTCTGGCGCCGAGAGCGCATGCGCGTTGACGCGCGGGAAACGCGCGGCGAGGTCGGCGATGAGGTCCGCCCACCAGTCGCTCTTGAGGTACGGATGGTGGCCGCCCTGCATCAGGATCTGGCGTCCGCCGAGCTCCGCGGTTTCACGCACCTTTTCGACGATGACCTCGCGCGTGAGCACGTAACTCTCCGCGTGCTTTGGCCGGCGGTAGAACGCGCAAAAACCGCAGTCCGTGATGCAGACGTTCGTCGGATTGATGTTGCGGTCGACGATGTACGTGACACGCGGTTCTGGGTGCTTCGTCCAACGCACGTGGTCCGCCAGCAAACCGAGCGTCAAGAGGTCGGCGTTGTCGTGCAGGAACAGCCCCTCTGCGGGGGAGATACGGCCGCCGCAAAAAACCTTGTCCGCGATGGTTTCGAGGTCCCGCGCGCGCTCGCCCCGGCGAGCAGCGCTGGCGCGCGGCGCGCTCCATTGAGCCTCCCCATCGCTCCCGTCGGAACCCGCCAGCCGTCCCTCGTGGGTCTGCATGGGGGGAATATAAGCCCGGCGGCGGGACGCGGGAGGGGCGAACACACGCCGTTTGCGCCGGGGAGCGCCACGATCGGATCCGACGCCCGGGCCTGTTACCCTACGGGGCGGCCGCGACGCGCCGCCGAGCACGCTATGCATTCCCTTTGCGCCCCGACTGCGACCCTCGTGCTGCTGATGGGCGGCCTGGGAGCACCCCACCAGGGGTCGGGTCCGCCGGAGAACCCCGCGCCCAACCGCTCCGAGCAAGGGATCCCGTCGCCGGCGGAGCTCCCGGGAACGTCGACCGCTGAAACGGTGGCCTCCACCCCCGCCCCGGCGGCGGATGCCGGAGTCGACCGAAATCCGGACGGCGCGACCGATCCCGAGGAGCAGATCCCCACCCCTGAGGGGGCAGGAGAGCCACGCGACGTCGAAGCTGGGCCAGAGGGCGCATCCGACAACCCTGTTTCCGCGGAAGGCGCCGGCGTGGCGCCCGCCGGTTCGATCGACGACGCGGTCCGCGCGTTCCAGGACAAACTCGCCGCCGACGTCGCCGCATGGCGCGCGCAGGGTGCACCGCGCGGCTCCCATCCCCTGTCGGCCGCGCTCCCGCGCGCGGACGCGCTGGTGGCCGCGGGTTGGGCGGACGGCCGGCTTTGGATCCTGGAGCGCGCCGATCGCCTCCTGCGCGATCCTTCGGAACGCAGTCGCCGCCGAAGCGCGCTCATCAGCGCGCTGTTCGCAGAACCCGCCGAGCCAGCGCAGGTGGAGCGCCGCGCGCTCGCCCTCGCCGCCGCCGCGCGCGACCTCGCGGGCCCCAAGGACGAGGACGGGCCGCGTTACGCCGGCTACGCCCGGGCGCTGGTCGCACAGGCGACGAACCGCTCGGCGACGGCGGCCGCGCTGACGGCGTTGGGCGCTGTGCTGGTACGCACCACGGGCGGTGCGGATCGCACGGCCACCGCGGGCGCTGAGGCGATCTTGGAGCTCGTTCGAACCGCATATGTGGACACGGCCGCGCCGCCGCTCGCGGCCGCGGCTCTGTTCGACCTCGTCGAGCGCGACCATGGCCGTGCCCTCGAAGCCCATTGGCGCGGTGCCGCCGACGGCAGCGACGCACCCGACCCGACTCGCGCGGCTTGGCCGCGGGTCGTCGAACTCGCGCACGCGGGGGTGGGCCCGGCCCGCTGGTGGCTCGTGGTGCACGCCAATGCGGCGATCGATGATCCCGACGAGCGCCGGCGACTGCGCCTCAAGTGGCTCGGCGAGCTCGTGGAGCACCATGCGAGCGAACCGTGGCTCGCGGAGGTGGTGCGCATCGCGGATTCGCTCAGCGCGGACCTTGGCCCGGAGGTCGTGCGCGAATTGGGCGAGCGCCTGCTCGCGGCCAGCGAGGACCCCGAGGTGCGCGCGTGGACGCAGCATTCCCTCGCCCTTTCGTGGGCGCGCGATCGCGCCGATCCCGCTGCCCGCGCCCGCGCCGAAAACCTGTTGGAGGCGCTGCGCAACGAGCAGCCCGAGCACCGCCTCGCGCGCGGCGTGGACGCGCTCCAGTTCGAACTGCGCCATCTGCGCCCCGGGAGCGTCCCGCCGGACTTCGTGTCCCGGGACGTCGATGGCCGCGAAGTGCGCCTTTCGCACACACGCGGGCTCGTCACAGCGCTCCTTTTCTGGGGGACGTGGAGTCCGCCCAGCGTCGACGCGGCGAAAGAACTCGCGCGCCTCGAGCAGCGCTTTGCGGACGGCCCGTTCACCGTGCTCGGTGTCGTGACGGATTCCGACCGGGAGGCGTGGGCACGCATGCGGGAGCAGATCGGCGCGCGTTGGATCGACGCGTGGCAAGAGTCCCCGGGTGGGCCCTGGCCGGCGGCGTGGGGCGTGCGCGACTTCCCGACGCTGTTCCTGTTTGATGCCGAGGGCCGTCTCGTCCAGCGCAACGTTTTTGGAGAAGCGTTGTTCCAGGCCGTTGAGAAGCTCGTGCGCAACGTCCGCCCCGGTTACCGCGCACGGCCGCTTGACGACGTGCGTTGACCCCCCAAACAATCGCCCTGTCCCGTTTGGGCTCGTTGGACCGGCTGCCCCGCCCTCCCGCGGTGCGGCCGCTTCATCCGCGCGGTTTCCCCTGCCACATCGAGCTATGTCGACATCACTGCCCTCGCTGACCTCCCCGTCTGCCCGCTGGCTTTCGAGCGCCCTGTGCCTCGTCCTCCTGGTGCTCGCGAGCGCCTGCGGTGGCGGTGGTGGCGGCGACGGTCCGCCGCAGCTTTCGGGCGCCGTGCTGTTCGCCGCGGACCAAACCTCCGCTCCGCCGAACCAAAATACGTCGTCCGTCGCGGCGACACGCACGACGGTCCCCGTTCGCACGGGCACGTCGGTGCTGCGCGGCGAGATCGTGGGTGGGCGCGACGTGGTGCGGCTCGCCGCGCCTGCGCGCATGGCCCTCGCGATCGCGGCACAGGCGGGCAGCGAGGTTCGGTTGGCGCACCTTGACCCGTTGACCTTTCGCCTGGGCGCGCCTTCGGACCACATCACGCTCCTTGCTCGCGGCCCGCTCGACCTGATCGTGCGCGGTCCCGACGGCCCCTACACGCTGGAGTTGAACGCGCGCCCTGCAGCGGCGGCCGAACCGGCGTTGGAGCATCTGGGTGCGTTTGCAGCGGGCGACCGGTTGGCCCTGCGCGGTCGCGCGGCGCAGGCGAGTTGGCTGAGCTTGGCGCAGAACCTCGACCTCGTCGTGCGCGCGTCCGGTGCGCTCGTCGTGCGCGATGCCAGCGGCTCCGTCCGCGGCGAAATTTCGGCCGCGGGGGGCGCAGTCTCGATCGCAGGTGCGACGCTCGATGCCCTCGCGATCATCCCTGAGTTCGAGGGTGAGATTGCGATCGACGCAACTCTTGCGTCTGCCTCGCGCGCGCCTGCGCGTCTGTTCGGCGCGGTGGACGAGCGCGCGGCGTTTGCCCTCGGCAACGACGTGCCCGCTGCGCTTGCCATCGACCACGAGTTTGCGGCGGGCGAAGTGCTCGTGCGTATGCGCCCGGGCCGCGCTGCAGAATCGGCCGCCCGCACACGGGGAGGCGCGATTGCCCAGCGCATTCCGGACACTGCCGACCTCGTCGTGGTTCCGTTGCCCGAGGGGCTCGAGGCCGACGCGCGCGCCCGCGCCACCCTCGCGCTGATCGCCGCATTCGAAGTCGACGGCGACGTGGAATGGGCGGAGCCCAACCGCATCCGCCGTCCCCAGGGTGTCGGCTCGCAAACCCCCAATGACCCGTTCTACGCGCTGCAGTGGCACTATGACCTGATCCGCTTGCCGCAGGCGTGGGGCACCACGACCGGAACCATGGCTGTCATCGTCGCGGTGCTGGACACGGGCGAGCGCGCCCATCCCGACCTCGACGGCAACACGATCGACGGTTACGACTTCATCAGCGATCCCGCGAACGCCGCGGACGGCAATGGTTTCGACCCCGACCCTACCGACCCCGGTGACGGCAATGCGATCAAACCTTCGAGCTTCCACGGCACGCACGTGGCCGGAACCGTCGGTGCTGTCTCCAACAACGGCATCGGCATCGCCGGTGTGAACTGGCAGGTGTCTTTGATGCACCTGCGTGTGCTTGGCACGAGCGGTGGGACGGACGCGGACATCGCCCAGGCGGTGCGTTATGCCGCGCGTCTTGCGAATGGCAGCGGCACACTTCCCGCCCAGCGCGCGAACGTGATCAACATGAGCCTGGGCGGTGAGGGCTCCACGAATACGATGCAACTCGCCGTCACGGCGGCGCGGGATGCGGGTGTGGTGCTGTTTGCGGCCGCGGGGAACAACAACTCGACCAAAGCGTTTTTTCCGGCGTCCTACACCGGCGTCCTGTCGGTGATGGCGGTCGACCGCAACACCGCGAAGGCGCCCTACTCGAACAGCGGGTCCACCGTCGACCTCGCCGCCCCCGGGGGCAACACGGCCGTCGACCTGGACCAGGACGGTTATGCCGACGGAGTCCTTTCGACCCTGGTCGACGAAAACTCCGGATTTGCGTCGATCTACGCGTTCTATCAGGGCACCTCGATGGCGTGCCCCCACGCGGCGGGAGTAGCGGCGCTGATGCTGGCGGTCGGGCCCACGCTGACTCCCCTGCAAATCGAAACTATCCTGACCACCACCGCGATCGACCTGGGCACTCCGGGCAAGGACGCGGTGTTTGGCCACGGCCTGATCCAAGCGGACCGCGCCGTCGAAGCTGCCGCCGGCACCGCGGCGCAGGTGCCCGTGCTCAGCGTCACGCCCGAGTTGCTTAACTTCGGCACGGAAGCCGTTGAGTTGACGGTCCAGGTGTCGAACGCCGGCCAGGGAGCACTGGTTGTCGGCACGCCGATGTTCACCCCCGAGGGTGGAGCGCCGGTCTTCGCCACGCTCCAGATCGTCTCCGCGAGCGGTGCCACCAACGTCTCCGCCATTCGAGTCACCGTCAATCGCGACGGGCTCGCGGACGATGTGTACACGGGGGTCGTCGACATCCCGAGCAACGGCGGCAATGCCGCGGTGGCGCTCAGCATGACTGTCGCGACGCCCACGCCGCCGCCCGACGTGCCGCTGTTCCTGCTGCTCGTCGACGCCGACAGCTTCGACACGTTGACGGAAGTGGCGCTGAACCCCAGCACCGGACTTGTGTGGGCGATCGCCGCCACGTTCGCCGGTGAGCCGATCCCCGCGGGCAACTACGTGCTCGTGTGTGGCTCCGACGACGACGACGACGGGTTCATCCTCGGCGCAGGCGACATCTACGCGGGTGCGTGGCCGACCCTCAACGACGTGGGCATCCTGAGCCTGGCGAAGGGCAGCAAACTAAACGGCCTGAACTTCGTCGTGGGGCCGGTGCAAAGCCCGAGCCCTCTGGAAGCGGACCCCGCGAGCACCTTGCGGCCCGCCATAGGTTTCCGCCGCCTGCGCTGAGCGCAATCCGGCGGCCCGCGCGCCGCCGGACTCTATGGCTGCGTCGCGGTGAACTCCACTTCGATCGGCAGCGACGTGCGCTGCAGCCGCACCAGGTCGAAGGGCGACGTCAGCATCTGCACTTGCATCGATCCCGAGGCGGGCTCTACTTCCTCGGCCTCGAGGATCCAGCGGTCGCCGTCGTCGCGTAGGCCGCTCACCCGCACCCCGAAACCGCCGGTTGGTTTTTCGCCCAGCGTGACGAGCGCAATCAGTTCGCGCTCAAAATCCACCGTGGGTGCTTCCTGCGCGGGGAGTTGATTGCGGCCAAGGGCGCTCCACATCGCCTGCCACGCCCCGACCTCGCGCACGATATGGATCCCGCGCGGGAGGTCGGGACCGTGCAGCCCCTGCAGGATGCGGATCGGCTCTTCGGGGCGGTGTTTGGGCGCGGCACAGCCGCACAGGGTGACCACAGGGGCGAGGGCGAACACGAGTCCGACGAGGGCGATCTGCATGGTGGGGAGTGCGAGTGGGACGGGGCGGGTTGATTGGCCGCCGATGGTTCTATCGCGCGAGGGATTCGAGGCGCTCGACGAGCCGTTCGACGTCGGCGCGGTCGTGGTAGATGCCAAATCCAAAACGCAGCCGGTCCGCACGGCAATCGGTGACGATGCCGGCGTCCCACAACCGCGCCTTCAGTTCGCCGGCATCGGGCCGGCGGAACGTGAGAAAGTTGCCGCGTGTCGTCACGCTGCGCCCCGGAACGAGTTGTCCTGCGTGCAGGCCGAGGGGGCGGCGCGGCTCGAGCCGATCGAGGAAGGCCTCGGCAAGTGCGCGGGCGTGCTCGTGGAGCACGGCTGGAGTCAGACCCTCGCGCACGAGCATGTCCTGAACGGCGACGAAGCGGTACAGGCCGGTGGGATCGAAGGTCGCACCGAGGAAACGCTGGCCATTTGTGGGGTAGGGAACACGTCCCTTGACCTCGGCTTCGAGCGCGGCAAACCCCGCAAACCAACCCGTGTCGAGCGGCCGCGGAAGCGCACCGGGCGGCGCGTGCAGGAAACACACCCCTTCGCCGGACATCGCGTACTTGTAGCCACCGGAGGTGTAGAAGGCGCGTCCCGCCAGTGCGCTGAAGTCGGTGGGCCGCGCGAGGAAGCCGTGGTACCCGTCGACGACACACGTCGCCTCGGCCGGCGCATCGCACAGCACTTCGAGCAGCCCATCCCACGCAAAACCCGAGTCGAAAAAGACGTGGCTCGCCCAGACGAGGTCGAAATCGTCCTGGCCCAGCTCCGCGGCAAAACGCTCGCTCAGGGTCTCGAACGGTTCGGTTGGCACAATGGTTTGACGCACGAGCTGCGCTTCTTCGAGGCGCGTCAACTGGCGGCGCAGGCTGTAGAACTCGCCGTCGGTCGTGAGCACGTTCCAGGCGCGCCCCGTCGGCAGCCCGGAGAGGATGCGTACGAGGAAGTCGTGCACATTGGGCCCAAAACACACCGTGTCCGGGTCCGGCACGTGGATCAAACGCGCCACGTGGGCAGCGGCGCGCGGCCAAATGTCGCCGAAAACCCGCTCCCACTTCCCGTCGACCAAGCGCGCGGCGTCGTCGAACGCTTCCATGTGCGCTGCGCGGGCGACATCCGGCCACAGGTGGTGGCTATGGGCGGCGAAGTGCAGCCGATCGCCGCCGGCGCGAAGGAAATGACTGAATAGGCGCTTGTGCGAACCGTCGGACATGCGCCCGAGTCTAAGCGCCCGCGGCGGAGGAACCCATTGCCGTTCAGCCCGCGCGGGAACGGCGGTTTGTGTTGCGACCGGGACGGGTTGGCTCGGGTCGGTTCGGCGCGTCCCGCTGCTAGGGTGTGCCGCCGTGGAGCGGGTGAATCCAGCGTGAGCGCGATCCAGCCGGCGGCGGGCGCAGGGTCCGGGATGTGGGCGGCCGTGCTGGCGGCGCTGGTGACGGCGTTTTTGTTGATGGACCTCGCGCTCGGGTTTGCCTGTCCCGTCGGGGATTCGGCGATGCTCGTGATGCCGTACCAGATGCTCATCGGCGACTTCGCTCGCGCGGGCGAGCTTTTGCTGTGGAACCCGTGGATGAATGGCGGTTCGCCCGACGGGATCGAGCCCCAGTTCGGCGCGCTGTCGCCGCTGGTGGTCGCAATGGCATGGCTGGGGGGTGGGGGACCGGCGTCGTTCCTCGTGCTGTTCGTCGCAGTTTGGAGCCTGTCGGCCCTCGGCTTTGCGCGCCTCGCGCGGCGTTTCGGCGCGCCCCAAGGAGCCCAGTTCGCGCTCGCCATCGCCTGGATCGCAAACGGCGCGTTCACGGGGCACGCGGGCCACGCCAATATTCTGCATGCGATCGCGTTCTTGCCGTGGATCCTGTTGTTCCTCGACCGTGCGCTCCTCGGCCGTGGCCGCACGCGCGCGATCGACGCTGCGACCGCCGGCGCCCTGTGGGGGCTCGCCGCCCTCGCGGGTTATCCCGCCATTGCGGCGATCACGGGACTGTTCGCAGCGGGCTGGTGCACGTGGCGTTGTTCGCAAGGGCGTGCCATCGATGACGCGAGCGCAACGGCACGCCATCCGATGGCGGCGGCCGCGTTGCTGACGCTGTTTGCCCTCGTAGGGCTTGTCGTGCTCGCGCCCAACCACGTGGGTTTCGCGCTCGAAGCGCGTGGATACACGGAGCGCGGCGCAGACATCGGCCGCCCCTATGCAACCGGTTGGAAAGCCGAATTCCCGCGCAACGCCAATGCCCTCGAGCCGCGCGCTCTCGCGGGCCTCGTGCATCCTGGAGTTGCACCCGCGGCGGTCGCCTCGGACCAAACCGTGTTGCGCTACACGGATGCGACCTCTGCGGGGTTGCATGTGGGCCTGGGCACGCTGTTGCTGGCCGCGCTGGCGGTCGCGCGCGCGCCGCGACGATCCTTGGGGTTGCTCGTGTTGGGACTGCTGTTCCTCGGACTGGCGCTCGGCTCCGTGCTGCCCCTGCGCGCGTGGCTCTACGACCTCGTGCCGCCAACGCGCTCGTTCCGGCATCCGTCGCTCTTTCGCATTCCCTTTTTGCTCGTGCTCGCGGTGCTGGCCGCGCAGGGCAGCGTTTTCCTGGCTCGCGCGCCGCGCCCGGATGCCCGAATGCTGCGCATCGCGTTCGTTGCGATCCTGTGCAGTGCCGTCGCTGCGGTGGTCGTGCAAGTAAGCCTGGGTTTGCCGCTGTCCGGGCGCACGGTGTTGTGGTGGAGCGCCGCGCACGTCGTGGGTGCTGCGGTGGTGGTTTTCGGCCTGCGCCGTGGTTTGCAATCGAAGTGGATCTACGGCTGGATCGCGCTCGAGGCCGTTGCGGCGCTCGCCCTTTCGCGCCCGTTGGTGCGTGCGGGTCCTGAGCGCACGGCGCGTTTGGGCGAAGACCACGTGGCGTCGTTGGAGCTCGGCGCGGCAGGTTTTGAACGCCGCGCATTCGCTCAAACGGTTGCGCCTGAGGTTGAAACGTCGTTGCGCGCAGGTGAGCTCGGCGAAAACCACCTCGACCACCGCGATGCCGCAAACTTGACCGCGAAGCGCTCCGCGTTGATTGCGCGGTCGTCGATGAGCAACCATGACCACTTCATGTTGGTGCAAGAGCCGCATCTGCTCGCACACGCGCTGGGCTCACACAGGCTGTTTTTCGCGCGTGCCGCGGTGCCCCTAAAGCGCAGCGCCGAGCACTTCGCGCTCTATCTCCACGCTGCATCGCGCGGTCCCGTGCCGCTCATCGTCCACGGGGAGGCCGGGGCGTTGCCTCCTGGCGTCACGTTCGGCCAGGCGGCGCGGGACGCGGCCCTGGTGCCCCAGGGCTTTGCCCTCGCGGAATACGCTCCGCGGGCGCTGGAGATCCACCTGGATCCCGCGCCCGTCCAGGACGGTTGGATCTACGTCACCGAGCGCTGGGCTCCCGGCTGGCGTGCGCGCGTGGACGGAGTGGCGACGCCAGTCGTCCCTGCGGGTTTTGTGTGGCGCGCCGTGCGCGTCGAACGCGGCGCGCGCGTGGTGCGCTTCGAATACCAACCGCGCGGTTTTCCCGCGCTGTGGATCGCGAGTTGGGGGACGTTGTTGTGCGTGTTCGCGCTGGCGCTGGGTCGCGCGGCGTGGGGACAGCGCTGAACGGGGCCGACCGCGATCAACCGTAGCTCAGCGCCCGCCGGGCGACAGACGCAGCAGGCCAACGTGCTCCGTCGGAATCCATTGAGCGCCCGCAGCCTTCAGCGCGTCGAATCCGGCGCCGCGCGCCCCTTCCCCGAGGGTTTCGAGGGCAAACACGGGTTGCCCCGCTTCGATCGCGGTGCGTATGCGCTCCAAACCCGCGTTCTCGACCGCGCCGAGCGATGCGAGGGCGAGCGCGGTCGGCAGCGTTCCGTCGAGCCCCGCCAGTTTGAAAAGCCGCGTGCGCACGAGGTGCGGATCCGCGCTGTCGAGGTCGGCGAAGAGCAGTTCGCGGTCCCCGAAGGCTTCGCGCGCA
Source organism: Planctomycetota bacterium (assembly GCA_038246255.1). Taxonomy (GTDB): domain Bacteria; phylum Planctomycetota; class UBA1135; order UBA1135; genus RI-242. Next base: position 74,996 of record JBBRWC010000005.1, read on the forward strand.
AGTGGTGCCGGCACGTCGACGATCAGCAGTGCACCCTTCGGAATGTGATTTGCGAGTGCAGCGAGCGCGGCCGTTGCCGAGGGGGGCTCATCCCAACGGCTCACGATGCGCTCCGCGACGAACTGGGCTGGCCGCAGCACCACCGTTGCGATCAAAACTGCGGGAATGGCGCTGGCAAGCGGCCGCGGGAGTCCGCGCCCAAGCAGTCCTGCGCAGGCGCGAACGGTTGCGATCGCCGCAAACGCAGCGACGATTGGCAGGAGGGGCGCGAGGAAACGCAGGTCCTGCCATGCGTACACGAGGTGGAACGCCAGCAGCGTTAGGGCCGCGAGAGCACCCGAGCTCAGCGCGCGGTGCACGGGGCAACGGCGCGCTCCCACAACCGCGAGGCACAGTCCGATCGCCGCGAGCACGGCGCAGGGGAAACTCCACAGCGGCCCGCCAAACGCATCGCGCCCCAGCCCGAGCATGCCACGCCCGTAGGCCTCGAGGTGCGGCAGTTCCCAGTACCCGGGCAGCACATCCGTCAGCCAACGGGTGGAAAGCACGAGAGCGCTGTTGTCAACGTAGACCTCGGGCGCCCAGAAGTGGTAACCGGTGCTTTTGGGGTCGCCAAACAGGTGCGCTTGCAGCGCGCCGAGAGCCGTTAGGGCGAGCACAAGGGGGCCAAGAACGAACGACCCGCGCGTGAGCAAGGCACGCAGCGTATTGGTTCGCGGCCACGGCACGAACGCAGCGACACACAGGGGAAGGATCCACGCGGCAAGGGGCAGCCGCGTCAGCGCGAGCCACGCCACCGCGACTCCTCCCGCGGCAAGCCAACACACGTTTGGGCCCGCGCCCGGCGGCCGGCGCCAACGCGCGAGCGCTGCACAGATCAGCGCCACCGCGACGAGGGCTTGCACAGGCCCTTCGCTCATCGCGAGGCCGCCGTAGGCCACCGAGAGCGGTGAAGTGATCGCCACGGCCGCCGCGACCGCAGCGCCGAGTCGACCCGCGGCGAGTCCTCCGAGGACCGCGCACAGCACCACCGCCAACGCGCTCCACACCGCTGCGGCAATCCACGCATCGCGTCCGCCACGCACGACGGTGGCGGGTGCGAGCGCAAGCGGCGCTCCGGGGGGGTAGCGGGGTGGCATCGCGGCGCCCTCGAGGGGGTAAACAAAGCCGTCCCCCCGCGCGAGGGCGGCCGCGACCTCGGCGTACTCGAGCGCGTCCGGGCGCGGACGGCGGTCGGGGCCTTCGCGCCCCGCGGCGGCAAGGCGTGTTCCGAGCGCCGCGGCGAACAGCAGGAGCGCCGCCGCGGCCAGCGCCGCCGCGCGGGGTTGTCCGCGGTCTGCGGGGCGGGGCTCGGCGTGCATCGTGGGATCCTAACGCCCTCCCGCGGCCGCTACACTCCGCGGCCCATTGCGTGGATCCCGTGCGACCCCTGACACCTTGCCCCCGCCTCCCGTGAGCGAACCGTCCTTGATGGAGAAGATCGTGTCCCTGTGCAAACGCAGGGGCTTCGTGTTCCAGGCATCGGAGATCTACGGAGGCATCGGAAACACCTACGACTACGGCCCCTTGGGGGTTGAACTCCTGCGCCGCGTGAAGGACTCCTGGTGGTCCGCGATGGTGCGCGAGCGTGAGGACGTCGTCGGGCTCGACAGCGCGATCATCCAGAACCCGAAAACGTGGATCACGTCGGGCCACGTGGGTGGCTTCAGCGATCCGATGGTCGACTGCAAGAAGTGCAAGTCGCGCTTTCGCGCCGACAAGTTGGAGGATGCTCGTTGCCCGGAAAAACCCTCCAAGCGGCCCGGGGCGTGCGAAGGGGAGCTGACCGAGCCACGTGCGTTCAACCTGATGTTCGAAACGAACGTCGGGCCGGTGAAGGACTCAAGTTCGATCGCCTACCTGCGACCGGAGACGGCGCAGGGCATTTTCCTCAACTTCAAGAACGTGCTGGAGAGCTCGCGCCTGAAGCCGCCCTTTGGCATCGCGCAGATCGGCAAGAGCTTCCGCAACGAAATCACGCCGGGCAACTTCGTCTTCCGCACGCGCGAGTTCGAGCAGGCCGAGATGGAGTTTTTTGTTCCGCCCGGGACCGAGCAGCACTGGTTTGACTACTGGGTCGGCGAGCGCCATCGCTGGTATCTGGAACTTGGCATTCGCCCCGAGCGCTTGCGCATCCGCGCCCACGACAAGGACGAGCTCGCGCACTACTCGAACTTCACCAGCGACATCGAGTACGAATATCCCTTCGGTTGGGGCGAGCTCGAGGGTGTTGCGAGCCGCACAGACTTCGACCTGAAGCGCCACAGCGAGGCTTCCGGCGTCGATCTTGTGTACTTCGACCCGCAGACGAAGGAGCACTTCACGCCCTTTGTCATCGAGCCCGCCGGAGGCGTGAACCGCATCGCGCTGACGCTTTTGATCGATGCGTATGAGGAGGAGCAGTTGGCGGACGACGTGCGTGTTGTCCTGCGCCTGCACCCGGCCGTCGCACCGATCACGGTGGGGGTGCTGCCGCTCGTCAAGAAGGAGGGCATGCCGGAAAAGGCCAAAGAGATTGGTGCCAAGCTGCGCCGCGCGGGTTTGACGACGTACTACGACGAAAAAGCGGCGATTGGGCGCCGTTATCGCCGCATGGACGAAGCGGGCACACCCTACTGCATCACGATCGACGGCCAGACCTTCGAAGACGACACGGTGACGGTGCGCGAGCGCGATTCGATGGCTCAATCGCGGGTCGCCGTGAAGGACCTCGTCGAGCACCTCGCCGCGGCCACGCAAGCATGGCGGCGAATGCGCTGAATGCGCGGGGGCTTGCTTTGTCTTCGCCGCCCCCGCTCGGCCCGGGAGCGACGCGCGGGCTCACCAACCGCGGACTCGCTCCAAGGCGGGCCTAACCCGGGTTCTTCGCCAGCTTTGCGATCGGACGGCCCAACCGGCGGCCTTCGGCCGTCTTTCGCCCTCTGGCGGCACTTTGCGACCACGGGCGTCCCTCGTTGACCTGTTCAAGGTCGACGGTGGATCCCGCGGCCGCAAAGCACCACCAGGCGACGACTTGGGCTCGTCTGCTCGAAAACCTGATGAATAATCCGGGCTAGAGGCCCGCGCTCCCAGTTTGGATGAAGGGAGGCCCCGCACCCCTTTTTCGGGGGGGCGGGGCCTCGTCGAGATCGGGCCCGGAACCGGGGACTATCCTTCCGGTTCGGGGAGGTGTTTCGGGGGGGCCCGATGCTGCTCTTGGATGCGCGTCAGAGGGTCGATCAAAGATCCTGCCAACGCGCCAGGGACACCACGTCCACCGGTCCCGCGCCTGCTCCTTGTTGCACGCTCGTCAGCGGGATCAGCGCGCCCTCGAACGGATCGAAGGCGAGCCATTCGAGCATGCTGGACGCGAAGGACACCGACGCGACAAAACGTCCGGTGGTGTCAAACACGACGGCGCGCGGCGCGAGGCCCACTGGAAGGGACTGGATCTGTTCGAGGTGGCCGCTTTGAGTGCGGCGGAAGACGGTCAAGCGGTTGACGCCGGTGTCGGCGGTGATGACATACCGACCATCGGGCGACACAGCGACTCCGCGGGGTGCGGGGGTCGTAAAAGTGCTCGGACCCTGCGTGAGCGCGCCCGTGCCGGGGTCGATGTCGAATGCGCTCAAGCGGTTGAGCGCTTCTTCCACGACGTACAGCGTCGCTCCGTCCGGGGCGATCGCCAGCGCACGCGGTTCGCCGGCGAGGCTCAACGCAAACGGTGAACCCGCAAGCTGGGCCATGTTGCCAGCGGCATCGAAGCGGAAGGCAGACACGGATCCGTCGCCGCGGTTGGCGACGTAGGCAACACGTTCGGCGGCGCTCAGGACGATGGCCGCGGGGGAATCGCCCGCGAGCACGGAAGCGACGGGGATCAGCATCGGTCCTGTTCGCAGGAAAGACTCGATGCCGATGGAGCTGACCGCAAACACGAGGCGACCGTCGCGCGTGGCGGCCACGTCGCGTGTCAAGAATCCCGCGACGGCCGGGGGTGGCAGCGGCACGGGGGCCTCGTTGACAAGCGCGAATGCGCGCACTTCGGACGTCATTTCGGCGGCGACGAACAAAGCGGTGCCCAGGGCGTCGAGTGCGAGGCCGCTCGGAGCGTTGCCGGCAAACACCGGGGTAGCGAAGGGAGCGATGGAAAGGCCGTCCGCAATAGGCTCGAACGCGGCGACGAGGCCCGCGGTTCGCTGTGCGACGTAGAGCGGCCCGGGCACCAGTGCGGCGCCGTCCGCGGCACGCGACACGGCGACCGCCACGGGCGCGCTCGAGGTCGCCTGCGCCGGTGCGAGCTCCAGATCTGACGGGGGATCGAGCGGATCGGCGCTCGCGTCTAGGCGCAGCACCTGCGCGCGGTCGAACAGCGCGGTGAGGAGCGAGGCGCCGCTGGCGTCGAGCGTCGCGAGCGCACTGGGACGTCCCGGCACCGCAAGCGATTGTTCAAGCGTGAGGGCACCGCTTGCGGAGTCGAACAGCAACGTCGAAATGCGCTGCGCTGTGAAGCTTGCGACGCGCAGCGATCCACCGGCCGGGTCGAAAGCGAGCGCGATCGGCCCCGCGGGCGCTGCGATGTCCGCGGCCGGAATCAACGCGCCGCTCGAACCATCGATCCCGAAGGACAGCACGCGAGATTGGGCAAAGGAGGCCGCTGCGAGCCATGCGCCGCTGGGGTGCGCGGCCAGGCGGTGGGGACTGTTGGCCGCCGCAACGCTCGCGACGCCGACGATGGCGCCGCTCGTGGGATCGAGGTCGAGCGCTCCAACCAGGTTGGCGCCTGCGCTCGCTCCAAACAGCCGGCTGCCGTCCGCGGCGACCGCGAGGTCGGTGACACCGGGCGCCGCGAACGGCGCGCCAAGGGGGGTGAGCGCGCCGTTCACAGGATCGATGGCAAACGCGGCGACAGAGCCCCCCGCGATCGACGCCGTGTAGACGGCGCGGCCGAAGGGATGCACTTCGACGTCGACGACCCCCGGCGGTAGCGGCACGGTTGCGGTCAGGTTCGGCGCGCCCGTGTCGGCGTCGAGCGCATACACCGACAGTGCTCCACCCAGGTGGCCCACATAGAGCCAGTCGCCATTGGGATGTACGGCGGCGACGTAGGGCATCGGCGCCATCGGTTGCGCGACACCGGGCACGAGTTGCAGTGTTTCGGCGTCCGCGCGCCAGTGCGACAAACGCGGCGGGTCGAAGCCGAGGCTGTAGGCCGCGCGCGGAGCATCGAAAGACGCGCGAACATCGATCAAAAGCTGCGCGCTCGCGCTGCCCTCCGGGCCGGTGGCGGTGAACGTGAAGGTTGTGGGCGCGAGTGGGGTGAGGGGCGCTCCCGTCAGGACTCCCGCGACGGGGTCGAAGGTCAGGCCCGTCGGCAGGGCCGGGTCGACGGTGATATCCGTGACGGCACCGTCCACGTCGAGTGCGATGGGTGCTATGGGCACACCCACGAGCCAGACGACCGCGGGGTCCACGAACGCGAGGGTGGGGGCCGTGGCGCCGGGGGTGATACCGGTTGCCTGCTCGCTTTCGCTGCAGCCGCTCGCGAGCAAGGCACGCGTCGCGAGGATGAGCGCGGCGCGGGGAGCGCGGGGCAAGCGGGGGGTCGGCGCGGGCGTCACGGTCGGTGTGGGCAATGGGATCGGGGTCGGGAAGCGGCGATGGGCACCCCAAAACTACCCCCGTTTTGAGCAAAGGGGCGCCGAGCTGGCGCGCGTCGCCGGCGAAGCCAAGTTTTTCGCTCGTTTTCCGCGCCGCTGGCCCACCACCCCCGCCCAGCCACCCCAGACCGCGCTACGTCGGGTCGGTTGCGGGTCGAGCGCGCAAGCCCAGCGCCCATCCGCACTTCGAGCGACAAAACGCCATCGCGTTAGCCCGGATGATTCAGTGCGCTTTCCAACCACACGGCCCAATCGGCGGCCCCCCGAGCCCAGCGCGCCGCTCCGGTCAGACGGCTCGCGCCTTATCCTCGTCGCCCCCGATCGTCGGCGTTGGCGCCGGGGTCAAAACTCGAACCGGATCCAGCGATGAGTACCACGACCCAGACCCTGCCGTTCCAGGCCGAGGTGAAAGAGCTCCTCGATCTGATGATCCATTCGCTCTACTCGCACAAGGAAATCTTCCTGCGCGAGCTGATCTCAAACGCCAGCGACGCGCTCGACAAGCTGCGTGTCGAAGCGCTGAAAGACGCTACGCTGTTCGAGGGCGACGAACGGCTCGTCATCCGCCTCGAACCCGATCCCGTCAAGCGCACGCTGTCGGTGAGCGACACAGGGATCGGCATGGACCGCGACGAAGTGGTCGCGAACATCGGCACGATCGCGAGCTCGGGCACCCGCCGCTTCCTGCGCGAAATGAAGGACCAGCGCGCGCCCGGCCAAGAACTGCCCGAGCTGATCGGACAGTTCGGCGTCGGCTTCTACTCCGCGTTCATGGTCGCCGACGAAGTCGTCCTCGAAACGCGCCGCGCCGGTGCACCCCTCGGTGTGCGTTGGACCTCCCGCGGCGACGGCACCTTCACGCTCGAAGAGATCGAAAGGGCAGAGCGCGGCACGCGCGTCACGCTGCACTTGAAGGCCCTCGACGCGGACGAAGCCGGCGCCAAGGACTTCACCGCCGAATGGGTGTTGCGCGACATCGTCAAACGTTACTCCGACTTCGTCGAGCACCCCGTCGAGATGGAGGTCGAGCGCCTCGAGGCCAAGGACGAGGACGAGGACGGCAAGGGCGAGCGTCAAAAGGTGCGGCGGGTCGAGGTTCTGAATTCGCGCAAACCCCTGTGGACACGCCCGCGCGCCGAAATCACCGCCGCGGAGCACGCGGAGTTCTACAAGCACGTCGCGCACGACTGGGAGGCGCCGCTCGAGTCGATCCACTTCAAGGCCGAGGGCACGCTCGAATACACGGCGCTGTTGTACTTGCCAAAACGCCGCATGCCCGGGCTGTTCGATCCCGAGGGCGCAAAAAGCCGAATTGCGCTTTACGTCAAGCGTGTTTTCATCACCAGCGACTGCGAAGAGCTGATGCCGCCGTGGTTGCGCTTTGTGCGCGGCCTCGTGGATTCGGCCGACCTGCCGCTCAACGTCAGCCGCGAAACGCTCCAACATGCGCGCCAGGTCGGGCAGATCAAGAAGCGGCTCATCGCGAAGGTCCTCGACACATTCAAGGCCCTGGCGGCGGACCGTCGTGCCGACTACGAATCGTTTTTCGAGGCCTTTGGCCCCGTGCTGAAGGAGGGCCTGTGGTACGACGATGAGCGCCGCGTTGATGTCGCCGCGATCTGCCTCTTCCGCTCGTCGAAGGACGGTGCGTGGACAACCTTGGCCGAGTACGTGTCGCGTGCGCCCGTGGGGCAAAAGGCGATCTACGTGCTGTCCGCGCCGGACCTCAAGTCCGCGCAGCGCTCCTTGCACCTTGAGAGTTTCAAAAAGCGCGGTGCCGAGGTGTTGTTCCTGATCGACCAGGTCGACGAGTTCGCGCTGCAGCGCTTGACCGAGTTCGAGGGTCGCCCGCTGCGTTCGATCGCCAAGGGTGAACTCGAGCTCGACGACGCCGAGAAGAAGGAAGTCGAGAGCGCCGCCGTCGAGCACAAGGACTTGCTCGAGGCCGCGCGCGATGAACTGGCGGACGAAGTGAGTGATGTGCGCTTCTCCGCGCGGCTCGTCGATTCGCCGGCGGTGCTGGTCAGCGACGAAGGCGCGCTCGCGCCCCACGTCGAACGCCTGATGCGCGACTCCGGTCAGGCGTTCGCTGCACCCGGATCGAGCCGCATCCTCGAGCTCAACCCGACGCACCCCCTCATCGCGCGGCTTTCCGCGTTGGCCGGCGCGGACCGCACCCGCTTTGGCGAATACCTCGACCTCGTTCTCGGCCAAGCGCTGCTCGCAGAAGGGTCGCCGCTGCCGGACCCCGCGCGCTTTGCCAGGCTCGTCACACGCCTGATGGTGGGTGAGTCGCCGGGCGCCTGACGGTTTTCCCCGGGGCGATCGGTCTGTCGGACTCGCCCTCAAAACGCTGTCGACCTGACCGTTGGACGCGGCCCGCGCTCCCAGCGGGCGGAGCCCGCCGGACGCAAACAAAGCCGCTGAAGTTTGCGGGCTGGAAGTGAATTTCCACGCCTCGGAAAGGGCCCTTGCGCGTCGAAGTCGGCCCGCCATGTCCCGGCTGCGCCGCGGGCGCGGACCCGGGCACACCGCTTCTGGCGGCTATGGCTACGCTCTTTGCGGGCCCCATCGGCCCACGCTGCCATGGCACGGACGACAACTCTTCTCCTGTGGCTTTGTGCTCTGTCGCTCGGGGCCAGCGCGGCCCCTGCGCAGACCCTCGTGGTTTACGACCCCGCCGCGCGTGTTGTGCGCGAGCTCGCGGGGCCACCCGCTGGCTTGTGCTCGCTCCCCGGCGGTCCGGTCTACCGCGTGAGCCCGATCGTCGGTGCGGGCCTCGGCAACTGCCCCGTGCCCGCAAGTGTTCCCGCGCCGCCGCTGGGCATCGAAGGCGACCTCGCCGTCGACCGCGTCCGCGACGTCGTCTATGTCACCGACGGCACACGCATCGCGCGCATCAGCGGCGCCGGGCAGTTCCTCGACAGCTTCACGGCGCCATGGCCCGGTTTGACGGCGCTCGCATTCGACGCCGCGAGCGGCCGGCTTTGGATCTCCGACGGCGACTTCGCGGCATCCCTCGTGCCCCCGCCCTATCCCGCGTGCGGCCCCGCGGTGGTACCCCTCGCCACCCCGCCGTTTTTGCTGCCCTTGCCGCTGCTTCCGGCGACCGGCATGGACATCGATCCCTTCGATGGGAGCCTGTTTGTGTGCGACGCGATCGGCAGCGTCACACAGGTGCTCCAAAACGGCGCGGTGGGGCCGCGGGGGACGTGGAGCGCGCCGACGAGCTGCCTCGGCCCCATCCTCGGCGATGTGGCGGTCGATGCGGCAGCGCCCGCGGGCTCCGGCGCGCACTACGTGACCGACGGCCAGCGGGTGGCGTACATCCTGCCCGGCGGCGCGCCCGCCCCCACGACGACCTACACCACGTCCAACTGCTTCGACGTGCCCGACGGACACGTGGCTGGAATTGGGTTCGCGGCGCGGGTGCTGCCGTTTGGCGCGCCGTCCTTCGCTGCCGCTGGCGGACAGGGCGCCCTCCTGGAGGCGCTGGGTCAAAGTGTCCGCGGCAATGAGGCGTGGGTCGTCCGGGCGACGGGTGGACCGCTGGGGTCGGTTTTTGCGCTTTGGGCGAACACCGAGCCCGCCTGCCCCGTCCTCGGCCCGATCCCCGGCTTCCCGGTCCACATCGGGCTCTTCGCCCCAGTTTTTGTCGCGGCAGAACCGGCGAATCCGGGCGCCTTGGCGCTGACTCTACCGATCCCCGCGGGCGCGCCCGTGCCCGCCAAGGTGTACCTGCAGGGCGTTTTTCTCCATCCCAGCGGGACCGCGGTCTCCACCAACGGTCTCGCGCTCGCCCTGGCGCGCCGTTGAGCCGGATTGACCGCGCCGTGACCAAAAGCGCGTGCCGCCCGGGTGGCTCGCCCCTGTAACGTCAGCCCGCCTTCGCGCCTCAAAAAGGCACCCATGCTCGCCGCCGTGCTCCGTCTGTGGTTGCTGTTGGCACTCGCCGCGATGGCCCCCGCGGCGAGCGGCTTCCAAAAACCGCCGCCGCGTCCGCCCCCGCCCGCGCCGCGCCCACAGCCGCCGGCGCCGGCGCCGGCGCCTCCGCCGCCTGAAGTCGTTCCCAGCGCACCCCAGCTCGAAACGATCGAAGTGCAGGCTCCCGCGCTCGCGCGCCTGCGGGTGGGAGCGCTCGAGCGTATGCGTGAGCTGGCGGAGTCGCGCCCGCGCCTCGATTTGCGCGAGGACGCCGCCGCGCCC
>JBBRWC010000006.1:0-69940 GCA_038246255.1 Planctomycetota bacterium
CAGTGTAACCGCGGCGCAGTGTAACCGCGGGCCAGTGTAACCGCGGCGCAATGTAACCGCGGGGCCCTCTCGCGATGGAGCCGCGCATCCGCCACCGGATCTGCGGGACGACCCCGGGAGTTCTCGCCGGGCACAGGAAACTTGCCCTACTTAGCCAGTAGCCCGCGGTGTGAAGGCGGATACGAAGTGCCCGGGATAGTTCCCGCCGCCGCGCGCATGGAGCCGAACCTGCGCCGCGTTTCCGCCCGCTCGCCCAAACCCTGGCTCCACCACTCGCCACCATGCCCCCGATCGATCCGGCGACGAAGCCCGCGCGCCGCGCAAGAAAATGCGCCGTTGCCGTTGGGACATTGGGGTGGATCGCGGCCGCGCTCCTTGCCGCCTGCGCCGACGGATCGAGCGACGCGCAAGCGCCGGCGCCCAGTGCCGTCCCGATCGGGGCGACCGCCGTCGACACGCTCGTCACCGACCGACGTTTTTTGCCGCGTTTCCTCTCGGAGCTCGGCCCCGCGCCGGCCACGGTGCTGGTCTTCACGAGCGCGGGCTGCCCCCTCGCCGCCCGCTACCTGCCGCGCCTCGCAGAAATGGAGCGCGAACTGCGCGCGCGCGACGTGCGCTTCGTCGCCGTGGATGTCGGCCACGCATCGATCGCCGAAGCCATGGACCAGGCTTTCGAGTTCGATTTCGACTTCCACGTCGTCAAGGATCCGGACGGCTCGACGGCCGCCGCGGTGGGAGCGACACGCTCGCCCCAGGTCGTGGTGCTCGATGGCGAGCGCCGCATTGTGTACCGCGGGCGCGTCGACGGCCAACACCGCCTCGCGGGGACCCGTCCCGAGCCGGGCCGCGCCGACCTGCGCGAGGCGCTCGACGACGTGCTCGCCGGCCGCCCCGTGCGTGTGCCCGAAACCGCCGTCGACGGCTGTCCGCTCGAGGTCGAGCTCATCACCCCCGACCCCGAGCTGACCTGGAGCGCGAACGTGGAGCCCCTGTTCGCGCGCCATTGCGCCCCGTGCCACGAACCGGGGGCGCCCGGCCCCTTCCCGCTGCACACCTACGACGCTGTGTTCCGACGCAAGCGTGTCGTCGCCGAAGTTGTGCAAGAGCGGCGCATGCCCCCCTGGTTCGCGCTGCCGGGCCACGGCCACTTCGAAAACGAGCGCAACCTCAGCCCGACCGAGCGGCGCACCGTGCTCGCGTGGCTCGCCGCGGGCGCGCCGCGGGGCGAAGTGCGCCCCGACGCCGCCGTGCAACCGCGGGGTGAGTGGCGCATGGGCACCCCGGACCTCATCGTCGACGCACCGGCGTTCGACGTGCCCGCGAGCGGCGCGGTGGAGTACGTTTACCACCGACTCCCCTACCGCTTCGAACAGGACACCTGGATCGAAGCCGTCGAATTGCTGCCGTCCGCGGCGTCGGTCGTGCACCACGCCCAGGTGATGTACATCGACGAGTCGCGCGAGTACACCCACGACACCGAGTGGATCTCCTGGTCGCGGCTCGTTTGCGTCTACGTTCCAGGGCGCGAAGTCTTCGAAACGGCGCCGGGCACGGCGTTCCTGGTCCCCGCCGGCTCGAGCCTCGGGCTGCAGATGCACTACGTGCCGGATGGCCGTTCGGTTGCGGAGAAGCCGCGCGTCGGGCTGCGGTTCCCGCGCTCGATCGTGCACAAGCGCCTGCGCAGCCTGTGGCTCGCGGACATGGATTTCGAAGTGCCGCCGGGGGCCACCGCGCACACCGTCGTCTCCACGCGCGGTTTGAAGGAGCCCCGCGCGATCGAAGCCCACAGCATTTTGCCGCACATGCACCTGCGCGGCCGCGACCTCGGTCTCGTCGCGCACTACCCGGACGGCCGCACCGAATCCCTGTTGCGCGTGCCGAACTACAACTTCGACTGGCAGCTCGATTACCGCTACGCGCCGGGCGCCAAACGCTTCCCGCCGGGCACGTCGTTCGAGTTCACGGCGCGCTACGACAACTCGGCGTTCAACGCGCTGAATCCGGACCCGTCCGCGACCGTCCGCTTCGGCGAATTGACCACGGACGAGATGTTTTACTGCTGGTTCTTCTACACGTACGTGGACGAGAATCTCGAGCTCGCCGTCGATCCAGCGACCGGCCACTCACACTTCGCACCGAACGAGCGCAGCACGGACGTCCCACGCGGCATTGTGCGCCGCGCCGCCCGCCCCACCGATCAGGAGTAGGGGCTCCGCCGATCAGGCGTAGGAGAACGCTTGCTGGAACGTCATTGCCCGTCGGATGCGCCGCGCGCGAGCCATTGCTCGCCCTCGTCCGCCAGGGACTCGAGCGCCTCGGGACTCAGCACATGCGCGAGCAAGGGCTCGTCGAACGCGCCGAGGCGGCGGTAGAAGTCTTGGGCGGCGCCGTTCCACGCACGCGTCGCCCACCACAGGTACGCCCGCCCCTCCCGCTTCGCCTGCGCGGCGCACGCCGCCACGAGGGCGCGTCCGATGCCGAGGCCGCGCGTTCCCTCCGCGACGAACAGGTCGCTCATGTAGAGCCCCGCGGCGGCCCAGCCCGTTTCGTAGGCGGGCAGGAGGAGTGCATACCCGATCAGCTCGCCGTCGAGTTCCGCCACGATGCCGTTGAACAGCGGCGTGGCGCCAAACCCATCGCGTAGGATCGCCGCAGGTGTGAAGTGCTCGATCGGATCCCCCTGGTGCGCGTTGAGAGCGCGCGCGAGCGCTGCAAGGCCGGCGGCATCCCGGAGTTCGAGTGGCCGCACCCGCGCGCGGCCGCGGCGCGGATCGCGGCCACGGCCGGTTGAGTCCGTGGACGTTCGCTCGGGCGCGGCAGGGGCGTCCGCGGGACTCGCGGTGCTCGTGGGAACTCGTGGGTTGCGTTCGTCGGCCATGGGTATCGGTGCCGGAGGCACCCTGCGCGCGGGTCGCGCACCTGCGGCGCCGCGCGGCGCCCGCGAAGCTCGGCAGGCTGCTCCCACACGGCGAGCCTAACGGTTCCGGGGACGGACGCGACGCCCCCAGTTGTCCGCACCTGCCCGGCACGGCCCCCGCCCACCCGCGCCACCCCGCGCATTGCGCCGGGCGGCGCCGCGCGTGTACAACGCCGCGCATGGCACAACCGGCAGGCAACGGGCGACGTCGTGTCCTCGGACTCGTTTTCCTGACGGTCTTCGTGGACCTGATCGGGTTTTCGGTCCTGTTTCCGCTCTTCCCCGACCTGCTCGCCTGGTACCTCGAGCGCGAGGGCGACGGCAGCCCGCTCGCACGCCTTGTCGCCTGGTTGACCGAACTCGTCTCCGGTCGCCCCGGCGCACAGTTCGCGGTCGTCACGCTGTTCGGCGGAATCCTGGGAAGCGTCTATTCCCTCCTGCAATTTTTGTTCGCGCCGTTTTGGGGCGCGCTCAGCGACCGCATTGGCCGGCGCAAAACGCTCCTCGTGACCCTCGGGGGCACCGCGCTCGCTTACCTGTTGTGGATGTTCGCGGGGTCCTTTGCGCTGCTCGTCGCCGCGCGCATCCTCGGTGGCATCATGGCCGGCAACATTTCGACGGCGAGCGCCGCGGCTGCGGACGTGTCCGACGCGAAAAACCGCGCGGGTGGTATGGCCATCGTCGGCATGGCCATCGGCCTCGGATTTGTGCTCGGCCCGGCCTTGGGCGCCACGGCGTACCACCTCGTCGACGCCATGGCGCTGTGGCCCGCGGGCGCGCGCTGGGGATGGAACCCGTTCTCGGGTGCGGCCGCCGTCGCGTTTGCCCTCGCCCTCTTCAATGTCCTTTGGGCGTTTTGGCGTTTCCCTGAGACCCTGCCGCCGGTCAGCCCCGAGGAACGCCGCCGCCGCGCGTCCGAGCGTTTGCTGCACGGCCTCGCGCCCTGGCGCGCGCTCGCACGCATCAACCTGCCGGGCGTGCGCCGCGCGAACCTCGTGTACCTCGCGACCCAGACGGCGTTTGCCGCGATGGAGTTCACCCTCGTGTTCCTCGCCGCTGAACGCTTCGGGTTCGCGCCGAAGGACAACGCGTGGATGTTCGTGTTCGTCGGCCTCGTCATCGCCCTCGTGCAGGGGGGCTTCGTGCGCCGCCGGGCCGCACAGATCGGCGAAAAGCGCCTGATGCTGCTCGGGATCGTACTGCTCGTGCCGGGCTTCGCCGGGCTGGGACTCGCGGGCAGTGTCGGAACGCTGTACCTCGCGCTATTCCTGTTGGCCACGGGCAGCGCCCTGTTTGTGCCGACGCTCAGCGCGCTCGTTTCGCTCTACACACCCGCCGACCGCCAGGGCATCGCGATGGGGGCGTTCCGCTCCATGGGCGCCCTGTCGCGGGCGATCGGCCCGCTCGCCGGTGGGCTGCTCTATTGGGCCCTCGGGAGCACCGCGCCGTACGTCATTGGGGCGGTTTTCCTCGCCCTGCCCTTGGCGCTCGCCCGCGGCCTCCCCCAACCCGCACCGCCAGAGTGATGGGCGACGCCCGCGGAGGCCCGACCAGATGGGCGCTTAAGTTGGAGCGGAACGGGGCCGATAGAAAGACCACCATGAAACACGCCGCCCTGCCCGCCATCCTGCTCGCTTGCGCCCTTTTTGCGGGCGGCGCCTGGTCCGACGAGCGGGCCCAGAAGGCGGACCTCGAAACCCGCGTTGCTGAACTCGAGCGCCGCCTAGCCGACACCGAGCGCTCGGGCGCCGCGCTGTCGTCCGAACTGGGTGCGCTGCGCGCCACGGACCGCGAGATACTCGCGTACCTCCAGCGCCAGGCCCAAGCCGCCAACACGATGCAAGACGTGCTCGACGCCTCCGAGGCCAAGGGTTTCACCGCGGGCATCAACCCCAACTCGCGGATCGAACTGCTCGCGGGCTTGCGCAGCCTGTACTCCGCGGCAGCAGCGGACATTCCGAAAGCCGCCGTTCCGCGCGCCGACTAGTCCGGGTTATTCACCAGCTTTGCGATCGGAAAGCTGGTGAACAACCCGGGCGAGTGCCCTGGATTCGATCGCGGCCGTGCACCGGTCGTAGGATCGAAACGTGGCGAACCTCGGCTTCCCGCAACGCACCCAAAGCGCGCCGCGCAAGCTGCACGCCGTCGTGCGTGCGGTGACAGCGGACGGCGTCGACGGCAACACGACGCGCTTTGACCGCCTGGCAGTGCTGGAGCTCGCCTGCGGACCCGGGCGCCATCTTGTCCACTTCGCACCCGCAAGCCTCGGGCTCGACCGCGATCCGCGCGCGGTTGAAGCGGTGCGTGCGCTCGGGCGCGACGCCAAGGTCGAGGACCTGTGTGTCCCGGGCTGGGGCCAGCGCATCGCCGCCAAGCGACCCGGCGGTTTCGAAGCCGCCTACCTCGCCGATTGCCTGGTCCACCTCCAGCGGCCCGAGGTCGCCCTCAGTGAACTCGTCCACGCGCTGCGGCCCGGCGCGCCCGTCGTGGTCGTCGAATGGGTGCTTCCCGAGTCCGATGGGCCCATGCGCGGCGGGCTCGCCCGCGCCCTCCAGGCACTCGTACCGGGAACGCGCGCACACTGGCGCCACCCCGAGCACTTGCGCGCGTGGCCCGAGTCCCGTTGGTGGGCGCTCTTGGAGTCGGCCGGGTTCGAGCGGCAAGCGAGCCTGCTGCACAGTTTTCCGCCCGGCCTGACCGCGCGCGCTCCCTTCGGAACACTGCTACGTTCGTTCTGGCCGCCACGCACGCTCATCGCGCGCACGCCAGGGGTGCCTTCACCGCGCTGATCAGCGGCTCGGCTTGCGTGTGCGCCGCAACGCATCGCGCTCGCTGCGGTTGGGCTGCGCGAACGAAATCACGGTCGCGAGGTCCACCCACAGTTGACCGCCCGGTGGCGCGCCGGGTTGAGCGGGTGCAAGGTCGAGAAAAACACCGCGCTCGCCCACTTCGAGGATTTGCGCCGCAACCGGTGCGTCTTCCTCCGTCAGCAGCTCGAGCACGACACCCCCCCACAGGCGCTGGGCGCTGCGCAGCGCTCCCGGCAAGCTGTCGAGGTCCAATCTGGGCGCAGAGTCGGGGTCCACTTCGACCAGCGGGCGCGGGTTCGCCACCTCGACGGCTTCCACATCGTCGAGCGCAAAAAACTCAAGTCCGCGGCGCGCGCCGCGCTCGTCCAGCGCATCCACGGCGAACCACTCGGTGCCCACGGCGAGCAAGCGTCCGTCGACGAGTCGCGAGGGTGCACTGAGCTCGATGCGCACGGATTGCCCCACGAGCGGCGCGACGAGCAGCGCAGCGCGGCCCGCGGCCCGGCGCTCGAGCAACGCCGCGGACGTGGCGTCGAGGAGCGGCGCAAGGGCGGCGTTGCGCGCGGGCATGCGGCCCGCGCGAGTGCGCCCCGCGTCCGCTCCGAAAGAGATCCGCGCCACGTGCGCGAGACGCACGAGCGCAAGCCCCGCGGGTTCGAAACCATGGGTTTCAAAGAGCGCCACACCCGGGCCCGGGTGGCGCACGCCACCCATCAGGCTGGCTCCGCCCGCGGCACGATCAAGGTGCACGGTCGCCGGTTTGCCGGCCTGCGCGAGTCCATCCAGCGCCGCCTTGCGCGAATCGAGCCCGACACCGCGCAGGAGCGCGTGGGCGCCGAAGAACGAACGCTTGAGTTCGCGATCCTCGAGTGTGTCGAGCTCGCACAACAGGGGGCTCTGCGCACGGGCGTACTCGATGGCGAGCAAGGGGATCAACTCGATGCCCCGCGGCGCCATCGCCTCCCGGTCCCAGCGCTCAAGCGCGACGAGCCGCCGCCCGACCGCCAATGGGAAACCGACCAGGGGCTCGCCGCCGCCGCGCAGCCCGATTTCGAGGGCGCGTGCGCCGTCCCCCGTGAACCATCTCCTTGGATCCCCGGCCCTGCGCTCCCGTCGTGCCATGTGCTGTGCAAAGGGCGACGTGTCACCGCCCGGCCCGCCCGAGCCGCCCGCCCGCATGCGCATGGGACCCGATCGCCCGCGCGGGGACAAGGGCTGGGGCAAGGGGCGGGTGCCGCGCTCGGGCCCCGCGCTCCGGCACTGTGCGGGGAAAGGTGCGGCGACGGCCCTGGGGGCGCAGGATAGGCGCGAAGCACGGCGCGGCGGCGCCGCGGCACCGTCGGCGGCACCGTTGCGAAGTCCTAAGCAGAACCCCACCCGCACCCGCAAGGCCGTGCCCGTGCCCGCGCCGGGCGGTCCCGGCGCAGAACACAGCGACGCAGAACACAGCGACGCAGAGCACAGCGGCGCGGCCGCCGGCAGCGCAGCGGACGGCCGAGTCGACCTGGGGTCGCGCATCGACCTGTTCCTCGAGCAGCTTGCGCTGACCCGCGGCGCGTCTGAGCACACGCTCAAGGCCTACGCGGGCGACCTCGCTGACCTGCTCGAACACCTTGCGAGCGCGGGTGCGCACACACCCCGGGAAGTGTTGCCCAAGCACTTCAAACGCTGGCTCGCGGCGCTCGATGCGCGCGAACTCGCGCCAGCATCGATCCAGCGCAAGCTCTCCGCCGCACGCAGCTTTTTCCGCTGGCTGGAGCGGCGCGCCGACATCGACGTGCATCCCGCCACGGGCCTGCGTCAAGCGCGCCGCCCGCGCCGACTGCCCCACAGCCTGAGCGTCGAAGAGGTCGAGCGCCTGCTTGCGCCCGCCGCCGCGTCGTACCTCGGCGCGACGCGCGATGCTGCGCTGCTCGAGTTCCTGTACTCGTCCGGCGCACGCGCTGCTGAAACAGTTGGCCTCGCGCACCGCGACCTGGATCTCGCTGCCGGTGCGGCGCGTGTGCGCGGCAAAGGGCGCAAGGAACGGCTCGTTGCACTCGGCCGCTTTGCGGTCGCGGCGCTCGCAACGTATTTAGACGATCCCACACGGCCCGCGCCCAGCGCCCGTGCCGACGACGCCGTTTTCCTGAACGCCCGCGGCGGACGGCTCTCGTCACGCTCCCTCCAACGGGTGCTGGAACGCGCAGTGCTGCGCGGTGGCCTGACACGTCGCGCCACACCGCACACCCTGCGCCACAGCTTCGCCACACACCTGTTGGACCGCGGCGCGGATCTGCGCTCCGTCCAAAACCTTTTGGGCCATGCACACCTCGTGACGACGCAGATCTATACCCACGTCAGCCTAGAGCGCCTGCGCCAGGTGGTCGACCAAGCCCATCCCCGCGCCCGATGAATGCCGCAGCACGGGTGGGGCTCGACGGTGCGGATCGCACGCGACTCATGGAGGCCGCGCGCGAACGCCCCCTCGACATCCTCGTGATCGGCGCCGGCGCGACGGGGCTGGGAGTCGCGGTCGATGCCGCACAGCGCGGCCATACGGTGTGTGTGGTGGAGCGTGGCGACCTCGGCGCGGGCACGTCGTCGAAGAGCACCAAGCTGATCCACGGTGGTGTGCGTTACCTCAAGGACGGGCAGGTCGCCCTCGTGCGCGAAGGATTGCTAGAGCGCGGGCGACTCTTTGCGAACGCCGCGCACATCGTGCGCCCCATCGAACTCGTTGCAACCGCGGGCACCGCGATCGAACTCGCCATGCTCAGCGCCGGACTTTGGATCTACGACGCGCTCGCGGGCCGTCGCAGAGTCGGGTGGTCGCGGCCGCGGGGCCGCGCGGGACTGCGCGCCGACGCACCCGGTGTCGACGCTGAGCGGTTTGCAGGGGGTGTGCGCTTTTTCGATGGGCAGTTCGACGATGCACGCATGCTTGTAGCGCTCGCGCGCACGGCACTCGAATTTTGCGCGCCGGTGCTGACGCGCACCGAAGCGGTCGATCTCGTGCGCGGGCCGGGGGGCAACGTCGCAGGCATCGTGCTGCGGGATCTGGAAACGGACACGACCTTCGAGTTGCGCGCCAAAGCAATCGTCAACGCGACGGGAGCCTGGGGCGACACTCTGCGCCGACTCGACCGGCCACAGAGCCCGCCCCTGCTCGCACCATCGAGCGGTGCCCACATCGTCCTTCCCGGCGATTTCCTGCCCGGCGACCGTGGAGTGCTGGTTCCGCGCACATCCGACGGACGGGTGCTCTTCGCCCTGCCCTTTTGGGGCCATACGCTCATTGGCACGACTGACGTGCCCGCTCCCGCCGCACCGCGCGACCCCGTGCCGAGCGCGGAGGAGATTGCGTTCATCCTCGAAACCGCAGCTTCCGTGCTCGTGCGCGCGCCAAGCCGCGCCGACGTGCTATCGACTTGGAGCGGGCTGCGGCCCCTCGTCGCGGGTCCGGCCGCAAGCACGTCGAAACTGAGCCGCGACTTCGCCATCGAACGCGCGCCCAGCGGACTCGTGACGGTCGCCGGCGGCAAGTGGACGAGCTACCGGCGCATGGGCGAAGCGGTGGTCCGTCGGCTGGAGCGCGACTTCAAGTTGGTGCCGCAGCAGGATGCGGACACCCGCGCACTGCGCCTCGCCGGGTCGCCCGCGGCCAAGTCGCCCGGGGCCGGGTCGCCCGCAGAACGGCTAACCGCGGAACAGGCCGCCGCGAACGCGGAATCCCGCGGTCCGTTCGGCCGTAACAACCGCTTCGACCACTACGGCAGCGATGCGCCCGCGGTGCGCGCACTTTGCGCCAGCGCGCCGCACCTCGGCCTTGCGGTTCACCCGCGCCTGGAACTGCTCGGCGGCGAAGTGCTGTGGTTCGTGCGGCGCGAACTCGCGCGCACGCCGATGGATGTGCTTGCGCGCCGCAGCCGCGCGCTTTTGCTGGATGCCGATGCGGCGATCGCCGCCGCACCCGAAGTGGCGCGCCTGATCGCCGCAGAACGCGGGCTCGACGAGCCCTGGGCCAAAACCGCTTCGGCGCGCTTTTGCACCCGCGCGGCCGCGTATCGCGCTTGAACGCAATCCACGGCGTTCGCGCGGGGCGCCGAATGGCGCGGGCTTGAACGGCGTTTTCAAAGGCTTTGTCACCGCTATGCGACGACAGCGATCCAGGTCATCCTTTTCGGGTTCCGCGTACAAACGCCCCCACGCCGGTCGACTTACGTCGCAGGAAAATGCCGGGACCGGTTTGGCTCCCACGCACGACGACAAGACGACCACTGTCACGCTGAACGAGCGCACGAAGTACATGCTCGATGACCAAGAATCCGACAAGGCCACGGTCCTGCGGGTCGGCCAATCCGTTTCGAGCGAGCACGAAGACGGTGTCGCGACGAAGGTCGAAGCGAAGACCGCGCCGATGGAAGGCGCGCTCCGCGGCTGATCCGAACGCTCGGCCCCTCGATTGGAAGCGGGTGGCAGCGCGCGTCCGGCGCGGCGCCGCGCATCCAGCGGGCGGTGCGGTGCTGCAGGCAGTGCGGGAGAGCGGCCGCAGGCACGGAAGGCTCAGGCCAATCGGCCTGCTACGATCTGCCCATGGCCGCTCACGCCTTGCCGCCGCTGTCCATCCTGCCCCCGCTGCGAACGTCCGCCGCGTACCGCGCGCTCGCCGCCCACCGCGAGGCTCTCGGCGACGTCTGTGTTCGCGCGCTGTTCGTGCAAAACCCGCGGCGCTTCGAGCAGTTTGCCCTCACCGATGGCGACCTGCTGCTCGACACGTCGAAACATCTCGCGACGCCGCAGACGTTGGCGCTGCTCCACGCATGGGCGCGGGAGCGCGAAGTCGAATCCCTGCGCGATCGCATGTTCGCAGGTGAGCGCATCAACACCACCGAAGACCGCGCGGTCGGCCACTTCGCCCTGCGCCACCCAGGCCCGGGGCCCGTGCACATCGACGGGCACGACGTGTATCCCGCGGTGCAATCGGTCCGCAAGCGCATGCTCGCGTACGCGCAAAGCGTGCGTTCGGGAAAACGTCGCGGCCACACCGGCCGTGCGTTCACCGATGTCGTGAACATCGGCATTGGCGGTTCGGACCTCGGTCCGGCGATGGCGGTGCTCGCCCTTGCACCGTACACCGAAGGGGCGCCGCGGCTGCACTTCGTTTCGAACGTCGATGGCAGCCACCTGCACGAGGCCCTGCGCCGTCTCGATCCCACGACGACGTTGTTCCTCGTCGCGTCCAAAACGTTCACGACACAGGAGACGCTCGCCAACGCAACGAGTGCCCGGAGCTGGCTCGTGGATGCGCTCGGTGCGGACGCAGTGTCCGCGCACTTTGCCGCGCTCAGCACCAACGGCGACGCCGTAGCGCAGTTCGGCATCGATACGGCCAACATGTTCGAGTTTTGGGATTGGGTGGGCGGCCGCTACTCCCTGTGGAGCGCAATCGGCCTCTCGATTGCCATCGCGGTCGGTGAGACGCAGTTTTGCGCGCTGCTCGCAGGCGCGCACGCGATGGACAAACACTTTTGTGAAACGCCGCTCGAAGCGAACATGCCGGTTCGTCTCGCGCTGCTGGGGCTTTGGTACACGCACTTTTTCGGCGCCGAATCGGCGGCGATCTTGCCCTACGATCAAAACCTCGCGCGCTTTGCCGCCCATTTCCAGCAAGTGGACATGGAGAGCAACGGCAAGAGCGTCCAGCGCGACGGCCGGCCGGTGGACGGTCCGACCGGACCGATCCTGTGGGGGGAACCGGGCACCAACGGCCAACACGCGTTTTTCCAGTTGCTGCACCAGGGCACGCGCTTCGTTCCGTGCGACTTCATCGCGGCGGTCGAACCCTCGAGTCCCCTCGACAACCACCACCCCATCCTGCTCGCGAACTTCCTCGCGCAGACCCAGGCGCTCATGCTGGGAAAGTCCGCCGCCGACGTGCGCCGCGAACTCGAGGCCGAGGGGCGGGACAGCGCGGAGGTCGACGCGCTCACGCCCCACAAGGTGTTCAGCGGCAACCGCCCGAGCACGAGCATCTTCTACCGGCGCCTCGATCCGCACACGCTCGGGCGGCTCATCGCGCTCTACGAGCACAAGGTGTTTTGTCAAGGCGCGATCTGGAACGTGAACTCCTTCGACCAGTGGGGCGTAGAGCTCGGCAAACAGCTCGCCAAGCAAATCCTGCCGGCGCTCCTGGGCGCTCCTCTGCCCGCTGAACTGGACGGCTCCACACGCGGGTTAATCGCGCACTACACACGCTGGAGCTCGGCCCCGCCCGCCGGCGCACCGTAGACCCGGGAGGGAGGCCGCCCGCTGGCTCAGCAGGGAGCGACCCTGCCCCCCCCCGAAACGCTCGTGCGGCCTGGCCGCGGCCCGCCATCGAGCCCCGCAAAGTGCCTGACACTTCACGTCGGGGCGGGGTCGTGCCGATGGTCCCGCTAGAATGTCCCGCGGAGGCCCCACCGGCCCAACCGACCCGCGTACGACGTGCCGCGCGAGCGCCCGCGAGGGCGAACCGGTTCCCCTGCCCAAGGCGCCCCTCCGTCCCCCCCGAATCCCCGACGACCCGCGCCCCCCGCGGCGATGCTGCACGTCCTCCGCCACTACTTGCCCCTGCGCAAGGCCCTGCTCGTCGTGTCCGAAACCGCCCTGCTCACGGCGGCGGTCGGCGCGGGGATGACCGCGCACATCTGGAGCGACGACGCGGCCAGCGTGACCCGCGAAATCGCGCTCCAGGGCCTGACCCGCCCCCAGGCCGGTTTCCGCTGCGTCGTTTCGGCATTCCTGATCGCACTGGTGGCGCAGCTCGCCTTCGCGTTCAACGAGCTCTACGACTTCCGCGTCTCAGGCTCGCGTTACGAGCGTTTCTCGCGGTTTTTGGGCTCAAGCGGTATCGCCATTGCCATGTCGCTGGTGCTGCTGGTTCTGGCGCACCTGTGGCAACTCGATCAAGTGTTCGATTTCCCTGGCCTGACACTTTCTCAAGCGGCCCAGGCGCTCGTGTTCAGCCTGCTCGTCGGCTTCGCGGTGCTCTACCTGTGGCGCCACGCGTTCCACCGCCTGCTGCGGATGTTCCGCTTCGACGAACGTGTGCTGATCCTCGGCCAAGGGCGCGTCGCGCGCACGCTCATCGGCGAAATGCGCGGGCGCGCGTTCTCCGGTTACGAAGTCGTGGGAGTGCTCGCCGATCCCCTTCCACACCGGCGCACCGGCGCGGAGTCACCCGACGACCCCCTGGGGGGCTCCGTGCGCTTCGCCGCGCCCGGCGGGCGCGACGACACCGAGCGGCGGCGCGAAGCGCCGGGCGACGAAGTCCATCCCGTCGACGGCCTGTCCCCGCGTGTCGAACACCGCGCGGGTGAATCGCTCCTGGAACTCGCCCAGCGTCTGCGGGCCGATGACATCGTGGTCGCGCTCGAAGACCGGCGCGGCACGATGCCGACCCAGGAGCTGCTCGACTGCCGACTCGCCGGACTGATCGTGGAGGAAGGTGAAGCGCTGTACGAGCGCATGACCGGCAAGATCGCGGTCGAAGCGATGCGGCCCTCGTACCTGATCTTCAACGCGGGGTTCGTCAAACACCCCTTCAGCGAAGCCGCCAAACGCACGTTGGACCTTGTGCTCGCGACCACAATCCTGATCTTGGCGTTGCCGGCCATGGCACTGACGGCCATCGCCGTGCGGCTCGATTCTCCGGGCATGATCCTGTTCCGCCAGGAGCGCACGGGCCGCTACGGTCAGCCGTTCACGCTGATGAAGTTCCGCTCGATGCGGGCGGACGCGGAAAAAGCCACGGGTCCCGTTTGGGCCCAGGCGAACGACCCGCGCATCACCCCCGTCGGGCGCTTCATTCGCAAGACGCGCCTCGACGAACTGCCCCAGCTGTTCAATGTCATCGGCGGGTCGATGTCGATGGTCGGCCCCCGTCCGGAGCGCCCGCACTTCATTGACGACCTCGCGCGCCAGATCCCCTACTACAACCAGCGCCACATCGTCAAGCCGGGCCTCACGGGCTGGGCGCAGATCAACTACCCCTACGGCAACACGGTCGAGGACGCGCTGCAAAAGCTCCAATACGACCTGTTCTACATCAAATACCGCTCGGTGCCCTTCGACCTCTCGATCGTCATCAACACGATCAAGACCGTCGTGCTGCGGCGCGGAACTTGATGCCAGGATCGCGGGTCACGCCCCCAAGTTGAAGGGCAGGGCGAGGAGCAGCAGTCCGGACGCCACGGCTTCGGCGTCCGCTCCGCTCGCGGAAGCATCCCGCGCCGCCCGAGCTGCGCGCGTATAAGCCCTGCGCCAGGGCTCGGCGTGGAGCTCGCGGTGGGCGTGCGTCGCCGCGGCGAAACCGTACGCGCGCTCGGCATCGAAGTTTTCACCCGACGCCTCGAGGTCGCGCTGCACAAGCTCGGCGAGCTCCCACGCCACGCTGGGGTTCGACGCGGGGTCCGCGGCGCCGGCGGCGGCCGCGGAGTGCGCGCGCACGAGGAATCCCGCGCCCACCGCAAGGCCCGCGCGGCGCACAAGATGCACGGCGCGCAGCGTGTCGGCCGCGATGGCGGCGCCCGCCTCGGCGCCCAGGTCGAACGACCAGTGGCCCTGCGTCACGCTGCGCTCAAAAAGCTGTGCGAGGTCCGCCTCGAGGAACGGACCGAGCGCCCGTGCGCCGCGTCCACCGCACGCACGCGGCCAAAGTCCCCGCTCGCAAGCAGAGCGCGCGGCGCAAGTGAGGTGCTGTGCACCACGCTCCCGCCGGCCCTGGGCGGGAGCCAACTCCCATCGTGCTGCTGCTGCTGCGCGGCGAGTTGCAGTGCCGCGCCGTCGATCGCACGCAAAACCTCGGGTGGTGCCGCTTCGCGCACCACAAAACGCCGGCCGCTGCGTGCGGCGATCCACGGATCGCGTGCGGCGTCGAGCGCGGGGTCGCGGTACGCCGCACGGTACGCCGCACGGTACGCCGCACGGTACGCGCGCGTGCCACGGACGTGGTCGTCCCCGCGGGTCGCAAACACAAGGTCGTACCACAGCCGGCTACGTTGGAGAGCAAAACGCGCATGGTCCGCGTCCTGTGCGACCTGCGACCAGTGGAACCAACGGTCCGCCAGCGCCAGCAAACGGTCCCGTTCGTCAAGGATGTCGAGTTCCGCGCGCGCTCGGATGCGCACATCGAGATCCACGTGTCCAAAATCGCGCTCGAGCACGTCCAGGGCGCGCGCTGCTATGACCCAGCTTCGGCCTGCGATCGAAAGGTCGAGCGCCTCGAGCGCAAACGCCTTGCGCAGGTCGCGGGCCGCGCCCGTTTCGATCGCACGCTCAAGCAGCCGCTGGGCGCGCTGCACACGTACCGAGCGCACGGGCGTCGCATACTCCGCCGCAAACAGCGTGCGCAGTTCAGCTCGCAGGTGCTCGACGTGCGGTGCGTCGACCTCCTGCGCCGCGGCACGCGAGCCGTCCAGGGGGATGACGTCAGGGACGCCGCCGAGCGCAAAACCCGAGCGCGCCGCCCCCACGCACAGGATCAGCAGAGCGGCGTAGAGAGGAAACACGGACGGCGGACGGCACGGACGGCGGACGGGCGCGGGCGGCACGTCGCGCGGACGGGTCGCTGCGGGCAAATGTGTCCCGCTTTGGGATGAATGACAAGCGCGCGCTCACGGCAAATCACCCGCGGCGCCGCGCGCGCTCCACATGGATCGCAAGGAGCGCCACGTCCGGCGGATTGACCCCCGCGATCCGCCCGGCAGCACCCAGGGTCCGCGGGCGCAGTTTGCCGAGCTTCTCACGGGCCTCGTTGCCTAGCCCGCCAACCCCCGTGTAATCAAACTCGGTCGGAATCTCGGTGGATTCCTGGCGCCGCTGGCGCTCGACGTCGAGCCGCGCACGCTGCACGTACCCGGCGTACTTGACGTCGGCCTCCAGTGTCACCACGAGGTCCCGGGGCAAATCGAGCGCGGCGAGCTGCGGGCACAGGGCCAGCGCGGCGACAACCGTGGATTCCGGGCGGCGCAACCACTCGAGCAGCGTGCGTCCACCCGCGAAATCCGGCCGTAGTTTGGCGAGCAGCGCGGCGGCAGCCCCCAACTGCGCTTCGCGCCCCTCGACGCGGCGCACCGCCGCTGCGTCCGTCAGCCCGATCGCCGCCGCGCGCCGCACCAGCCGGCGGTCAACGTCGTCCTGGCGCAGCAAAAGACGGTACTCGGCGCGGCTCGTGAACATGCGGTAGGGCTCCGTCGGTGCGAGCGACGTCAAGTCGTCTACCAAGACACCCGCATACGCCTCATCGCGTCCGAGTACGAACGGTCCGTCGCCGCGCGCCCATAGGGCGGCGTTGGCTCCGGCCAGCAGTCCTTGGGCCGCCGCTTCTTCGTAACCCGACGTGCCGTTGATTTGTCCGGCGAGGAAAAGGCCCGGGGCGCGCAAAACGTGCAGCGTGGGGTCGAGCTGCGCCGGTTGGCAAAAGTCGTACTCCACGGCGTAACCGTGGCGCAGGATGCGCGCGCGCTCGAGGCCGGGGACCTTCGCGAGCAACGCGTCCTGCACGTCCGTCGGCAGCGACGTGGACAACCCGTTGACGTAGATGACATCCGTGTCGAGGCCTTCGGGCTCGAGGAACAACTGGTGGCGATCCCGTTCGGGGAAGCGCATCACCTTATCCTCCACACTCGGGCAATAACGCGGCCCCACACCCTGGATGCGGCCTGCGTACATCGGCGCGCGGTGGATATTCGCCCGCACGAGGTCGTGGCTCGCAGAGTCCGTGTATGTGATGAAACACGGCACCTGCGGGAGCCCGGGAAAGCCCAAAAGCGGCGTCCGAAAGCTGAATGGCAGCGGCGCCGGATCGCCGGGCTGCGCCTCGAGTCGGTCCCAGTCGATCCCCTCCCGCGAAAGGCGCGGGGGTGTGCCGGTCTTGAGGCGACCGAGCTCGAGCCCGAGGCGAACGAGGTCCGCGGAGATGCCACCCGTCGAGTCCTCCCCCACGCGCCCACCCGCCGTTTGGCTCTCGCCCGTGTGCATGATCGCGCGCAGGAACGTGCCCGTCGTGATGACGACGGCGGACGCGCGCAGCTCGTCGCCCCCCGCCAGCGCGACACCCACGACACGCACGCGATCCGCGTTGTGCTCGACAAGCAGCCGCTCGACCGCCGACTCCCGCACGGTCAGACCCGGTGCGTCCAGCACCATGCGTGTCACTTCGTCGCGATAGCGATGCCGGTCCGCCTGGGCGCGCGGGCCTTGGACCGCAAAACCCTTGGCCGTGTTGAGCATGCGGAACTGGATGCCCGTGCGGTCGATCGCGAGACCCATCGCTCCACCCAGCGCGTCGACTTCGCGTGCGAGCTGGCCCTTGGCGACACCGCCGATGGCGGGGTTGCAGCTCATTTCGCCGATGCGGTCCGCCCGCATCGTGACCAAGACGACACACGATCCCATTCGCGCGGCGGCGAGCGCCGCCTCCACGCCGGCATGGCCGCCACCGACCACAACCACGTCCACCGTGCGTTTGGGATCAGTCGGCGGCGCGCGGTGCGGATGGCGGCGCTCGGCGGCGCCGGGCAATTGTTGAGCAGCAGTCATGGTCACAGGCGCGAATACTAGAACGCCTCGGGTGTGCCCGGCGCTAGCCCGAGTTATTCACCAGCTTTGCGATCGGACGGCCCAACCGGCGGCCTTCGGCCGCCTTTCGCCGTCGGGCGGCACTTTGCGACCACGGGCGTCCCTCGTTGACCTGTTCAAGGTCGACTGTGGATCCCGCGGCCGCAAAGCACCACCAGGCGACGACTGGGGCTCGTCTGCTCGAAAACCTGATGAATAGCCCGAGCTGGGGATCGCGCTCGGACTTCATTGGCGCACGCGGTGGCGCCGATAGCCCGCCCATGCACTCTTGGGTGTTCCGCAACCGCCACGAGCTGCGCCGGATTTACGGTCTTGACGACGAAGTGTCGCGCGGGCGCGCACCCAAATCGCCCGAGCGCGACGTCACGCCCCGGGTTCCCAAGGGGCCAGGGGTGCGACCGATGGCGGCTCCCGCGAACGCCCCAGCCAGTACGCCGACCCGGGGCGCCCGCCCGCCGCTGCGCCGTCTGGCGCCGTTTGTGATGCGGCCAATGGCCCCGAGCTGAGTCTGGGCTCGGTGCGCGGGCTTATGGTCGAGCGTCGATAGCTGTTCGGCGATCCCCATGACCGTATGGGGGGGCGAGGCGTTGAGCGTGGGGCGGGGTTGGGGTGTGTTTGGCTCGCTCCGTGGCGGGCCTGGAGGCCCGCGCTCCCGGCGGGCCTCCTCGCAGAGTAGAATAAGGGTATGGAGCGACCCTTACCCCGGCGGGGCGCGCGCGTTTGGGCCACGGCCGCCATGGTTGGCGCGGTGCTGATGCCGGGGCTGGCCGGGGGAAGCGCCGCCGAGCGCCGCGCCCTCGAGGACATCCTCGCGAACGCCCGCACCGAGCGCGCCGCCGCGGTCGAAGCCGCGCGCACCCACGCCCAACCGCTGCTCGAGGCGGCGGTCGCGGAGCGCGCCGCGGAGCGCGCCCCCGACGTCCAGCATGCGGCCCTGCGCGAACTTGGCGCCGCGGCCGGACTGTGGCTCATCGAGCGCCTGGACCCCGGCGTGGACGCGGCGGCCGACTCCCCCGCGGCGCGCCTCGCGGACGAAGCGCGCGACGTCCTCGAAATGATGCTGAGCGACCCGCTCCTGCCGCCGCTGCTTGATCGCGCCACCCTTGGCAGCGAAGGGGGCCGTCGGCGTGCCCTCGAATTGCTTGGATTTGCGTCGGACCGCGAGGCCGTCATCGAACCGCTCAGCGCCGCGTTCGAACGCGAGAGCGGCGAACCCAAACGCGCCGCCCTCGTCAGCCTAGTGCGTTTGGGCGGCCCCGCGGGCGACCGCGCACTCGACGCCGCGCTCGCGAGCAGCGACAACCTGCTCACACGGGCGGCGCTGGTGGAACTGGCGCGCAGTCGCCGCACGGACGCCGCCGCCAAGGTCGCCCCGCTCGTGCGCGACGGCGCGCGCGCCGCGAAAATGTGGACGTTCCTCGCCGACTACTACACCGCGGTGCCAGCAGCCCTCGATGCGCAGGTGACCGCGAACCTCGTGAGCCTCGTCGAGGCGCGCCACCTGGATGGCGCGGCGGCGGTTGGCCTTTTGGCGCGGATGGGGCGCATGGGTCCATCGCTTTCGAAGGAACTCGCGGCACAGTTGGGGCGGATCGAGCGCAGCGGCAATCCCGAGGTCGGCGAAGCGGCATCGATTTGCCTCGCACGATGGGGTGACCGCACCGCGCGACGCTCCCTGGAAAAACGCTACGACGACGCCGTTGAGCGTGAACGGGGGGAACCCGCGCCCCTGGTCGCGCGAGGCGGTTTGTATCTGCGCCTTGGCGACTGGCCGGCTGCCGCGAAGGACTTGAAGAAGGCTCTGGAGCTCGCCGAGGCGCAGAACAGCCCCATGCCGCGCCGCGACGTATGGATCGACCTTGCGCGCGCCTATGCGCTCGACGGCAAGCTGCCCCTCGCGGCGAGCGCGCTCGAAAAAGCCTCGCTCACCGCGGTTTGGCGCAGGCGACTCCTCGACGATCCCGACTTCGCCGAGCTGGTGAACCATCCGCGCCACGGCCGCGTCCTGCGCGAAGGCTGACCTGGACAGGGGCCTCCCCAGCGCGGCACAGGCGCCGTTTTGGACTCGTCTTTTTGGCACGCACGGTCGATGGGCCCCAGCGTGAGCATGCACGCGGGTTTCGGGCGCAGCCACGACGGGGCAGAGGCCGCCGACGAACGGAATGCGGCACGCGCGGAGCGCGCCCTCCTGCGCGCGAACCGCGGCCTGTCGGCGCTCGAGCGCACACTTTGGCCGTTTGCCCCCGCGGACCCCAGTCGCATCGGCGTTTTGCGCGAGGGCATGTTGGGCGACGTCGCCGTCGCGCTGCCGGCGCTCGATGTTGTGCGGCGGACGTTCCCGGGCGCGGAGTTGATTCTTTTGAGCTCGCCGGGCCCGCGGGGAGCGCCCGGTGCCGCCGACCTCTTGGGCCCGGACGGCCCGTTCGCCGTGGTGCAATGGCACAGGGATGACCTCGTCGGCCTGCGCGGCAAAGCGCGGCTCCTCGCGCGCCTGCGCGCCCTGCGCCTCGACCTCGTTGTGGTGCTGCCGGCCGCGCTGACTTCCCCGCGACGCGCGGCCCAGCACGCGCTGGCGCTGTTCGCGGCGGGTGTCGGGGCCGCGCGCGGGTTCCGCGTCGCCAACGCACGGTGGATGCGCGTGGACGGCCCGCGCGCAGCCCACGATCGGTACAACGAGTCCGGTCCCGCGCGCGACATGCCCCAGGCGCAGCGCCTTGAGCACCACGTGCGCGCTGTCCTCGCTGACCTCAGCTTTCCCGCGCCGCCAGGCCCCGCGGACGGCGCGCAGGTCCTTGCCCTTTCCGCGTTGGAGCGCTCCAACGCCCTCCAGACGGCGCGTGTCATGGGCTTGGACCCGTCGAAGCCGCTCCTCGTGCTGGTTCCCGGCGCAAAGCTGGAGCTCAAACGCTGGCCCGCGGAGCGCTTCGTGCAGATCGGCGCGCGCTGGCGCGACGCGGGGGGCGCGGTTGCGGTCATCGGCTCCCAGGCGGAAGCGCCACTCGCGGGCGCCATCGCCGACGGGATCCACGCGGGCAGTGGCGGCCGACACGCCGACGGGCGCTCAGCGCTCGCTCTGGCCGGCCACCTCGGCGTGCGTGGCACCGCGGCGCTCCTCGAGCACGCCCGGGCCTGCCTTTCGAACGACACCGGGCCCGCGCACGTGGCCGCGCTCCTTGGCACCCCCACCGTCGTCCTGCAGGCCGCCCGGGACCGGCGCGGCGCGTGGGATCCCAGCGGTCCTACGCGGTTCGCGGGGATCGCCCTGCGCGCGAGTGTTCCCTGTGCGCCGTGCTTTCTCGACACGTGTCCCGTGGGCCGCCGCTGCCTCCTCGACCTGGACGTCGAGTCCACCTGGAGCGCCCTTGTCCGGGTCGCCGGTCGCCCCTGCGCCGCGCCCGCTCCGGAACGGGAAAGAGGCCCCCCGGCGCCGTTCCCGCGCCATGGGTTGACGGCGCGCCGCGGCCGATAGCTGCCTCGCGCGACCCACCCCAGGGGCAGCGCGGAGAAGGAGCCGAGCCATGTTCTACGTCCGATCCACGCGACGCGCCCTTGCCGTCGCCGCCCTCATCCTGTGCGCAGGTTGTGTCAGCGCGCCGCCCCTCGTCGAAGGCACCGCCGCGCCGATCGATTTCACGCAGGAGGCGAGCCTCGCACCTTACACCCTGGGCCCGGGCGACACCCTGAGCTTGACCGTGTACGGCCACGGGGAGTTTCACGACGCCGCGGTCCCTGTGCGCATCGACCCCCTGGGCTCCGTGCACCTGCCCCTTGCCGGGTCAGTGCCCCTCGCCGGCCTGACCGTCGGCGACGCGCGCCACGCGATCGAATCGGCGCTGGGAACGTACCTCGTGGACCCCGCGGTCGGCCTGTCCGTCGCGCAGTACGCCGCCCGACGCGCTTACGTCCTCGGCGAAGTGGGTGTGCCCGGCGCGATCGTCATGGATCGGCCGTTGACGGCGCTGCAAGCCCTGTCCCTCGCGGGTGGTGTGACGTCGAGCGGCGATCGCGCCAACGTCGCGTTGATGCGCGTCGTCGACGGTGAACTTCAGGTCGCGTTCTTCGACGCCGCCACACCCACGGCCGCGGGACTCGTCGTCGTGCAGCCCGAAGACCTTTTGTTTGTGCGCCTGAGCAAGGGCGGCGCGTTCAAAGAGCAGGTTGTGCCCATGCTGCAGGCTGCGGCGCCGATCTTCAGCTCGATCACAAACCTCGTCATCATCGCCGACGCGTTGTCCCGCTGATGGAAACCAACCAACGCGATCCACTGGCGCCCGCCGCCGGACTGTTCGTCGAAGTCGCGCGCGCACTGCGCCGCCGGATGCACCTCGCCGCGGCGTGCGCGATCCTGTGCGCTGGCGCTGGCGTGCTGTGGCTGGCATCGCAGCAGCCCGTGTACCGCGCCCGCGCCACGCTGCTGCTCGACACGGAGCGTTCGTCGGGGGGTGTTCTATCGGAACTCGCCGCGTTGACCGCTCCGCCGGCAGCGGCCGCTGAAATCGCCGTGTTGCGCTCCCGATCGCTCGCCCAAGGTGTCGTGCGCGGCCCCCACGGGAACGGCACCGTCGACTTCACCGATCCGACGAACCACGCGCTCGCGTTGGATGTCCTCGTGGACGACGAGCGCCGCACTCCGTTTGGCGAACTGTTTGCGCGCGTCGGACTCGCCGCTGCCGCACAAGGGCGTGTCGCGGTGCGGCTCATCGATGTAGCGCCGGATGCACCCAGCGCGCTGCGCCTGCGCTTTGTGGGCCTGGATCGTGTGCGTATCGATGCCCTTGGGCTGTTTGGCCGCAGCGTATCCAGCCGCGAACTACCCTTCGAAAACGACGCGATCCTCGAGGCACACGGTTGGCGCCTGCGGGTCCTGCGCGACGACACTGCCATGGACGGTGTGTTCCGCGTTTGGCGGCTCGACATGGGCACAGCGATTGCGCGCGTGCAACAGGCGACTCGGGTGGTCGAAACCCAGCGCAACTCGGGGGTGCTCGAGCTGTCCGTGTCGGACTCCACCCCCCTGCGCGCCGCAGCAATCGCCAACGCGCTGTGCTTGGCCTATTTCGACCAAAACGTCGCGCGCGGGCGTCGGCGCGCGAGCGAAACCGTCGACTTCATCCAGGGACAACTCGCTGCGCAGGAAGTTGCACTCGAGCAAGCGGAGCGCGACGTCGTCGAACTGCAGCGCTCCCATCCCGACCTGATCGACCGGGCGAGCTCATCAAAAGCCCTCGTCACCACCTCCAGCGAGTTCGCGGTGCGCGCCCTGCAGCTCGGACTCGTCGAACGCTCGATCGGCGACGCCTTGGCGCTGCTCGAAGCAGGCGAAACGGGCGCGCTCTCGCGGCTTGGGCCCGAACTCGCTGATCCGCTATCCACAGGCCTCGTCGAACAGCTCGCCGTCCTCGAGCTCGAACTCGCCGGTGTCGACCGCCCCGAGGCCACCGACCGGCGCCCGCTTTTGATCGCACACGCAGAGGACCTGGCCGCGCGGGCGCGGGAACTCGAGCTTCAGATCGCGGCTCTCGGCGAACTGCTCGTGCGGGTGCGCTCGGGCGACTCGAGCGGGCTTGCGCTCCTCACCCAAAGTCCCGACGCGGGGGTCCTCGCCGATCCCTTGACTCTCGGTCTCGTTGCCGAACTCGCGCGTCTCGACGGCGACATCGAGCGACTGGGCGCGGCGTTCACAAAGGTGCACCCCGAACTCGTCCGCGCCCGCCAAGGCCGCGACGAACTCGCACGGCGCATCGCCGACAACCTGGCCGCACGGCTCGCGGGGCTCGAAGGGTTGCTCGAAAGCCGCCAGGAACTCGTTGCCCGCGCCGAACGCGACGTCGCGGGCGCCGACAGCACCTCGCGGGAGCGCACCCGCGCCGCACTGAGCGACGTGCGCCGCCGCACGACGGCGCACCTTGCGAGCCGGCTCGACGCCGTTCGCCTGGAGCGCGCCGAACTCGCGCGCATCGGCGCCGAAATCGACCAGCGCCTGGGCGGTTTGCCCGAAAAGGAGCGCGCGCTTGCCGACCCGCTGCGCCGGCTCGCCACCCACACGGAGCTGACGACCTTCCTGCTGCGCTCTCTCCAGGAAGCCGAGATCTCGCGCGCTTCGTCGATCGCTTCCGCCCATTACATCGACCCCGCCGTCCTCCCGGACCGCCGTTATGCCCCGCGCGTCGGCGTGGGGATTGTGGCGAGCCTCTTTGCCGGTCTCGCGGCGGCCCTCGGCCTGGCCCTCGGCCTCGAGCGCCTGCGCCGCAGCCTGCGCGGCGCGCGCGAACTCGAATCCGCCACCGGCTTGCCGGTGCTCGGCACGATCCCATTCTTCGAGCGCAAAGCACGTGGCGGCCGCGCGTTCCTGCCCATGCGCGACGCCCCGGATGGACCCCTCGCCGAGGCTTACCGCTCCCTGCGCGCGAACCTGCGTTTTGCGGTCGGTGACCTCGCCCAACTGCGCACGCTCGCGGTCACCTCCTGCGCCCCCTCCGAGGGCAAATCGACGACCAACGTCGACCTCGCCTGGGCGCTTGCCTCCGCGGGCCGTCGCGTGCTGCTCGTCGACGGCGACCTGCGGCGGCCATCCGTCCACCGCTACCTGGAACTCGCCGAAGGTCCGGGCCTTGCGGAGGTCCTGACCACCGGTGTCCCCTGGCGTCCCCTCGTGCAATCGACGCTCCAAGCGGGCCTCGAGGTGCTCGTCGCCGGACGCCACCGCGGAGCTGCGGGAGAGCTGCTCTCGGGCGGTCGCTCGCTCGCCCTGCTCGACGAATTGCAGGCCGAATACGACATGGTGGTGTTCGACCTTCCCCCGGCGCTCGTCGTCGCCGACGTCGAGACGTTCGCGCACCGGCTCGATGCGCTGCTACTGCTCTACCGCGAGGACGGTTTGCCGCGCCAGGCGGTCGAATCGGCCGTGCGGCGTTTGCGCCAATCGGGGGCCAAGCTCGTCGGCACGATCCTGAACGCCGCGCGCGCCACCGCCTCCGACGAAGGGGGTTATTACGGCGCCGCGTACGGGTCCCACTATTACGCACCCGACGACCAAAAGGCCGCGTTGCCCAGCCGCCGCTCCCGCCGCCCCGTTGGGGAAGAGGTCGCTTGAAGCTGCTCTACATCGGCAATCTGACACCCGGATCGCGTTCGCACCAGCGCTGTCGTGCGTTCGAGCGCCTGGGGCACCAGGTGGATGCACTGCCCTACTGCGCGACGCTTGACTCGTATGCACAATTGCCGCGTCTTGCTTTGGAAGACCGGCTGCGGCATCGGCTCGGTCGACCGCGGGATCCTTATAGTGTGAATGCAGCGCTCGAGCAGGCCGTGCGCCGCACACGCTACGACATGGTGTGGGTCGACAAAGCGCCGCCGTTGCGCCCTGCAACGCTTGCGCGGGCCAAGGTGCAAAGCGCGGGCACACATTTCGTGTTCCACAGCGAGGATGACCACGCGCTCGCGCACAACCAGTGGGCGTGGATGGCGGATTGTTTCAGCCAATACGACCTCGTGTGGACCACCAAACGCCGCAACGTCGAAGACCATGAGCTGGTGGCACTGGGTGCGCGCGACGTGCGGTTCCACTTCCAGAGTTTCGACCTGCTCGAACACCGGCCGATCGAGCCCACAGGGCGCGAGCGCGACCAATTGTTCGCCGACGTTGGATTCATCGGGAGCTATGAAGCGCCGCGCGCGCAGGCCCTGCTGAAGATCGCGCAGGCCGGTGTGTTTGTGCGTGTGTTCGGCAACGGCTGGACGCGCCATGCACAGCGCCACGCGCTGCTCGTCGTCGAACCGCGCCAGATCGCAGGGCGCGAGTACCTGGCGGCGATGGCTTCCTCCACGCTCCAGATCGGTTTTTTGCGCCGGGCCAATCGGGACGAGCACACGAGCCGATCGCTCGAAATCCCTGCTTGCGGCCTGCCGCTCGTCGCCGAGCGCAGCCGCGAGCACCGCGAGCTTTTCCATGAGGGCCGCGAAGCGCGCTTCTTCGGCGATAACGACGAGTTGATCACGACGGTGCACGAACTTTTGGGTTCGCCCGAACAACGCCGCGCGCTGGCGCTCGCGGGGCGGGAACGCTGCCTGAGCGCGGGTTACGACCACGACAGCGTCCTTGCCCGTTGCCTCGCGTCGACCCTACCCGACCGCGACCCCGCGCCCGCCTGGGCCACGGAGGCCGCGTGAAGGTCGCGATCAGCGTCCGCGGCCGTTTTTGGGCCTTCGACCTCGCTCGCGAGCTTGCGCGCGAAGGTGCGCTCCAACGCCTCATCACGAGCGCCCCTGCGCTGCTCGCCGAGCGTTTTGGCGTGCCCCGCGGCCTGGTGATAGGTTTGCCGGCCTACGAGCTGCTCGCCCGGGGCGCCCGCCACTTGCCGATGGCCGCGGACCGCGCCCTCGAGGCCCCCGTTGCCGCGGCCTTCGGACGGGCTGCCGCGCGCCGAATCCCGCTTTATCCCGACGTTTTCGTCGGCTGGTCCGGCTCGAGCTTGGAGGGTCTGAGGGTCGCTAAGGATCGCGGGGCCCTGACGGTGCTCGAGCGCGGCAGCGCCCACATCGAAACCCAGGACGAGATCCTGGGGGCGCTCGCCGAACACACCGGAATCCCGCTGCGGCGTCCGTCGCCGGCCGTCGTCCGCCGCGAAATCCTTGAGTACCAACTGGCCGATCGCATCGCCGTGCCGTCCGACTTCGTCGCGGCGTCGTTCGTTGCGCGCGGATTTGCGCCCGAACGCCTGATCGTCAATCCCTTCGGCGTCGATCTGGCGGCGTTCACCCCGGCCACGATCCCTCCTTTGCATCCGCGCTTGCTGTGCGTCGGCCGCGTTGGCGCGCGTAAGGGCTCCCACGTCCTGATCGACGCGTTCCTCCAAAGCGGCGTGCGCGGTGAGTTGGTTTTTGTCGGCCCGATCGAGCCGGAGTTCTCCGCACGGGCCCGTGCCGCCGCGAGCGACCGCGTGCGGTTCCTCGGCCCCGTTCCGCAGGCGCAGCTCCCCGCGCTCTACCAAAGCGCCACGGCGTTCGCGTTGCCGTCTTTCGAGGAAGGCCTCGCCATGGTCATCCTGCAGGCAATGGCCTGCGGATTGCCGGTGCTCGTGTCGGACCACACGGGTGTCGCGGGATTGTTCGACGAACGCCACGGAGCGCTCTTGCACCAGGCTGGCGACACCCAAACCCTGGTCGCGCAGATCGAGCGCCTGGGGCGCGCCCCGGATCGCGCCCGAGAGTTCGGCGCAAGAGCCGCGGGCGCCGTCGCCCGCGGATTCACATGGCGCGACTACGCGGCACGCGCCCTCGCGGCCTACCACGGCGCGCTCGCACCCGCACCGCCGCGGCTCGCACCCGCGGTGCGCCCGCGCGCCGGTGCCGAAGTCCAGATGCTCCCCGGCCAGCGAACACCGCCGCACCCGTGGGTCCCACCCCACCGCCGGCGGCGGGCGGCGTGATCCCGTGAATGAGCGCGACGAGCGCAGCGACGAGCCCACGGGCCGCGCGCAAGGCTCACGCCGCCACCATGCGGGGTGGCTGCTCGCGGGCGGCGTTGGCCAAGCGGGCCTCGCGTTTGCCGCGAACCTCGTGCTCGTGCGCTTCATCGCGCCGGAGGTCTTCGGGCGCTTTGCCCTCGCGTACGCGGGCCTCAGCCTCGTGCTTTCGATCGCGAGCTTGCGCATCGGCGCCCTCGTGCTGCGCGCTCCGCGGGATGCTTCCTACGACCCGTCGCGGTACTGGAGCGCTTTGCTCTTCGAAGGCGCGTTTGCGGCGCTGCTTTGCTCGGCCGTCCTCGTTGCAGGTGGCCAGCTCGAGTCCTGGGTGGCGGTCCTGCTCGCAGCCTGCATCGGCAAACATGTCGCCCAGCACGGGCGCGCCTTTCTCGAACGCGAAGGCCGTTGGCCGCGGCTCGCGCAACTCGAAGGTTTGGCTCAACTGGTGTCCCACGGGGCGGCCGTCGCGCTCGCGTGCGCGGGAGCGGGCCTTGGAGCGCTTGTGCTGCGCGAGGCCGTCCTCGCGGTCGCCTGGCTCGTGCTGCTGGGCTGGGCCGGCGGCTTGCCGCGGTCTACACCGCGCCGGCTGCACATGTGGGAGTGGCGCGCGCTGTGGCGCGAATGCCGCGACGTTTGGTTCGACGGGGTGCTCGAGGGGGCGTTCGCCCGCGCGATGGTGCTCGCCGCCGGCCTCGTGGGTGGGGAGCGCGGCGCAGGCTTGTTCGCGCAAGCCCACCGGCTCGCGTTTGTCCCCCACCAGCTGCTCGCGCCGCTCGTCAGCCGGCTCGCGTTTGCGTGGTTCAGCGCCGAGCGCGACGGCGGGCGCCTGCGCCGCCGCATGGCCTGGTTGCTGGCCGGTCCGCTCGCGGCCCTCGCGGGGCTCGGCGTTTGGCTCGGGCCCATTGCGATCCCGCTCCTGTTCGGTCGCGAATGGAGCGCAGTGGCTCCGCTCTTCGCCGCGCTCTTCGGCGTCATCCTTGGCATCTCGCTGCTCGAGCTGTGCAAGGTTCAGTTTTACGCGGAGCGCCGCCCGTTCGGCCTGTGCGCTCTGCGCGCCATGCAGTTCGGCGGTCTCGGCGCCGGTTTCCTCCTCGCGCCGCCCGGCGGAGTCTTCACCCTGTGCCTTGGCATCTCCGCGGGAACCCTCGGCGCCCTGGCGGTCGCGTGGGCCCTGCTAGAGTTCCGCCGGCCCAACGGCGAGCAGCCGCTTGGACGCGGCGCGCTCGCGTCCGACGGAACCTCGCAGGTGACACGTGCACCGGGTGGATCCGAACCGGAATCCCGCGCCGGCCGCCACCGCGCGGCGTGAGTCACGTAGGGCCGCCGCTCAGGACCCGTCCTAACGCCGCTCAGGCGGCGTTTGCAGCGCACCGACCGGACTGCGGGCGCGTGAGGTTGTGGTACTCGATGTCCATGCGCGCCGCGATCCCGTCCCAGCCATAGCGCGTGTGGGTGCGCTCGCGCAGGGCGGCGCGCCACGCGGGATCCCGGCCGCGCTCGAGCCAATGTTCGACGTGCGGCGCCCACAAAGTCGGGTCGATCACGTCGCCCCCACACAGCTGCGTGACGGCGTCCTTCGCACCGACCGTCGGGGTCGTCAGAACGGGGCATCCCGCGGCCAGTGCCTCAAGGACAGCATTGCCGAAGTTTTCCGAGCGCGACGGGTAAACGAACAACGCGGCGCGTGCGAGCACGCTCGCTTTCGATGCTCCTTCGACAGCCCCCAGCCAATGGATGCCGTCGGTCAGGCCTAAATCGGCCGCGAGCGCGCGCAAACTGCGCTCTGCACCATCGTCGGGCCCGGCGATGGCGAGCCGCGCCGGTTGGCCCGCGGCGCGCCATGCGGCGAAGAGCCGATCGAGGCCTTTTTTGTGGTGGATGCGCCCGAGGAACAGCGCAAAGGGCCGTGGGTCCGCAAAGAGTCTTGCGATCGGCGCCGGGGCATTTGTAGGTGCTCCTGACCCGGAATCGACCTCTAGCGCAATGCCATTCGGCACAACGAAGCGCCGCGCACCCGGCGCGAAACCCGGGGGAAGTTCTTCGTTTTCGAGGTCGGCGGTGAGGTGCAGCGCAGCCAAGGATCGCAGGTTTTCGCGCTCCACCCACCCGAGCCACACGCGCTTGCGCCAAGTGCCACGTGCGCGCAGCACATCGGCCATCAACATGCCCCGCGGCGCGAGCACCGCAGGTGTGTCCACGCGCCGCGCTGCCGCGAGCGCCGCGGTGGTCGTCCACACAAAAACTCCGTGGGCGTGCACAACGTCGAAACCCTGCGCCGCACCCGCGAGCCAATCCGCGAGCGCGGGCGCGCGCCGCATCCGTCGCGGGCCGCGCACAGCAAAACGCCGCACCTCGACACCGTCGAGGATTTCCTCAGGCGGTGCGTCTAGCCTGACGCCGTCGTCCTGGTCCGTCGTGGCGACCCAAACGTCGTCGCCCCGGCGCGCCTGGGCCCGCGCCAGTCCCCCGACGCTCGCAACCGGCCCACCGTAGCGGAATCCCGGCGCGTAGGTCGGGACGACATGCAGAATCTTCACCGCAACGCTCCCGCCAACAGCGTCGCGCGCTGCGCACCCGCGCGCGGGGCGAGGAACCAGGCGAGGGGCGCGCACAGGAGCGCAAGCTGCAGCACGATGCCGAGCACAAGGCTCGTGTCCGACTCCACGTGCAGGAGACGGCTGGCGAAGAGCGCTCCAAAGACCAGGCCCGCTTCGCCCGCGGCAGGGTGCACGAGCAAGTGCACGAGCACGCGGTACACAAGGCCGATCGCGAGGGATCCAAGCAGCACACCGAGCGCACCGAAGTTGACGTAGTGCTCCACGAGTTGGGGCAGGTTGATCGACGTGGTTGTGTCCGTCTCGTGCAACACGCCGTAGCGGTGTCCGAAGCGCTGACCGAGTTCTTTGGCGGGTTTATCGGGCCACAGCGCACGCGGCACGAACGTCGCTGGCAGCGTGGCGTAGGTTGCACCGCCCCAATGGGGAATCGCAAGCGGCGTTTTGTCGACGACCTCGGCAAACAGCGCGATCTGCGAAAAACGACCAAAGGCCGACGCGGTGATGCTGCTCGCGCCTTCGCGTTCTAATTCGGAGCGCGCCAACTCGAAAAACTGCAACCCCCGCTCGAGTGCCCGATCTTCCAGGAGATGCGGGCTGTTGTGGAGCACGACGCGATACTCGTTGGCGGCTCCCCGCAGACCCATGATGAAAAGGCCCAGTGCGGCCAAAACAACGAGGGGGACGCGTCCACCCGTGCCCCAAATCAGCATCAGGGCAAACGCTCCGTCGCGCACCGCGTAACCCAGCGACCCGCTGGACAGTTCGAGCAAGAGGTGCGCCGGCAACACACCCGCGATCGCAAGCGGTGCCGCCCACCGGCCGAGATGCCCGCGCCGACCGAGAACGATCAGTAAGCCGGCGCCGAGGAGGACTCCGTGGGCGAGCAACGCCGCCGGCTGCAAAAGGCCCTCCGGCAGGAGCTGCTCGCGGACCAGGATCCGGGCCGCGAAGCCGATGGCGATCAAGGCCATCGCGGCGGGAGCTCCGCGGCGGCCATCGCAGTGCAAGCGCAGCGGCCTGCCAAGCGGCAGTCGGGCGGCGCCGGCGTAACCCGCATAGAGCGCGATCAGCCCGAGCAGCACGAGGTCGGCGGCGCCCTGCAGCGCGGCGACCGGGGGCTCAAGGCTCATGAATTGGACGCGGTCGGAGAGCAAGAGCGGCGCTCCGAAAAAAAGGGCGTGGATCGCGCCGACTAGGGGCACAAACGGAATGGAAGCGCCTGCCGCGGCGCCCCGCGCACGGCTCCAGCCCTGGACCCAGGCGGGAGCAAGTCCGAGCGCGACGATCAGGGCGCCCTTCCACGCGAGCCCGTATCCGTCGGGGCCAAAATCCCGCTGGGACGCGCTCCACACGACCGCCATGGCGATCACACCCGCGGTGGCGAGGACGCGCAGGGGCGCCCAGGTGGGGGTCGGGGTCAGGGTTTCGGCGTGCACGGGGGCCCCGCCCGCGCAGGTCGGGGTGCTCCCCGTCCCGATCGACCGGATCTACCCGAGGCGCGAGTTCGAGCCGCGGATGCCTCCCGCGGGGGAGACGGCGCGGTCCGCGGGCGCGCCGTTCGCTTTCGGGGCGCCGGCGCCTCGGCGCGGCCTCACGCGCTCACGTAACCGTCTGTGCCACCGCGGCGAAGGCGCAGGCGGCCGCGGGTGTCCACCAGCACGCCCTTTGCGCGGACGAGGACGTCGAGGTCAAGCCCGGGCTGGTCCGCGAGCAGCACCGTCGCGTCCTGGGCGGCGAGCAGGCGGTCGCACAGGTGCGCAGAGCGGTGCATCAGACCCGCGCGCTCGAGTTCGGGCACGAGCGGATCCGTGTACACGACGCTTGCCCCGCGGCGCTCAAGCTCGTCCCACAGCGCGAGCGCGGGCGATTCACGCAGATCGGCGACCCCCGCTTTGTAGGCAACGCCAGCGAGCAGGATCCGCGCGCCCGCGAGCGGAATGTTGCGCGCGGCAAGCGCGCCGGCGATGCGGTCGGCAACCCACAGGGGCAGCTCACGGCCGAGCTCCGCGGCGAGTTCGACGAACCGCGCCCGGGCGCCGACACGCCGCGCCGCGAAGGCCAGGTAGTGGGGGTCGATCGGCAGGCAGTGGCCGCCGAGTCCCGGACCGGGTTCAAACCCCATATAGCCGTAGGGCTTCGTCGCCGCCGCGTCGAGGACGTCCCAGACATCGACATCCAGGGCCGTCGCGATCTGCTTGAGCTCTCCAACCAGCGCGACGTTGACTGCGCGAAAAAGATTCTCGTGCATCTTGGCGAGCTCCGCGACTTCGGCGGAGGCCACCGGGACGAGCGCGTCGCTCGCGGCGCGCAGGAGTTCAAGCGCTTCGCGGGTCGACGCGGGATCGATTCCGCCGACGAGGCGCGGCACGCTGCGGCTTTGGGGCTCGGTACGACCCGGGTCTTCGCGCTCGGGCGACGCGGCGCAAAAAATCTCGCGCCCAAGCTCAAGCCCGCTGCGTGCGAGGCGCGACGCGACGACCTGGCGCGTCGCCCCCGGCCAGACCGTCGACGCGACGACCACGACGTGGCCCGGGACGAGGTGCGGCGCGAGCGCATCTGCGACCGCTTCGATGGCGCACAGGTCGGGCTCGCCCGTAGATCCGAGGGGGGTTGGAAGGCACAGCACGACACCGGCGCACTCGGCGATTCGACGAAAGTCCCCCGCCGCCGCTCCACCGCAAACGTCGATGCGGATCCGCTCGCCGGCGGCGTTCGTCCGTTCCGCGAGGGATGCCGCTTCAATGTGCGGGTACGGGCTGCGTCCGGCGGCGATGGCCGCGGCGCGGCGTGGATCGCGCTCGAATCCCACAACGCCGCGGCCGCCCGCGAGCACGTCGGCCGCAAACGCGAGCCCCACGTGCCCCAGCCCCACCACCGCGATGGGCGCGATGGGCGCGATGGGCGCGAGGGCGCGCGGCGGCGCGGAGCTGGCGGGTGCCCCAAAAAACGCGGGAGAGTCCGCGCGCGGGCCAGCGACGGAGAGGGCCGCGGCGTGCAGGGTTTCGGCGCCTGCGGGCGCACGCGGAGCTGTCCGCGCGCCCCCGGCGAGGCGTGAGTCCGCCGACAGCGCACCGGTTCCGCCGGACTCGGGCGCGCCCGCCACCCCCCACCGCTCGCTATCGCTCATCTTTGCTTTGACGCTCGAACCGCCGCATCCTGCCCGGCCACCTACCCCGGGCGCCAGCGGCTGGCCGCAGGATCCGCGGGAGAGGCCGGCAAAGGGCCGCAATCGCGGCTTCGACGGGCACCGTTTGGCGACGGGGCCGAGCTCAAATGAGCCACGTTCCTGCCCCAGACGATTGCCCGCGGCGATCGCCCGAGACGATTGGATGGTGGGCCCCCTCCACCCACCCGAGACTTGGCTCGGCCCCCCGCGGTTGCGCAAAAAAAGCGCGCGCGGCGGGGCTCGGCGCTCAATCGACGCGTGCGCCGGGGGTTGGAGCGTTGGGTTCTGGGAGGCGGCTTGCGTTGCGCGGGTTCGGGAGCGCGGGCGCCACCGACTCGAGCACGCGGGTGCGGCGTTCGCGCGGCAGGCGCAAGCGCTCGGGCGGTGTGCCCGCGCCCGGTGCTGGCGCCCCGTGCACGGCGCGCAGCAGCCGTTCCCAGGCCGCGGCGCAAACGTCCCGCTCGAAATGCGCGAGGAATGCGCGGCGTGCGTTTGTCGACAGCCGCTCGCGCAGCTCCCGATCGGCGCGCAGCTCGAGGATCGCGCGCGCCAAACCCGCGCCCTCGCCGGGCTTGAAGCCAAAGCCGCATGCGTGCTCGCGCAGCGTATCCGCGGTCTCGCAGTGTTCGGCACCCACAAACAGGACCGGACGGCCCGCCGCAAGTATTCCGTAGAGCTTGCCCGGCACCGCCACACCGGTCTGGTTCGGCTCGAGGGACACGAAGTGCACATCGCCCGCGGGAAGCGCGTGCCGCAGCGCCGCGCGCGGCACGTAACCCCTGAACTCGACGTTGCCGAGGCCGCGTCGGGCGACCTCGCGTTCGATCTCGGCGCGACGTGGACCGCCGCCAACAAACGCAAACAACACGTCGGGCGCACGCGCGGCGACGATTTGTGCCGCATCGAGAATCTCGTCGAACCGGTGCATGAGCCCCGCATTCCCCGCATAGAGCACAACAAAACGTCCCTGCCAGCCATACTGCGCGCGCAGGGGGTTGTCGGCGGGCGCGCAGGGCGCGACCTCGTCCTTCGAGCTCCACACGGGAATCTGCGCAATGCGCTGCGGTGCGAGCCCGCGCGCGGCAATGCGCTGAGCTTGGTAGGGCCCGAGCGCGACCGCACGGCTCGCAAAACGTGTTTCGAGGCCAGCGAGCATCCGCAGGATCCGGCCCAACGCCGAAGCGGGGCGTACTAGCCCGAGTTCGAACTCCGCCTCGGGGTGCAGGTCCATGAACCACGCCACGTGCTTGGTGCCACGCGCGCGACCGAGCCGCTGCGCGAGGGCTCCCCACAGGCCCACAAGGGGTGGGGTTGTCAACGTCACCACGACGTCGGCCCAACGGCCGAGGGCCACCCGGTGTGCGACGGCCACATGGAACGCGGCGTAGTCGAGGATGCGCGCTGAAATGCCGCGGCGCTGCCCGAAGCGTGTCCCGCGGACGCGCAGGATCTCGACACCGCGCTGCACTTCGCGCGCCGGCGCCATGCCCTTGCCTGCAAGATATTCTCCGCGGGAACACACGACCCGCACCGCGTGGCCCGTCGCCGCAAGATGCTCGGCGAGGTCCGTAAGGTGCTGGCCCGTGCTGGCGATGTCGGGCCAGTAGTACTGGTTGACGAAGAGGATGCGCACGGACGCTCTCAGGCCGCCCGTTCGCTGGAGCGCGCGAACGCGCGGGTTTTGCCGGGGAGCGGAGCTTCCTGGCGGTGCAGCAGCTCGGCTTCGATCCAGCGGTAGGTGCGCTCGAGCCCGTCGCGCAGCGCGATGGACGGCTCCCAGCCGTATTCCGCACG
This sequence comes from Planctomycetota bacterium, assembly GCA_038246255.1. Classification (GTDB taxonomy): domain Bacteria; phylum Planctomycetota; class UBA1135; order UBA1135; genus RI-242. Next base: position 34,311 of record JBBRWC010000006.1, read on the forward strand.
GATGAACGCGTTGTCGCTGTTGCGACCGCGCACACCCTTGGGTGCGTCCAGGTCGTGGTGGCGGGCGAGCTTGACACCCCCGATCTCCTCGGCGAGATCGACCAGGCGGCTGATCGAAACGAGCTCCGACGAACCCAAATTGATTGGTTCCACGACGTGCCCATCGTGCAGCATGCGGATGCCGCGGATGCAGTCGTCAATGTACATGAACGAGCGCGTCTGCTCACCGTCGCCCCAAATATCGATGGCGCCCGATCCGCTCAACTTTGCTTCGATGACCTTGCGGCAGATCGCGGCGGGCGCTTTCTCCCGGCCCCCTTCGAACGTCCCGAACGGCCCGTAGACGTTGTGGAACCGCGCCATGCGTGTGGCGAGCCCAAAGTCTTCGCGGAAGTGGCGGCACATCCGCTCGCTGAAAAGTTTCTCCCAGCCGTAACCGTCCTCGGCGAGGGCCGGGTACGCATCCGACTCCTTCAGCGCCGTGACCGCGGAGTCCTGCTGCTTGTCGCCGTTGTAGACGCAGGCGGACGAGGCGTAAAAATAGCGCTTGGCGCCCGTGTTACGCGCGGCCATCAACAGGTGCGTGTTGATCAAGACGCTGATCATGCACAGCGCCTTGTTGTTCTCGATGAACCCCATGCCGCCCATGTCCGCCGCAAGGTTGAAAATGTCGCTCACGCCGTCCACGGCGCGCTCGCAGGCATCGAAACACTGCAGGTCGAGCACGACGTTTTCGGCGCGCGGATCGAGCTGATACCACTGATCGAGGGTTTTGACGTCGACGCTGCGCACGCGGAACCCATCTTTCAGAAGGTCGGCCACAAGGTGGCCACCGATGAATCCTCCGCCGCCTGCCACGAGCGCCACGCGGCCCCCGTTCTCCTTTCTGTTTACCATGTCCGTCGATGGGTTGGTTGATGGGTTGCCGCACCGATCGCGGCGGTGGTTACGGATCGACTTACCGCGGGACGACCCTTAGTACGGCCCCGCATCGCTCGCGCGGGGTCCCGTGTGTGCGACACGCTGCAATACCGTCGCTCTACGCATCAGCGCTGCGGCGGCGGGCCTCTTCCTGAGCGCTTTGAGCCGTCTTCGACGACGGCAGCGCGGCCGGCACGGAATCGGGATCGATAGCGTGCCGCGCCCCGTGGGTCGGCACGGTCACACGCTGGAACACAAGGGTGTCCAAAACGAGCATGTCCATCTTTGTGCGTAGAAAGCAGTCGAGGGCCTCCTCCGGACGACAGACAATTGGCTCGTTTTCGTTGAACGACGTGTTCACGAGCATGGGAACTCCCGTGCGGTCCTCGAACGCCTTAATCAACGCCCAAAAGCGCGGATTGGTGTCCTTGCTGACCGTTTGAAGGCGCCCGGTCCCATCCGCGTGCACCACCGCGGGCACCTGTCGTTGACGCTCGGGACGCACGCCAAACACCTGGCCCATGAAGGGCACCGGTGCCGCGCTGTCAAACCACTCGCCCTGCTGCTCCGCGAGCACGGCGGGCGCGAACGGTCGGAACGATTCGCGGCGTTTGATCTTGTGGTTCAAGAGGTCCTGGACGTCGCCGCGGCGCGGGTCCGCGAGGATCGAGCGGTTGCCCAGCGCCCGCGGGCCCCATTCCATCGCTCCCTGGAACCAACCAACCACCTGGCCTTCGTCGAGGGCCGCGGCCACACGAGCGACGAGTTCCTGCTCGTCCCGCGCGTGTGCGACGTGGCAGCCTTCGCTCCCGAGCTCGACGCGGCGGTACTCGACGAGGGCGTCGAGCTCCAGCAGTGTGGCCTCGGGGCCGAGGTACGCATGCACCATCGGTGCGGGGCGCGGGCGCTCGAGGCGCTCGCACCACACGTGGGCCGCGGCGCCCACCGCGCCGCCCGCATCCCCCGCCGCCGGTTGGATCCAAACGTCGCGAAAACCGGTCGCGGCGCCAATGCGGCCGTTCGCCAGGCTGTTCATCGCGCATCCGCCGGCGAGCGCGAGGTGTGTCTCGCCCGTGCTGCGCTGGAGGTGTTCAAGCACGTGGAAAAAACACTCTTCGTAGAGCGCTTGCGCGGAGGCCGCCAGATCCTTGTGGCGTTCCTCGATCGGTCCACCGCGCTCGCGCGCCGGTCCGAGCAGTTCGAGCAGCGGCGCCGCAAACGCGCGTTCGACGCTCGGCTCGCCACCTTCCCAGGTCATCGACACGCCGCCCTGGCCGTGGCGGAAGTATTGGGATTCGAGCTCGAACCGCCCCTCCTTGCCCAATTTGACGAGCCGGCGCAGATCCGTGAGGAACCGCGGTTTGCCATAGGCGGCGAGCCCCATGACCTTGTACTCGTCGCCGTAACTAGGAAACCCAAGGTGCTGCGTGAGCGCCAGATAGAGGAGCCCGAGGGAATGGGGAAACGGCACCCGTCCCTTGACGTCGATGCGGTTGCGCTCGCCAAGGCCCCACATCGCGCTCGAGAAGTCGCCAAACCCGTCGATCGAAAGCACGGCGGCCCGATCGAACGGTGAAACGAAGAACGCGCTGGCAAGGTGCGCGCGGTGGTGCTCCACGGTGTGAAACGTCGCCGCGAGCTCTCCGGGTGACACCGCGAGCGCCACGGCCAATTCCGCGCGCAGGGACCCCACCTTGGTGCCGTTGCGCAGCCGGTCCGCGAGGATGCTCAGGGATGGACGGTTGCACAGCACCCAAAGCAATTTTTCGGCACGGTGCGCGGCAGGGTCGCGGTTGATCGCGACGTGGTCGAGTTGCGCCGGCGCAAGGCCCGCCTTTGCCAAGCACCAGCGGGCGGCCTCCGCCGGGAAACCCGCCCAGTGCTTAACGCGGCGAAAGCGCTCCTCCTCGGCCGCGGCGACGAGTTCCCCATCGATGAATAGGGCGGCGGCGGCGTCGCCGTGCCAGGCGTTGATCCCGAGGATGCTCGTGTGCGGCTTCATGCTCCTTCCTGCGGCTGTCCGAACGCGGGCGCGATGCCCCCGTGGTTTGGCCGATGGGTTTGGTTTCGGTCCGCGCGCACGGGAACCCGAAGCCACGGGACGCCGCCCGCCGGCAAGCTCCCAGGCACGGGAAGACCCCGATCGTGGACAAAGCTCGAAACCGGGCTAAGGGACTCGGTCGCACGTGGTCGATGCCAAGGGACGCGCCCAAAACGCGTACCCCCCACCATGCGACAGGCGGTCCCCTCCCACCGCGGCGCCGAGCCCCCGGCGATCGCGAACGTGTCTCCCATGCCCAACGGGGCCCGCGAAGGGTCGCTAACCGCGCATCCGCGGTCGCGCTCGGCCGCGGGTCCCGCACTTCTCGTAGGCAACGGTGGAGCCGACTGGAGCGCCCGTGAGCCGCGCGGGTTCTATCCGCGGATCGGCAAACCGCTCCTGGAAGGTGTGATCCTCGCGATCGGGTTACCGTTTGCCGCGCTGCTCGCCGTGCCGGTGGCGCTCGCCAACGCGCTCGCGTTCCGCTCTTTGCGGTGCGTGCTGTTCCGCCAGGTCCGCATCGGCCACTGCGGCCAGCCTTTTGTGCTCTACAAGTTCCGCACGATGCGCGAGGGCGCGAATACGGCTTTCGACTCCTGGGCCGAGGGCGGTGACGCGGCGCGTGTGACGCGATTCGGCCGGTTCCTGCGCAACAGCCACCTCGACGAGCTGCCCCAGCTCTTCAACGTCCTGCGCGGCGACATGGCCCTGATCGGACCGCGCCCGGAAATGGTCGAGATCGAGAGCTGGGCAGCGGGCGTCGTGCCGCGTTTTACCGAGCGCCTCGCCGTGCATCCAGGGATCACGGGCTGGGCCCAGGTCCAACAGGGTTACACCGGGCGCGACACGGTCGCCTACGAACGCAAGCTCGCGCTCGGCCTTGAGTACCTCGAAGGCCTCAGCCTGCGCCGCGACCTCACCATCATCGGAATGACGGTGCGCGACATGCTCGGTCGGCGCGGTTGGCGCTGGCGCGAGGACGCCGCCGTGGCGCGTATCGAAGCCCACTGAGCCGCCCGGTGATTGCCCGCGCTGCGGCGTGCGCCAACGTCAGAAAGAGAAGCGCAGCGCGAGCTCGCCAAACGGCGCGTTGGCAAGCTCCGCTTCCACGCCGACACCGTTGGCGTCGAGCAGCGTGAATTCGCGCCATACCGTGTAACCCGCACCGGCGCGCAGTTCGACACCTGCGGTCGGCCGCCAGGTCAGCGCCGCACCCACGTCGATCTGTTCGTCGCGAAAAACGCCGCCCGGAAGCGGGTTGGAATCGTTGAGACGGTACTGGCGCTGTTCGTAGGCCGCGTGCACCGCGAACGAGAGGTCGCGGCGCGCCTGCCACTCAAGATGCACACGCTCCCCCTCAAGCCGCAGGCGCCAATCGTCGGCCATCCGCCAATCGACACCCAGGAACGGGATCACCCAGGCGTCGTCCTCGAGGCGCTGGGACGCGCTGATGCCAAGGGCGAGCTCGAGCTCCGGCGACGCGCGGTACGTGATGCCGCTCGACGCAGCGACGATCAGGCTGGAACCAAGGTCCGACGTGTCCTCGCCAGCCAGGGTGAACTCGGCGCCGCCAAACAGCGACACGGTGTCGTTCCAAGGGGTGTAGAGGGTCGCACCCAAGGCGGTGCGGTAGAGGTCGTTGAACGGGTCCACAAGGCCGGCGACCCCGGCGCCACCGAAGTCGAAGAAGGTCGCCTCGCTCTTCAGCGCCACGGCCAAGGTGCGCTCTTCACCCACTTCGCGGGCAATGGTCGCGGTCCAGCCCCCGCGCTGGGTCGCGAGGTCTCCGCCGCCCGCGATATCGGCGCCGGGCTGCATCCTACCGGTGAAGTCAAGCTCCACCACTTGGCGCGCGACCGCCAGCGGTTCTTCCGCGGCGAGGCGCGCATGGGCGGCAAGCGGGTCGACACGGTGGCGCGGCCCGCTGTGCACGGTCCCCAGCGCGATCGGCGCGGTCACCCGGGCGACCGGGCGGACGTTCGATTGAGCGACGGCATTCGGCGCGACGACGGCGGCGACGAGCGCCCCCACGGCAATACGGACGATCAGCATCGTTGGTTACCCCCGGCGCGCTCCCCCGAGCGCACCTTCTTGACCCGCCGCGCGGTCCTGACACGCGGCGAAGCAGACCCCCACTCCGGATTCGATTGCGGCCCGCACCCCACGGATCGGGCCGACAACCAAAACTATCCCGCCGATCGCAGCGCGGTCGGCAAGCCGACCTGCAACGGCGACGAAGCTGCGGGCAACCGGAAAGGATTTCCGGAGTTCACGCCCTGGGGGGCGTCGGGACGGTGCCGGGTGCCCACCAGGGGAAAGGCTCGCCGCTGAAACGGTGGACAAGGCGCCCCACAGCGCTCAGCACGACGACCGCTCCGAGAATCGCCGCGATGTCGCGCGCGCCACCCATCAAGCCCGTCGCGACGATCAACGTGGTTGCACCCGCCGGCGGATGGCCGACGTCGAAGCGCGCCATCGCCGCGCCCGCCACCGCAAGGGCCACGGCCGCAGACACCACGGCGCGCCACGGTTCGGTGCTCAAAAGCCACGCTTCGTGCGCGACGACTCCCAGCGCAAGCGCGGCTAGCGTGCCCACCAGCGCGCCGATGCCATGCCCGAGGAAGGCGTTGCGCGGACAGGAAATGGGCGAGCGGGGTGCGTAGAAAACGAGGAACGCGCTCGCGCCGATCGCGGGGAACAACAGCGGACTCGACACGGCCAGCGACAGGGCGCCGATGACGGCCATCGCAAGGCCGCAGCCGATGAAGCAGAGGGTGGCGGCGGCGGTGCGGTTGGCGGCCATAGGGATCCTGGGCGACGTCGAAAGATGCGCAAATGCGCGAGCCGCGCCCAAGCGTATGTCACCGGGCGCGGCGGAGACCCCGCGCGGTGCATTGCTACGCGCTTCGAACCGGATGCGGCACACCGCTCGCCGCGACCTTCGCGTACAGGCGGAGCATGTGGTCGATCTTGCGCTCCCAATCAAACTCGGCTTCAACACGCGCGCGGCCCGCGCGCCCCATCCTCTCGCGCAACGACGGATCACCGCCGAGGCGCTCCATCGCCGCCCGCAGCCCCGCGACAAACGTGTCGCGGCCCGTCGGCGCGACGAGGAACCCGCTCGCACCGTCCAGGTAGTCCGCGGGCCCGCCCCAATCGGTGGCAATCACGGGCAATCCCGTGGCCATCGCTTCGAGCACGACGGCGCCACCGCACTCACGCAGGCTTGGCAACACGAGCGCATCACACTGCGCGAGGATGGCCGAACACTGCGTCTGGGAAACCTGTCCGTGGAAGCGCACGCGGGTGTCCAATCGGAGTTCCTTGGCGAGATCCGCGAGCGATTGGCGGACAGGTCCATCCCCCACGATGTCCAGGTGGTACCCCGCGGGTGTGGCGGCGAGTGCGTGCAGCAAAAGATCGACACCCTTGAGCGCGATGAGGCGCCCCACGAACACAAAACCTGCGTCGCCCGGCGCGCGGGTCGGCGGCGCGGCGCGCGCAGGGAAGCGGCCAAGGTCCACGCCGTTCTCAACCAGCAGCTCGACCGGCGGCCCAAGGCCCGGCGGCAACGCGCGCCGGGTGCGTTCGTTGGCGACCAAAAGGAGCGCGGCGTCGCGCTTTCCGCGCACGAGTGCATTTGCGGCGCGCGCGGTGGCGCGGCCGGCGCTCACGAGGGCGCGCTCCAGGGGACTCTTGCGGCCCGCAAACGCCGGCGGAAAATCCATGCCGCCGTTCATCGGGCCGATGACCACCGGCGCACCAACGCCCACCATGCACGAGGGCTGCTTGGGCGAGACCGGCGTTGGTTCGTGAACAACGTGGATGCCAAACCGGTGCACGAGGTCGCGGGCCATGCGCCGCTGGACGCGCGCGCCGAGCCACTGGATTCCAAACCCCACGGTGTACTCCGCGACACGCTCGGTCAGCGGACGACCCGCGCGGTGCAAAAAGCGCTGGGAGGCCAAGTCGGGTGCGAAATGCATGCGGTCCCGGTCTTCGGGGGCAAGCTCCAAGAGCTCGTCGCGCGTTCGTGCGTGGACGAGCAGATGCGCGTCGACGCCGCGCCGCCGCAGGCCGCGGAAGTGATGCCACGGCAGGATCGCTTCGCCCCCAAAGCGCGTGGAGGCGTTGGGCGCGACGATCAGAACACGCAGCGCTTGTTGGTCGAGCGGCATGGGGGCGCGGGGATCCTACCGCCCGGCCGCAGGGACCCGCGCGGATAGACTCGTGGCGCCCCGTACCCCGTGAAGCCGCCCCTTGATCCCGACTTTGTCGCCCGCCTGCGGGGCCACGCCGCCGGCCCCGAACACGCGCCCGACGCGGGCCTACAGCCGTTCGCACGCGCCGCCCTCGCCGCGCTCCTGCGTCCGCGCGCGGGGGAGCTCGAGCTGCTCCTGATGGTCCGCACGCGCCGCGACAACGACCGCTGGTCGGGTCAGGTGTGCATGCCCGGGGGGCGGGTCGAGCCCGAGGACGTGGACTTGATCGCCACCGCGCGCCGCGAGACACGCGAGGAACTGGGGTTTGATCCCGCGGACGCGGGGGAACTCGTGGGGCGACTGTCTCCGATCCGCGCGCGCGCCCGGGGCGGCCTTTTGCCGCTGGTGATCCAGCCGTATGTGTGGCTGGCCGAGCGCGACGTGGAAGCCCGCGTCGGGCCCGAGGCGGAGGACCACTTTTGGCTCCCCCTTTCCGCCGCCGCGCGCGGTGATCTGGACGGCACGCTGCGCCTGGTTGAAGCTGGCAGCACGTTCGTTCTGCCGACGTGGACGTTTGCGGAACGCGTGGTGTGGGGGCTGACGCACCGGATGGCGTCGGAACTTCTCGACGTGGTCACGGCCGGTCGGAAAGAGCGGTGAAGCTCGCGACGTGGGCCGCGAGGGTCGCGTCGATCGGCCGGGAGTAACCACCCCCCATCGTCCACACGAGCGGAAGACCCGCCGCGGCGCGCAGGACCGCGCGGTCCCGCTCCAAAAGGCCCCCGAGGGAGAGGTCGAGGCGCCCCAGATGGTCGGCACCAAGGGGATCGACTCCGCCCTGCACAAACACGAAGTCGGGGCGTTGGAGCGCAAAGGCTTCCGCGAGCGCTCCGTCCAGCGCCTGCGCGTACGCACGGTCCGTGGTGCCGTCGGCGAGGCCGACATCGAGGTCACTGGCCGCCTTGCGCGCGGGGAAGTTGCGCTCGCCGTGGAGCGACAGCGTGAACACCGCGGGATCGTTCGCGAAAATCGCCGCGGTTCCGTCCCCCTGGTGCACGTCCACATCGATCACCAGGATCCGCGCGGCCCGACCCGCATCCAGGACCGCGCGAGCCGCAACCGCGATGTCGTTGAAGGCGCAGTATCCCGCCCCGAAGTCCCGGTGGGCGTGGTGGGTGCCGCCCGCGAGAACGCCGGCGGTGCCGTACTCGAGCGCAAGAAACGCGGCTTCCAACGTCGCGCCCGTGCTGGCGAGGCAGCGCTGCACCAGGGCCTCTGACCAGGGAAAGCCGAGCCGCCGCTGGGCCAAGGGGTCGACGTTGCCGAGCAGGAAGGTGTCGACGTAGACGGGATCGTGCGCACGCACCAGCGCCACACGGGTTGCGGGGGTTGCTGCGCGGATGTGTGCGAAGTCGCGCGTGCGAAGTCGCCCACGCAGGTCCGCGTACTTCCCCATGGGGAACGGGTGCCCTGCGGGGAGGGTCACGCAATAGTCGTCGCAGTGCACCAGTTGCACGGGGGTCCACGGTAACCGCCGCGGCCCCGCGCGCACACCGACGTTGTTCCTGCTGAAGGCTCAACTTGCGCGCTTAGAGCGCGGCAAGGGCATCGAACCTGCGACATGTCGGCCCAAAAGATGAAACCGGCACTGTGAGGATGGCGAAGCTCACACCAGAGCCTTCTGGCAGCCCCGTAAGCCGCCGTGTCCTGAATCAAGCCCTGGCCCACTAGCCCGCTGGTCCCCTGGCCTAGCGGGCCATCGGCCCGGGGACCTCCGCCCGAGCCGATGGCCCGGCTCCGGACCCGCACAACCCACGACGAAACCAACACCATGGGAACCATCCACCGCACCCTGCTGCTGCCCGCGCTGGCCGGAGCATTCCTCTTCGCCGCCTGTTCCGACGACGACGACGACAAGCCCACACCGACGATCACCGCCGCACTTCCCGTCCTCGGACTCGACACACTCGCGACGGCGGTCGCGGCTGCCGGACTCGACGGCGACCTCGCCGGGACCGGTCCGTTCACCCTCTACGCCCCGACCGACGCGGCTTTCGCCGCACTTCCCGACGGCGTGCTGGATTCGCTGCTCCTGCCCCAAAACCAACAGGCGCTGATCGACGTTTTGCTCTACCACGTTGTTCCCGACGCGGTCAGCATCGCCGACGCGGCCGCCATGGAATCGGACACCACCCTGAGCGGTCCCGACATCCTGATCGACACGCTGGACGCCGAGCTCTACATCAACAACGCCCGCGTACTTGATGGCGACAACGTCGCGTCCAACGGGATCATCCACACGATCGACCAGGTGCTGCTGCCCCCGGCCGACATCTTCGCCACGTTGACCGGCCGCGGTTTCGAAACGCTGACGATGGCGATCACCGCAGCCGACCTGGAAACGACGCTCACAGCTCCCGGTGATTACACCCTGCTCGCCCCCACGGATGCGGCGTTCGTTGCCCTCGGCCAGGTGACTGTCGACTTCCTGCTCGACCCCATCAACCAGGCGGAATTGCAAGCAGTCCTCGGTTACCACCTGATCAACCAGCGTGCGACCGCCAGCGATGCGCTGACGGTGGAGCTCGTCGAGACGTCGCAGGGCCAAAACGTGCTCTTCAGCTTCGAAGCGGGCCAGTTGCGAGTCAACGGCATCCCGATCACACACTTCAACATCCCGTGCACGAACGGGATCATCCACGTCGTCGACACCGTCATCGAAGCGCCCGTCACGATCGCGCAGACCGCGGTCGCGGCGGGATTGAGCACTCTGGTCACCGCGCTCGACGCAGCCGGCTTGACGGCCACCTTTGCCGACGCAGCAGCGGGTCCCTTCACGGTCTTCGCGCCCACGAACGCGGCCTTCGACGCGCTTCCCGCCGGCGTCCTCAACCAGCTCCTCGACCCCATCAACCAGCCGGTCTTGATCGATGTGCTCCAGTACCACGTCGTGCTCACCGAGTACACCGCTGCGGGGGTCGTCGCCGCGTCGGGCACGGGCCTCACGACGCTCGAGGGCAGCAGCCTCACGATCGCCACCGGCGGCGGTGACGTCACGGTGGACGGCAACACGCTCGGCTCGCTGAATGTGCTTGCCTCGAACGGCATCATCCACACGATCGGTGGCGTTTTGCTGCCCCCGGGCGCGATCGCCGCGTTGCAGTGACACCGCGGTGAAGCAGTGTGGTGAGCGCCTCCGGGCGCGCGCCGAAAGCCTGCGCGCCCCGTCGAGCCTCGCGCTCGGCGGGGCGCGCTGCGCTAGCGCAAGCGCCGCGTGAGCGAGCCTATCAGGCCGTCACGGCAACAACGCCGATGACGAGCGGCTCGCCGTCGAGCTCGGCCTTCGCCACGTGCATGTCCCCCTCCGGCGGACCGAACGCGACGTGCCGGGCGAGGACTTCCGCGGCGATGTAGGCGGCGTGCACCGCCATCGCGCCAAGCACGCGCTCACCCCCCATCACACGCAGTTCCACCTGGTCCGAAACCGCGAGGCCCGAGCCCTTACGCGCGTCGTTGACCAGACGCACCACGTCCCGCGCAAGCCCTTCGAGCTCGAGCTCAGGAGTCAGCGCAACATCGAGGGCGACGAGGGTGTCGTTCGATGGCAACGCCGCGACGAGCACGTCCTTGGTCGCCGACTTCGCCCGCAGGACGAGCTCGAAGTCACCCGCGGGGTCGAGCACCTCGCCGGCGAGCTCGACCCGCCCGTCGGCGGTCTGCCGCCAAGCACCCGCGCGCGCCGCGGCGAGCACGTCTTTCATCCGGCCGCCAAGGCGCGGCCCGGCGACACGTGCGTTGACCTTGAGCTCGAACTGGCCGAGGTCTGCTAGGGATTCGCGGGTAGCGACGTGTTTGACGTTGACCTCGTCGCGCAACAGGTCAAAGTGCGGCTCGAGCCGTGATGCCCCAGGCCCGGCGACGGTCAGGCTCGACAGGGGCAGCCGCACGCGCAGTTTGCGCTCCTCGCGCAGAGACAACGCCACCGAACACACCGCGCGTACGCGGTCCATGTCCGCGACGAGCTCGGGATCGCGCGGCAGCGCCTGCGCGTCCGGCCAGGGTTCAAGGTGGACACTGCCCGCGCCGCCGAGGACCCGCCACAGCTCGTCCGCGAGGAACGGCAACAACGGCGCCACCGCGCGGCTCAGCGTCGACAGCGCCGTGTAGAGCACGTCGTACGCCGCCTGCTTGGTCGCGGTGGGAAGTCCGGCCTCGACCGGCGCCCAAAAACGCTCGCGGCTGCGCCGAATGAACCAGTTGTTGAGCGCGTCGAGGAATCCGCGGACCTCCGCGCACGCCGCCGGGATGTCGTAGGCGTCGAAGGCGCGCTCCATGCGCTCAACCAGCACGCGGGTTTTGGCCAGCGCGTAACGATCCAGGGGCGCCGCGGCGTCGCCGACCGCGCGCGCGCGCACGCCGTCGGCGTTTGCGTAGAGCGTGAAGAAGTGCGCGGCGCTCCAGATCGGCTTTTGCACGAGGCGCGCGACCTCGGCGAACTCCGCGCCCGACTTGGAGATCGCAAGGTCTCCGCCGCGCAGGATCGGCGCCGACATGAAGTACCAGCGCAGGGCGTCCGAGCCGTAGCGGTCGAAAACCTCGTCGGGCGGCGGGTAGTTGCGCAGGCGTTTCGAGAGCTTCTGCCCGTCCTCGGCGACCACGACCCCGTGGCAGATGACGTTCTTGAAGGGCGGTTTGTCGAACAGCGCGGTGCCCAGCACCATGAGCGTGTAGAACCAGCCGCGGGTCTGCGCCACGTACTCCACGATGAAGTCCGCAGGGAAGTGGTCCTCGAACCAGTCCTTGTTCTCGAACGGGTAGTGGACCTGGGCGAAGGGCATCGACCCCGATTCGAACCAGCAGTCCAGCACGTCTTCGACCCGCCGCATCGTGCTTTTGCCGGTCGGGTCGTCCGGGTTAGGACGGGTTAGAAGATCGATGTGCGGTCGGTGCAAGTCGGTGGGCCGCACGCCGAAGTCGCGCTCGAGCTCGTCTAAACTGCCGTACACGTCGATCCGCGGGTAACGGTCGTCGTCGCTCTTCCACACGGGGATCGGCGTGCCCCAAAAGCGGTTGCGACTGATGGACCAGTCGCGCGCACCTTCGAGCCATTTGCCGAACTGGCCGTCGCGGACGTGGTCTGGCACCCAGTGGATGCGCTGGTTGAGCTCGACCATGCGCGCGCGCAAGCGCGTGACCTCCACGTACCACGAGCCCATGGCGCGGTAGATCAAAGGCTCGTCGGTGCGCCAACAGTGGGGATAGTTGTGGACGATCTGCTCGTGGCGCAGAACGAGTCCGCGCGCTTTCAGCGCTTGGGCGATCGGCTTGTTGGTCTCGAAAACCTGCATGCCGACGTAATCGGGGATCTCAACCGTAAAACGGCCCTTTTCGTCGACGGGGCAGACGAGTTGGATGCCGTGGGCCTCGCACACTCGCTGGTCGTCCTCGCCAAAGCCGGGCGCCAGGTGCACCACGCCGGTGCCGTCCTCGGTCGACACGAAGTCCGCCGCAAGCACGACGTGGCAACCCGTGCGCCCCGCGAAGTAGGCAAAGGGTGGTGTGTAGGCGCGCCCGACGAGTTCGTGGCCCGCAAGCCGGCGCACCTCGTTCGCGCCCTCGAGTTCCTTCGCGTAACGCCCCGCGGCGGCGGCCGCCATGACGATGCCGCGGCCGTCGAGCTCCCAAACGGCGTACTCGATATCCGCGCCCACCGCGGCAGCGAGGTTCGAGGGCAGCGTCCAGGGAGTTGTGGTCCACACAACGAGGTCGAGCGGCAGCCCATCCCCCGCCCGCGGCACGAGCGGCAGCCGGACGGTGAGCGCGGGATCCGTGCGCTCGCGATAACTGTTGTCGAGCCGCGTTTCGAAGTTGGAAACCGGCGTTTCCGCGGCCCACGAGTACGGCATCACGCGGAAACCCTCGTAAACGAGGCCCCGCTCGTACAGGGTTTTGAAAGCCCAAAGGACACTCTCCATGTAGGAGCGGTCCATGGTTTTGTAGTCGTTGTCGAAATCGACCCAGCGTCCAAGGCGCGTCACCTGGCGGCGCCACTCCTGGGTGTACTTGAGGACGGATGTTCTGCAATGCGCGTTGAAAGCGCCGATGCCGTACGCCTGGATCGCGGCGCGGCCCTGCACACCGAGTTCGCGCTCAGCTTCCATCTCCGCGGGCAATCCGTGACAATCCCAGCCGAAACGGCGCTCGACGCGGCGCCCGCGCATCGTCTGGTAGCGCGGAACCACGTCCTTCACATAGGCAGTGAGGAGGTGGCCGTAATGCGGCAGTCCGTTCGCAAACGGCGGGCCGTCGTAGAACACGAACTCGTTTTTGCCCTTGGGCCGGGCGTCCACCGATGCCTGGAACGTCCCGCTCTGTTCCCAGCGGGCGAGGACGGCGCGCTCGATCGCGGGGAAATCGGGGTCGGAGCAGAGCTCCGGGTACGGTCGGCTCGGGTTCGTGCTCATGTTTTTCCCGCGGTGCGCTCGCGCGTGGGCGCCGACCAGCGGACGGAGTGTAGCGGGCTGGGCACCCGACCGGATCCTCGGGGGTGGGCGCGGGCGTCGACACGCCTTGTTCCGTTGGCAGTTGAGCTCGGCTTGGAGCCACCCTTTGCGCCGTTCGCTTGACCCGGGTACCGCGTGGCGGGGACGATGTCGCCGTGAAAATCCTCGTTCGACTGCTCCTGCTCGCCATCCTCGGCCTCGTCCTCGTCGGCGGGGCCGTTTACTTCTTCCTTGGCTCCATCGTCCGCGCCGGCATCGAAAAGGGCGGTGAAACGGCGCTCGGTGTCAACACACCCGTCGAAGGTGTCGACATCGTTTTCGGAGAAGGTGGCTTCGGAGAAGCTCGTGTGGAGATCTCCGGGCTGACGGTGAAGTCGCCGGCGGGCTTCCAGCGCCCGGACGTTCTGCGCCTTGGACGCGCCGAGGTCGCCGTGCCGATCGCGTCCCTGCGCGACGATCCGCTCATCGTCGAGAAGGTGGAGATCGGCGACCTCGCCCTTGTGCTCGAGCGCCAAAACGGTGCGTTCAACTACGAAGCACTGCTGGAGCACGCCAAGCGCCTGACCGGCCCGCGGGACACGACAGATCCGGCACCCGGCGAACCTGCGCCCGGCTCGTCGCGCCGCATGCTCTTCAAGGAGATCACCATCGACGGGGTTGCCCTCACGGTGGACGTGCTTCCGGGGACACTGCCCGCGCAGACGCTGACCCTCGGTCGCTACACCCTGCGCGACATCGAGGTCGGCGGCGACGCGGACCCCCTCGGGGAGTTGCTCGCGCGCCTGCTCGATGCCACGGTCGAGTTCGGCCTCGCGCAGGCCGACGGACTGCTGCCCGCGGATGTCGCGTCGATCATCGGCAACGCTCGGGCGAAGCTCGACGCAAAAGCGTCCGAGCAGCTCGATGAACTGCGCTCGCGCGCCGAAAAGGAGCTCGAGAAGGCCGCGGGCGACCTTAGTGAAAAAGTCCAGGACCTCTTCGGTGGAAAGCAGGGCGACATGGCCCCGCCGGGTGACGCACCCAAGAAGCTCGCGGACGACGCGAAGAAAAAGCTCGGCGGCCTGTTGGGCGGCAACAAGGACGGTTGATCACCCGCCCCAGCTCGGTGCGCGCGTCGGTACAAACCTCCTGGCCCAAGCCGCAACCGGAGCCGCAGCCGGAGCCTGCTCGTCCGGTGAACCGGGTCACGGACTTGTGCTCGGACCATGCGGCGTCTGAAATGTCGGCCCGCCCCCCCCGGCGTCCTCCGTGGCCCGTCTCTCCGTCCCCCTCGCCGCATTCCTGCTGACCGCGCTCGTCCGCGGCGTCGTCGCATTATCGCGCTTCGACGAATACGAGCTCGACCTTTACACGGGGAGTTTTGCCTGGGCCCTGTGCCAGGGACTCAAGCTGCATCCCGAGCAGTGGCCGATCATCGCCCACCTGCGCGGTTCGGTGGTGTTCGGCGTGTTGCTCGCGCCGCTCTTCGCGCTGTTTGGCCCCACCCTGGGTGTCATCAAGCTGTTCGCGGTGCTGTGGAGCGCGCTTGCCGCCGCACTTTTTGCGCTCGTGCTCCAGCGGGTCGCGGGCCGGCGCGCGGCCTGGATCGGCGCGCTGCTGATCGCCTTCGCGCCACCCTCCCAACAGATGGTGGAGGTGCTCGCCCTAGGCAGCCACGCGGACACCTTGCCATTCATCCTGGGACCGCTCGCTGTGCTCCTCGCGCGGCCCGCGGGTGAGCCCCTAGCGGTGCGGCGCTCCCTCGCACTCGGCCTCTGGCTGGGGCTGGGGTCACTGTTCTCCATGCAAACGTGGGTCGCCTACATCGGCATCTTCGCCCTGTGGTCGCGGGTCGACCCGGACGCGTGGCGCCGACCCCGGGTCGCCTGGATCGCATTGGGCATGGCACCTGGCATCGCCGCGATCCCGTGGATCTCGCGCGAATCGAAGCTCGTAAACCGCAACTTCGACGAGTGGCTGCGCATCGAGGCGCCGCTCTCGAAGCTCGCCAACGCCCTTGTGCACGAACTGCGCGACGCGTGGCTCTTCGCAAGTCGCGGTGTCCCCCTCGCCGGCTGGGTGCTGTTCGTCGCGCTGGGAGCCGCGCTCGCCTGGATCCTCATCCGCATGCGCTGGCGCACCCTGTTGCCCTTCGGACCGCGTCCCTGCGCGCGCGACCTTTTCGGCCTCTTCGCTGTAGCACACATCGGCGTGTTGTTCGTCGCGTACGCGCTGCTCGACTTCCACGTCAACCTGGGCGCACCCCTTGACGGCATGGGCAGCCGCTACTTCATGCCGCTGCTACCCGCCCTCATGGGCGTCCTCGTCCTCGGGCTCGATACCCTCTGGCGCGCTCACCCGCGTACGGCGGCACTGGCTCTCGCGGGCGTGATGGCTGCGCTTTTTGCGGGTGTCGGGACGCTCATCGATCCGTGGACCGCAACGCGCCAGCCCACGGTGCGCGGGACGGAGTTCCACGAGTTCCGCGGCCACCTGGCCTTCGCTGCCGGCTTAGACCGGACGAAGCGCGTCGATCTCTTGCTCGAACTCACACCCGATTGGCCACGCGTTGCGCCGTTTGCATACCCAAAGCTGTTTCAGCCCTTTGGTCCGGCCTTTCAGGTCGAGCGCGCCAGGACGCCGCTGACATTGCAGGACCTCGACACCGAACTGGCGTTCATCCAGCGCGAGCCCGCGCACGTGAGCCCGTTCACACTGCTCGCGCTGGGCCAGGCGGTCGGCAACCGCTGGGCCGACGAGGCCATCACACTGCCCGGGACACCGCTCGCCGAGATCATGGTGCACCGTTTAGGACTCGCCGCCACGCGGCTTGCACCCGTCCAAGCACCCTGGTTCGCCCGTGGTGTCGGCCGCGCCGCTGCTCTGCAGCAGGGCCGCTTCGACCTCGTGGTCAACCCTCCAGGCGGTCCCGAGGGCGGCGACGGACCTTTCGCCCAGGGCTTCGGGATCCTGGCCCGGCTGCCACCCGCGCTTCGCACTCCGACTGCGGAGGGCATGGGGGCCCAGTGGGGCCTGCGGTCGACACCCTACGAGCGGCTGACCCTACGCACCCTCGACAGCGCGAACCGCCTGCTCGCCCCCGCCGACGTGGAACCGTTTTTCCGCGGCTTCGGCTGGGCGTACCGCTACCGGTTCAACGAAGAAGGTTACGAGGTGCCAAAGCGCAGCGCGCTCGAAGCCCACATGGCGGGCGCGGCGCTCGAGGCGTTCCGCCGCGCGCTCGGCCCGGGTTCGGGGCCCTAGCCCGGGTTAATCACCAGGTTTTCGAGCAGACGGGCCCAAGTCGTCGCCTGGTGGTGCTTTGCGGTCGCGGGACCCGCAGTCGACCTTGAACAGGTCAAGGAGGACGCCCGTGGCCGCAAAGTGCCGCCAGAGGGCGAAAGGCGGCCGAAGGCCGCCGGTTGGGCCGTCCGATCGCAAAGCTGCTGAGTAACCCGGGCTAGTACCCCGCACGTCAGGTTGTCCGCGTCGGGTCCGGCGTCGGGTCCGGCGTCGGGCTCTTGCGCGGGACCGGCTCGATCTCGACGTCGTGCAGAGCTTCGCTTGGCGAACCCAGGGCCTGCGCCACGATGCGCGACAGTTGTGCGATTTGGTAGGGCTTGCGGACAAATCCGGCGATACCCGCGCTCGCAAGGTCGTGCGCAAAATCCTCGAAGCCCCAACCGCTCGAGAGCACCACACGCACGTTGGGATCGATCTCCCGCAGGCGTGTGAGGCACTCGCGCCCGTCCATGCCCGGCATCACGAGGTCGAGGAGCACGACATCGATCGACGTCCGGTGGGCTACGAACGCTTCGAGGGCCTCGGCACCATCGCTCGCGACGATGACGCTGTAACCGAGGTTGCGCAGCAACTCCCCGGCCGTGCTGCGCACGATCGGCTCGTCGTCGACGACCAGCACACCGCCCGTGCCGGTGATGGGCTCGTCCCGCTGGCGCGGTCGCGCGTCCTCGGCCTGTTCCTCGGCGAGCGGCAGAAAAATGCGGAACGTGGCACCCGCGTTCTCCTCGCTTTCGACGCGGATCGAGCCGCCGTGGCCACGCAGGATGCCGTACACGACGGCGAGCCCCATCCCCGAGCCCTTACCCGGGCCCTTGGTCGTGAAAAACGGCTCGAAAATGCGCGCTTGGACGTGCCGCGCAATCCCGAGTCCGGTGTCTTCGACGGAGAGCTCCAGGTACGCACCCGGGGACAGCTCGGGATAGAGGTGCGCATCCTCGGGGCGCATTTCGACCTGCCGCGTGGACAGCACGAGGCGCCCGCCGTCGGGCATCGCATCGCGTGCGTTGACCGCGAGATTCAACACCACCTGCCCCATCTGGCCGGGGTCGCCGAGGATCAGGTCCGCCGGCGCGGCCAGTTTGAGCGCAATCGCGATGCGCTTGTCGATGGTGCGCTCGAGCAGCTCGACGACGTCCTGGATCAAACCGTGGATTCGCACGGGTGCTCGGCGGACTTCGCCGCGGCGCGCAAACCCCAGCAACTGGCGTGTGAGGTCGGCGGCGCGTTCGGCCGCGCTCTCGATGACCGCCACGGCGCGCCGCACAGCAGGGTCGCCCCCCACTGCTTCGCGCAGGAAGCTTGCGTAACCCAAGATCCCGGTCAACAGGTTGTTGAAGTCGTGGGCGACGCCGCCTGCGAGCGTGCCGATCGCTTCCATTTTCTGCGATTGGCGCAACTGCGATTCGAGCTGCGCGCGGCTCTCTTCGGCCCTTTGGCGTTCGAGCGTGTTCGCAAACACGTCGCCGACGATGCGCAGGAGCGACACCACTTGCTCGTCCCACGTCACTTCCCACCGCACAGTGTCGAAGCCGATGAAACCTACGGCCTCGTTGGCGCAGGTCATCGGCA
This sequence comes from Planctomycetota bacterium, assembly GCA_038246255.1. GTDB lineage: Bacteria > Planctomycetota > UBA1135 > UBA1135 > RI-242. The sequence continues at coordinate 52,829 of JBBRWC010000006.1, forward strand.
CACACAGGAGCGAGCGCACACCCAGGTCACCCAGTTCATCGCGCAGGACGACTTCGTTGTCGGCGAGCGCACTGACACGCTGGACGAAGACATGGTCCTGGCGGCGGATACGCTCCAGCAGGGACGGCAAACGCGCGGGCTCCGCCGCTTGGATGCGACCGACAAAAGGCTCGACGCCGAGGGTCGACCACTCGTGCGTGTTGTCGAGCGCGTCAAAACCACCGCGGAACTGGAAGACATAACAGCGATCAACTCCGCAAAACACGCCGATCTGGCGCAGCGCGATCTGGATCGCCTGGTCGACATCCTCGGCGTCGAGGTTGATGAAGCGCGTTGAGATCGACGTGACGAGTTTTTCGAGGCTCGCACGGAAATCGAGCTTGCCCTCCGCTTCCTTGCGCGACGTGATGTCCGTCGCGATCAACACCACCGACGCGACCTGACCGTCGCGCTCGAGCGGCCCGAGGCGCACGGCGAACCAGGCTTCGCCCCCACCCGGCAAGACCAGTCGGTGCTCGAACGCACCCGGCTCACCCGTCGCGAACACCTGGTTGATCGCAACCCCCAGACGCTCGCGCTCGGCGCCCACCAGCAAGTGGTAATCGCGGCCGGGTTTGCCGTCGCGCTCGGGCGCGAGGCTGCGGTTCGCAAAAAGCACGCGCCCTTCGCGGTCCAACGTCGCGATCAGGTCGGGCGCGTTTTCGACGAGCGATCGCCACCGTGCTTCGCTCTCGCGCATGGCGTCCTCGGCCCGCAGACGCTCGATTTCGACGCCGACCCGCGCGGAGAAGATGCGCAGGATCGATTCCGTCGGCAGACGCTCGTCGAGGGCCGCGTCGTGCATGACACCGAGCACGCCGATCACCCGCCCCGAGCTGTCGTGGATCGGCATGCCGAGGTAACTCTGCACACCCAGTGAGGACACCCAGGCATGCGGCCCAAAACGCTGCACCACACCGCTTGGGTAATACACCGTGCCGTCGCGCAGCACGAGCGCGTCGGGCGAGCCCTCGGAGTGGTACTCCTGGCCTTCGCGGTACTCGGCACCCGACCACAGGCAGCGCACGCGCAGCCGATCGGTGCCGGCGATCAGTTCCGCGACGTAGGCCATCCGCACGCCAAGAGCGCGGGTCAAGTAACGCACGAGACTGCGAAAGAAGCCCTGCCCCGCGACCGAGCTCGTCGCTTCAACGATGAGCTCGAGGCGCCGCTCGGCGCGCCGCCGGTCGGTGACGTCGATGGCGACACCGATGACCCCGGACACGTCACCGTTCTGCTCGAAAATCGGCGAATAGCTCGTTTCGAACGATGCCCCGCGCAGGTCGACGGTCGCGGTGAAGGTCTCGCCGGCGAGCGCGCGGCGCAGGTTCGACAGCACATGCGGCGCGTCGCGGTAGACGTCGTAAATCGAGCGCCCCACGACCTCGCCAGCCGACAACCCCATGCGCTCGAGCCCGCGTCCGTCGGAAAGGCGGAAGTACCCCTGGCGGTCAATCGAAAAGAGCGCGATCGGCGCCGACGTCACGACGCTGGAAAGGCGTTGTTCGCTCTCGCGCAGGGCTTCTTCCGCGCGACGGCGCTCGGTGACGTCACGGGACAGCGCCGCGACACGCCAGGGACGGCCCAGGCGGTCGAGCACGGGGAACGAACGTGTGCGCACCCAGCGCACTTCGCCATTGGGCCGCTGGATGCGGTACTCGAGCTCCGTTGGGCTTCCTTCGGCGTGGGTTTCGCTCGCGCGCTCAAGGCGCGGCCGGTCCTCGTCGTGCACAAACGTCCCGAGCACGCCGCGCTCTTCGAGCAGCCGCTCGCGGGGAACACCCCATACAGACTCGAACGCCGGGTTGGCGTAGTACACGCGGCTGCCCTCGGAATCGGCCATCCAAAACACTTCGCCGTGGCCGCTTGGCAAGCGCTCGCCCTCGCCACCGCTTCCATCCGCCACACGGCCGTCGAGCAACTCGTGGCCGACGAGCACGATCTCTCCCGGATCGTCCAACGCGGCACCGCCGTCGAGCGGCGCCGCAAACAGCTCGCACGCGAGCCGACGTGCGCCACCGGGGTTCGCCGACGCACGCACGGTCCACTCTGCGCGCAGGGGCTCCGCGGTGCCCGCAGCCAGACGCGCGAGGATGCGCTCACACTGCGCCGCCTGACCCTCGCCCGCAAGCCAATCGACGAGGCGCCGCGTCCCGTCGGGAATCGGCGGTTGTTCGTCCGGCGCATCGCCGTGTTCGTCCACTGCACCGGCGCCCTCCAGCAGCTCCCGAGCCGCGGGACTCCACGCCAGCACGTGCCCAGTGGGGTCGAGCCGCAGCCACACGAGGCCGGGTGCGCGGGACAGGGCGCGGGAGAGGCCCTCGGTCGCGCCGGGAACCCGCGCGCGCTCCCCACGGTTCGCCTCGAAGCCGCGCGGTTCGCGCGCATGCGGGGTGCGCCGACGGGGTGGATCGAGCCGCTCGATGAGCGCTTCGAGGTCAAGGGGCTCCGGCAGGTATGCCGCAGCGTGAGACTCGAGCCAAGTGGCGTGGCGCTGGCCGTCGGCACCGTCCGCGAGCACGAACAATGGCGTGGTCTGTGCGAGATCCAAGAGGGCGCGCGGGGGCTCCCCAGTGCCAACCAGCGCCGGCACGTCGCGCACGAGCACAGCGTGGGGCTCGCGCAGTGCGACCGCGCGCTCGAGTTCGGCGATATCGCGGCATTCGGTCAGTTCGAAGCCCGCACGCAGGAGTGCCTGGCGCAGGGCACTGGCGCCACCCGGGCGCTCGAGCCACAACAAGCTCGGCCGCCGGCTGGCTTCGATCGGTGCAAGCGCACCGGCGCATCCCACCGCGAGTTGGTCCGGGTCGGCATCGCCGTCGAGGACACGCACACCGCGCGCGGTGAGCTCCGCGCGGTACTCCTCGGCGTCGTCGAAGTCCGCGCGCTCGTGCGGTCCGCGGTCGACCAGCGCGAGCACCGGCAGCGCACGCCCGAGGCCCTGAAATAACAACTGCAGGAGCTGCAGCGCTTCGCCGGGCTCCACGCCGGCTCCGAGCAGGATGACGTCCGGCCCGGCCGCCACCCGTCGGCAGGCTTCGTCGGTGCTGGCGCAGCTCCAGACGTCGAACCCGCGCTGCTCGAGCCCCGCCGCCAAGGCCGCGCGGGCTTCGACGCGGGACTCGACGAGCAAAAGGATGGGGCGCTCCATGGAGAGGTGGTCCGCGGCCGGGTAGCCGCGATGCTTGAGGATAGCGCCGTTTTCCAGGGTCTCCAGTGCGACCCAACCGGGGGAACGACTCCACCGCGCGGGGACGCCCGTGCCGCCGCGGACGCGCACCACGGCGTCGCACTGCGGTCCCCACGCGGCAAACCGACCAGCCCGCACCGCAAGCCGACCAGATGGGTGCGGATTCGCGCGCAGCGCGTTAAGGCGCGGACGCGTCCTTGTAGGGAGCGCTCGTCGCGATCCGTGTGTCGACCACCGCCGCGCCGACGGCGAACTGGTAGATGCTGGCGAGGCCCTCACCACCGATGCCGAGCGCACGCGCCGTTTCGCCGTCGAAGAAACAACCAATGCCTGTGCCGACGAGGCCCTGGGCCTCAGCTTCGAGGTAGAGGGTGTGGCCCACGAGGCCCGCCTCCCAATGCAGCCGCCGGTAGGCCGGTGGGCCAAGGGCGAGGAATCCCGTTTGAAGTTCCGCGAGCAACGCCACGCTGAACACGGCGTCACCGGCAATCGCTTGGCCACATGCGAGCTCCGCCGCAAGGGAACGCACGTCGCCGCGGCAGAGGCGCAGGAGCGGAAGCCCCTCCGGCGCACCCTCGACGGGCTCGAAGAGTGCCGGCCCGCGCACGCCGGACTGGGAGAAGTGGGGTCGCAACCGTTCGAGGGCACCCGGAGCGCGCGCGAGGAGGTAGATGCCGGGCTCGACACCCGCAATGCCGTGCACAAAGAGCGCGGCGTGGATCCGCGGTGTGTGGGGCCACAGGGTGTACGGACGGTGGTTTGGGAGCGGGAGCAACCGCGCGAGACCCGCGAACCAGGCGCCGGCGTCGAGGACCGCGCGGCGCTCGTACCCCAGCGCGCTGCGCCGGCGGCGCACGAGGGTGCGCAGCGGCACGTCCGGGTGTGCGGATGGCTGCGGAAGCGACCAGGGTGCCGTGGGGGTGCTGTCCACGACGCCGCCCGCCGGCGCGCGCGACAGGCTTTCCGCAAGGTCGATGGCGTCCCATTCAACGTGTTCGGTAGAAAGCGCCGTGGGAACGCCGGTCCAGGCAGCGCGGCCGAGGATCGCGGCACGCCCATCGTCGAAAACCGGTTCCTGCTCGCCGTCACCTGGCCAGACCGCGAGCAGGACCTGCGGGCGCTCGGCCTCGGGTCCCTCCTCGGCGCCGAGGCCAAGCGCGTGGGACAGCGCGGCCGCGCCCACGCTGTCGACGACCCTGGTGCGCCAACCGCAGAGGGTGGCGGCGATGTCCAAACACGCAAGCAGGTGGCCTGTGTCGTGCTGCACGTAGCGCATGGCGCGCTCGCCGTACTTCCACGCTTCGCGCCAAGCGATAGCGCTGATCGCGGCGAAGAACGCGCCGTCGGGAGCACCCTGGAACAGCGCCGCACCCTCCGGAGCGGACAGCACGCCGCGGCGCTCGAGCGCGTGCTCGCGCGGGTCGTAATGCTGCACGGTCGTCGCCGGATCGAGCCCCGCGGTTGGCGGCAGCACGAGGTGCACCTCGCAGGGGTGCAGGTTGCCCGAACTCGGCGGGATCCGCAGGAACCAACGGGCATCGCCGTAGCACTTCTGCGCGGACAACGAGCACGCGTCGAAGAGGAAACGCGCGAGCGCTTCGAGCTCCAGCTTTCTGGGGGCCACGAGCACTCGCTGCGCGGGATCGAACAACGCCCCATAACCCGGGGCGGCACAGCCGTCCGGTCCCGATTCGCGGCCGGCATCGAGCGGCGTCTCGGCGTAGCGTGTGAGCAGCGTGCGCGGCGCGCCGGTCCAGCTGCGGAAGGGCGCGGGCTGGTTGTCCCAATCGAGTCCCATGGGCCCGGCGGCATAACGCCCAAATCCGTGGCTCGTGCGGCGGTGGTAGGCCATCAACGCGCGCTGCGCGGCCTCACGCGGATCCACGGGCGCTCCCCCATCGCGGGGTCGCTCCCGATCGCCGCGGCCAAATAGCAGGTTCCACACGTCGGGAGGTCAAAGGGGCAGCGGGAGCGCGGCGGAAGTAGTGCTTGCCGCGACGCGTCGATCGCAGACCGGTCCGCTCGCCCGCTGCGGCGACGCCGTTTTTCGCTTCAGGCCAATCCGCCGTCGATCGACAGCGTCTGCCCGGTGATGTAACCCGCTCGATCGCCAAAAAGGAAACCCACGAGCGCCGCAACCTCGTCGGGTTGTCCCAGGCGCCGCATCGGGATCGCCTTCTCCAGCGTGTCGCGTTCGAGGCCCGCGAGCATGTCGGTTTCGATGAAACCCGGCGCAACCGCGTTGACGGCGATCTTGCGGCGCGCGAGTTCGAGCGCGAGCGAGCGCACCGCGCCGATCAAACCCGCCTTGGACGCACCGTAATTGACCTGGCCGGGGTTGCCGACGAGCCCGGTCACGGAGGACATGACCACGATCCGGCCGCCATCGCGCAGGCCGACCATCGGCATGACCAAAGGGCGCAGCACGTTGAAGAACCCGCCGAGGTTTGTGTCGAGCACGCGGTCCCAGGCGTCGCCGTCCATGCCCGCGAGCGGCGCGTCCTGCGTGACACCCGCGTTCAGCACCACACCCCACAGGGCGCCGCGCTCCGCAAGTTCACCTTCCAGCGCCGCCGCGCATGCGACCCGGTCGGCCACGTCGAAGCCCAGCACGCGCGCGCGCCCGCCCTGTTCCTCGATTGCCCTTCTGACCGCTTCGGCTTCGTCGGCACGGCTGCTGAAGTTGAGCACGATCTCGAACCCCGCGCGGGCCAGTTCCAGCGCCACTGCGCGGCCAATGCCGCGGCTGGCGCCGGTGACGAGGACTCTGCGGGGACCCGTGTTCATGGGAAGCGCCGGCACAGGCCCAAACCGCAATCAGCCGGTGAAGTTCTTCGCGGCGAAATCCCAGTTCGCGAGGCGCCAGAAGTTCTCGATGAACGACGGACGGGCGTTGCGGTGGTCGACGTAGTACGCGTGTTCCCACACGTCGATCGTGATCAACGGGCGGTGCCCCGCCGTGATCGGGCAGCCCGCATTCGATTCCTGGGTGATGGCGAGGGACCCGTCGGCCTGCTTGACGAGGAAGGCCCAACCGCTGCCGAAGACCGTCGCCGCCTTGCTCGCGAACTCGGTCTTGAAGGCATCAAAACCGCCCCACTGCTTGCCGATCGCGTCGCCGAGGGGACCGCTCGGGCTGCCCTTGGAATCGGGCGTGAGGGAGTTCCAGAAAAACGTGTGGTTCCAGTGCTGGGCGGCGTTGTTGAAGATGCCGCCCGAGCTCTTCTTCACGATGTCCTCGAGGGGCTTGCTCGCGAACTCGGTGCCTTCGATCAGCTTGTTCAGGTTCACCACGTACGCGTTGTGGTGCTTGCCGTGGTGGTACTCGAACGTCTCCGCGCTCATGCCCTTCTTGGCAAGAGCGTCGGGCGCGAACGGAAGCGGCGGCAGGGTATGGGCCATGGGGAAGTCCTCGATTGAAGCGTGAGAGCGTGAAGGGTAAGGCGGCGGCCTGTGCCGCCCTACCGTTTTAGCAGAGTCGCACGGGCCTCTCAAGCGCCCCGGGCGCCGTCGCTTGCCTTCACTTGACGACGAAGTTGACCAGCTTGTCGGGCACCACCACCACTTTCACGATCTCGCGACCAACAAGTGCGTCCCCCGCCGCCTCCCGCGCGAGGCCCTCAAGGACTGCGCGGGAGCCGCCCTTGGGCGCGAGCAGCTTGGCGCGCAACTTGCCCCCGACCTGGACGACGATCTCGATTTCAGATTTCTCGAGGAACGCGGCGTCGACCTTTGGCCAGGCCGCGGTGTTGATGCTGCCCGAGTGCCCAAGCCGCTGCCAAAGCTCCTCGGCGATGTGTGGCGCGAACGGTGCGAGCGCGCGCACGAGGCGCTCCGCCTGGTCGCGGTCGAAAGCGAACGGTGTGCGCGAAGCCGCGTTGAGAAACGTCATGAACCCCGCGACGGCAGTGTTGAAGTTGAAGCGCTCAAACGCGCTGTCGACGCGGTGGAGGCACGCGTTCAGCGCGTACTCAAGTTCGAGGGTTTCACCCGTGCGCGGGGTTTGCGCGGCGCTCAGAAGATGGGGCCGGATCGGCTCAGCGCCTTCGGAATCGACATAGAGGCGCCACAACCGGTCCAAAAAACGCCGACATCCGGGCACGTCGCGCGGGTTCCACGGTTTTGAGTCCGACAGCGGCCCCATGAACATCTCGTAGAGCCGGAACGTGTCCGCGCCGTATTCCGCGCACACGTCGTCGGGGTTGACGACGTTGCGCAGGGACTTGCTCATCTTCGCGATGACCTGCTCGAGCGGTGCACCATTAGCGCGGCTCGTGAACACACCACCGACTTCTTCGACCTCGTCGGAGGGCACCAAACGCCCCGTCTTATCCTTGTAGGCAAACGCCGTCAACATGCCCTGGTTGAAGAGCTTTTGGAACGGCTCCTTCGTCGGAACGCGCCCCAGGTCGAAGAGCACCTTGTGCCAAAAGCGCGCGTACAAAAGGTGCAGCACGGCGTGTTCGGTGCCGCCGATGTAGAGGTCGACGTTCTGCCAATAATCGGCTGCGGCCTTCGAGAACGGCTCGTCATCGTTCGACGGATCCATGAAGCGCAGGTAGTACCAGCACGAGCCGGCCCAACCCGGCATCGTGTCCGTGTCCCGCAGGACCGGCCGACCGGTTTTGGGGTCCACGGTGGCACGCCACGCGTGCGCTTTTGCCAGCGGCGCGCTGCCGTCGCTCGACGGCTCGAAGTTGGTCATCTGCGGCAGTTCGACCGGCAAATCGGCGTCCGGAACGAGCGTGATGCTCCCATCCTCAAGGTGCAGCAGCGGAAAGGGCTCACCCCAATAACGCTGGCGCGAAAACAGCCAATCGCGCAGGCGGTACTGGACGCGGCGGGTGCCGACACCACGCTCTTCGAGCACCGCGATCGCGCGCGCTTTCGCTTCCGCCGTCGCAAGCCCCTCCCACAGTGGCGAGTTGACCGCGACACCCTCGCCCGGTGTGCAAGTCGCGGGATCCGGATCGATTCCCGGTTGGCGCACCACCGGCCGCACGGCCAGGTCAAACACACGCGCGAACTCAAAGTCGCGCTCGTCGTGTCCCGGCACACACATGATCGCGCCTGTACCGTAACTCATCAGCACGTAGTCGCCGACGAAGATCGGCAATCGCGCGGCGGGTTCATCCGCAGCCAGAACCGGATTGAGCGCGTACGCGCCCGTTGCCACACCCGATTTGATTTTGGCGAGGTCGGTGCGGGCGAGGTCGCTCTTGCCCAGCGCCTCCCTGCGGTATGCATCAACCGCGGCGCGTTGCGCAGGCGACGTGATGCTGTCCACCAGCGGGTGCTCGGGCGAAATCACCATGAACGTCGCGCCGTACAACGTGTCCGGGCGCGTGGTGTACACGGACAGGCGCTGGTCCAAGCCGTCCACCTCGAAGTGCCCTTCCACCTTGAAGTGGATGTCCGCGCCCGCGCTGCGGCCGATCCACTCGCGCTGCATCGTTTTGACCGATTCCGGCCAATCCAGGCCGTCCAAATCGTCGATCAGGCGGTCCGCGTACGCGGTGATGCGCAGCATCCACTGCTTGAGCGGGCGGCGCTCGCACGGATGGTCCCCGCGCTCCGAACGCCCGTCGATGACTTCCTCGTTCGACAGCACGGTCTTCAGCGCTTCGCACCACCACACCGGCACCTCGGCCTGGTATGCGAGGCCACGCTCGAAAAGGCGCGCAAAAATCCACTGCGTCCAGCGGTAGTAGCGCGGATCCGACGTGTTGACCTCGCGCGACCAGTCGTAGCTGAATCCGATCGCGCGCAGCTGCCGGCGGTAGTTCGCGATGTTCTGTGCGGTCGTTTCGGCGGGGTGTTTGCCGGTTTGGATCGCGTACTGCTCGGCCGGCAGTCCAAACGCGTCAAACCCCATCGGGTGCAGCACGTTTTTGCCCTGCATGCGCGCCCGACGGGCGACGATGTCCGAGCCGATGTACCCCGTCGGATGCCCAACGTGGAGCCCCGCGCCGGAGGGGTACGGGAACATGTCGAGCACGTAGAACTTTTCGCGCTCGGAGCCGGGTTCACCCGGGTTCGGCGTGCGATAGGTGCCTTCCGCCTCCCAGCGGGCTTGCCAGCGGGCTTCGATGGCGTTCGGGTTGTAGTGTTGGCTCACGGACGTGGAGGAAGGTCGGGGGGAAGGCGCGTTCGCACCGGACGGCCCGGCATGGCAAGCCGGGAAGGCCAGCAATACAAGCCGGGAAGGCCAGCAATGCAAGCCGGGGAAGCCAGCAACACAAGCGGGGGAAGCCAGCAACACAAGCGGGGGAAGATCGGGCGCCGGGGTCTGGACCGCACGGATCTCACGGCGGCGAACGGGTCCGGCCAGCGCCATGCAAAAGCGCGGCCTTGACGCCGGGGGCGCCGCTCGGCATCTTCTCCGGCCCGCGCACGGCTGGTGAGCCGCCCGGGGACCCCGCGGCTCGAGGCCGACACGTCGACCACCCGGGGGATTAGCTCAGTTGGTAGAGCGCTACAATGGCATTGTAGAGGTCAGGGGTTCGAATCCCCTATCCTCCACCACCCACGCACGGCCGCGGCCCCACGGGCTGCGGCCGTCGTCCTTTCCGACGGCCGATCCGCGGTGTCTCCCGCGGTGTCTCGTATCGTTCGCCAAAGCGGCCGGTCCAGCGGTGCGCGCCCCATGACTGACCTCGCCCATCCCGACCGTTTGGACAAGTTGGCGCGCCTGCGCGCCGCCGGCGTCGACCCCTACCCCGCCCGCGGGGTGGAAGCGGAGCCGCTCGGAGAACTGGTCAAGGACCTCGGACACGCCGACGCTCCCGGCCCGCGTTTTGCGGCCCGTGTGACCGCGGCCGGACGCCTGCTGTCCCTGCGCGACTTCGGCAAGCTGATCTTCGCGCCACTCGTGGACCGCAGCGGCCGCATCCAGCTCGGCTTCAAGAAGGACTCCCTCGAGGCCTGGTGGCCAAACCGCAAGCTGCTCGACGGCGGCGACCTCGTGGGTGTGACCGGCGAGCTCGGCTTCACGCAAAAGGGCGAGCCCACCCTGTGGGTCGCGTCCATTCAGATCCTCGCGAAGAGCATCGCGCCGCCGCCGGAAAAGTGGCACGGCCTGGTCGACAAGGAGCAGCGGTACCGTCGGCGCTACGTCGACCTGTGGAGCTCGCCCGGCATCGCCGATGTTTTTGTCGCGCGCAGCCGCATCGTGTCCAAAATCCGCCGCGACCTGGAGGCGAAGGGTTTCCTCGAAGTCGAGACCCCCGTACTGCAACCGATTGCGGGTGGAGCGACCGCCCGGCCGTTCGTGACACACCACAAGGCGCTGGGGCTTGACATGTACCTGCGCATCGCGCCCGAGCTGTACCTGAAGCGCCTGATCGTCGGTGGCCTCGAAAAGGTGTTCGAGTTCGCACGCAACTTCCGCAACGAGGGCCTGTCCCTGCGCCACAACCCCGAATTCACCATGCTCGAGGTGTACTGGGCCCAGGCAGACTATCGCCACCAGATCCAACTCACCGAGGAGCTGATCGAAGCGGCCGCACGCGAAGTCAACGGTTCGACGCGTGTGCGCTTCCGCGAGCGCGAGTACGACCTGCGCGCGCCATTCCGCCGCGTCAGCTACATGGACCTCTTCGAGGAGCGCAACGGCTGCGCGTGGCACGAGCGCGACGCGGTGCGGGCGATCGCGCGCAAACTCGAACTGAGCGAAGCGCACGGTTACCCGAAACTCGCGAACGACGTGTTTGAAGCGACCTGCGAAGACGCGCTCGAGGGTGTGGTATTCGTGGTTGGCTACCCGATCGAGATCAGCCCGCTCGCCAAGGCCGACCCGGACAATCCGCAGGTCGCGGAGCGTTTCGAGCTGTTCATCGGCGGCATGGAGGTCGCGAACGGCTTCAGCGAACTCAACGATCCACAGGAGCAGGAACGCCGTTTCGAGGAGCAGATCGCGACCAAGGATCCCGAAGCACCCGGTGAAGTGGACGTCGACTACGTCCAAGCGCTCGAGTACGGCATGCCACCCACCGCGGGTGTCGGCATCGGCGTCGACCGGCTCGTGATGGTGCTGACGGGCCAGGATTCGATCCGCGACGTGTTGCTGTTCCCAACCCTGCGCCCCGTGCACCACGATGGCGGCGGCGGGGAATCCGATCGGGAGAGCGAAGGCGCAAAACCCGCGGGACCGCCGGTTCCGGGGTCCTGATCGCGTGTACCGCACCTTCCTCAGTTGGCGCTACCTGCGCGCGCGTCTCACGAACCTGATTGGCATCGTCGGCATCGCCGTGGCCGTCGGCGCGCTGATCATGATCCTGTCGATCATGACGGGCTTCCTCGAAGAGACGAAGCGCACGGTGCGTGGCAACCTCGCGGACCTGATCGTATCGCCGGCGCAGGATGCCCAGACGTCGGCCGGCGGGCCGGTGCCCCGGGATCCGCGGATCGCACTCGAGGTCATCCGCGCGGATCCGCGCGTGGTTGCGGCGAGCGCGCGCCTCGTGTGGTACGGCCTTTTGGCGCAGGGTGGCCAGCGCGCCGGGACCTCGCGCGACGTCCTCACTGACACGGAAGCCGGGCGCATGATGGGCGCCCAGTTGGTCGGTGTCGATGTCCTCAGTTTCGAGCGCTTTGGGTACCCGCTGCTCGAAGGTGTCAGCCGCCTGATGGGCTGGCCGTTCCGGGCGCCCCTCGTGCAGGATGACTTCGACACCACCGACCTCCTGCTGGGCCTCGACCGCGACCCCCATCCCAAGCGCCTGGGGTCACCGGTCGAGGACCCGTGGAATCCGTTCGCACCCCCGCGCACAGGCGCGGACATCCCGGGGCCCAAACGCGCCAGTGTGATCGTCGGCGAGCAGCTCTTCAGCGCCCTGCGCATGCGCCGCGGCGACGAACTCGAACTCGCCACGGTCGTGCCCGATCCCCTGACCGGCCGCGTCTCGATCAGCAACCGCAAGTTCGTGATCGCCGGAAGCTTTCGCTCGGGCGAAAACGCGATGGACCTTGAGCGCATCTACCTGGAACGCACCGAGCTCGCGGACTTTTTGGGCGGCGGCCTCGCCTTCAGCGAAATCCTCGTCAAAACACAGGATTACGATCGCCATGGCCGCGCGCTGCAGGTGGACCTTGAGCGCAAACTTGCCGAGCGCGGCGCGATCTGGTGGAACGGCCGCGAAGAGGACCTAGGCGCCGGCGGCCAGGTGCGCACGTGGGAGGACTTCCGGCGCACGCTCCTCGGCGCGATCGAAAACGAGCGGGTGCTGATGGCAATCATGCTCAGCCTGATCCTGCTCGTCGCCGGCTTCACGATTTTCGCGATCCTGACGATGATGGTCGCGGAAAAACGGCGCGACATCGGGATCCTCGCGGCCCTGGGCGCTCCGCCCGGCGGGATCCTCGCGACGTTTCTTCTGATTGGCCTGTGGGACGCGCTCCTTGGGGCGAGCGTCGGGGCGCTCCTGGGGGTCCAGGGCGCGCTCCACATCGACCGCATCGAACAGTGGCTGAGCGGTGTGCTCGGCGTGCAAATCTTCAACCGCGACGTGTACTTTTTCGATCGCATCCCGGCGGTCGTCGAACCGGGGCCCGTAGCGCTCATCGTCGGCGGTGCCTTCGCGATCACCCTGTGCTGCGCCGCCGTTCCCGCGTGGCGTGCGGCACGCCTGGACCCCCTGGTGGCCCTGCGCTACGAATGAGCCCCATGGAAACCCGCACCTTCGACCCTGCCCGCGGCGGAGCCAAGCACCTGCCGGCACAACGGCCGACGACCGGCGGTGGCCAAGCGCCGAACGGGCCGTTGCTCGTCGTGCGCGGCGTCGAAAAGCACTTTCTGCTGGCCGGTGCCAAACTGCCGGTGCTGCGCGGTGTCGACCTCGATCTTGAGCGCGGCGAAAGCGTGGCGCTGCTCGGCAGCTCCGGCGCGGGCAAATCGACCCTGCTGCACGTCCTGGGGCTATTGGAGCGCCCGAACGCGGGGTCCGTGCGCCTCGACGGCCGCGAATGCTGGGCTCTTTCGATCCAGGAACGCGCGCGGCTGCGCAACCGCGCGATCGGGTTCGTGTTCCAGTTTTATCACCTGCTGCCGGAGCTCACGGCTCTTGAGAACGTGCTGTTGCCGGCGATGATCGCCCACGGCCGCTTGAGCTACCTGCGCAACCGCTCGAAGCTGCGCTCACTCGCTACCCAGTCGCTCACGCGCTTCGGGCTCGACCGGCGCCTCACCCACCGCCCGGCCCAACTCTCGGGCGGCGAACGCCAACGGGTCGCGCTCGCGCGCGCCCTGTTCAACGATCCGGCGCTCATGATCGCGGACGAGCCCACCGGCAACCTCGACAGCACGACGGGCGCTGCCGTCCTCGAACTGATCTTTGAAGAGCAACGCCGCCGGGGCCTCACACTTTTGCTTGTCACCCACGACGAATCCGTGGCCGCACGCTGCGCACGCACCGTGCACATGCACGACGGCCGTGTCGTCTGACCGGGGCGCAGCGCCGGGCTTCAGCCGCCCGCGGGATTCGGGCCGCCGCCCCAGCCCAGCCGGTCGCGCAGGCGCCGGTAGGGGTCGAGGTCGGGCATGGCGATCAGCGGGTAGCGCTGGGGATGGGCCTCGAGGCGCAGCACTTCGCCCGGTCCCAAATCCCCCATCGACTGGCCGTCCACGACAATGCGTGTCGGGTCCTCATCCTCCTCGGTCACCTCGATGCGCAGCTCCGCGCCCGCGGAGAGCACGAGCGGCCGGTTGGCGAGGCCCTGCGAGCAGATGGGAGTGACGACGATGGCTTCGACCGAGGGCTCAAGGATCGGGCCACCCGCGGAGAGGGAGTACGCGGTCGACCCGCTCGGCGTCGCGACAATCAGCCCGTCGGCGCGGTAGTCGGTGACCCAGGTTTCGCCCACTCGCAGGCGAATCGTCCCCATCGGCCCGCGGGACGGTCGGTGCACCACGACGTCATTCAGGGCGATCGCCCGGGCAAGGGGTCCGCGCCCGCGGCGTTCGGCGGCGATGCGCAGTCGCGGTTCGACGATCGCGCGGCCGTCGAAGGTGCACTGGAGCACTTCACGCCAGCGGCCCGTGGGGGTCGACGCCAGGAACCCCACGCGACCAAAGTTGATGCCAAGGGTCGGCACGGGATCGGACGCAAACGCGCGCACCGCGCCGAGGATCGCGCCGTCGCCCCCGAGCACGATCACGAGATCTGGCCGGGGAGCTGCGCCGCGGCCCGCTTCCCGCGCCAGCGCAAACGCGTGCACGTCCGTTTCGACAAGCACCGTTTCAACGCGCGAGCGCAGGAATTCCTCGAGGTCGCGCAAAAGCTCGCGCACCCCCGGTTTTGCGGGGTGCGCGAACACGAGCACACGCTGGATGACTCCTAAACGCGGCGTCGCTTGGGAGGGCAGCGTGACGTCGTAGCGCTTCGGATCCTGCTGGGGAGGGCGGGCCATGGGGATTTCGAAGGGACGTCGTGGCCGGTCATTCGACGTTAGACGAGGGTCGGGCGCAAGAGCTGCAACACGGAGCGCTCGATGCTGTCGGCGTCGAGCCCGCAGGTGGAGAGCTGTTCTTCCCGCGTGGTCGCGTGTTCGATGTAGCGGTCGGGGATCGCGAGGGTCCGCAGTTGCGCGCGGGCTCCCGGCACACGCGCTGCAGCCTCGAGCACCGCGGAGCCGAAGCCACCCGCGCGCTGGTGTTCTTCGACCGTGACTACAAAGCGGCGCTCGCGCACGTGCATGCCGAGCAGGTCTTCGTCCAGCGGTTTTGCAAAGCGCGCGTCCACCACCCCCACCGCAATACCGCGGTCGCGCAGGCGTTCGGCGGCGAGCAGTGCTTCACCCACGATCGCGCCAAAGGCCCACAGCACGAGGTCACCCTCGTCGAGCAGCACTTCGGCCAGGCCCGGGCGCATTTCGGCCCGCTCCGACACGTGGACACGCTCGTGGGCGGGAGCTTGAGCGCGCGGCCAGCGCAGTCCCATCGGGCCGGGCAACTTCAGGCCGAGAGCGAGCATGCGCTCAAGGTCCGAAGCATCCCGCGGCGCCGCGAGCACGATGCCCGGCAGTGTGCGCAGGTACGCGATGTCGAACACGCCGTTGTGCGTCGGGCCGTCCTGGCCGACGAGTCCGGCGCGGTCCATCGCAAACAGGACCGGCAACCCCTGGAGGCAGACCTCCTGGAACACCTGGTCGTAGGCGCGCTGCAAAAACGTCGAATAGATCGCGCAGACGGGCCGCAAACCTGCTTTGGCCATGCCCGCGGCCATCGCGACCGCGTGCTGTTCAGTGATGCCGGTGTCGTGGAAGCGTGTCGGGAAGCGCTCGGCGAACTCGAGCAAGCCTGTGCCCGACGGCATGCCCGCGGTGATCGCGTGCACGCGCAGATCCCGCTCGGCCGCGGCGATCAGCGCCTCGCCGAAGGACTGGGTGAACGCGGGACCCGCACTGAGCGGCGTGCCCGAGATGCGGCTCGGCTCGACCTTCGGCGACTCGGGTTTGGGCGCGGACTTGCCCGACGGCGGCTTCGCTGCGTGGACACGCTCGGGGTGCGTCGACGCCTTGGGGTGGCCTTTGCCCTTCTCCGTTAGCGTGTGCAGCAGCACGACGCCCTCGAGCTCGCGCACACGGCGCAGTTTCTCGACGAGAAATCCGACGTCGTGGCCGTCGAGCGGCCCCACGTACGTGACACCGAGCTCTTCGAACACGTGGCCCGCGACGATCGTGTGCCGCAACACCTCGCGGACCTCGTCCAAGGTGCGCTCCACCTTGTCACCGATCAGCGGAATGGACGCGATCAGGTTGTGGATCTCCTGCTGCGCGCGCTGCACGACCCGGTTCGAGCGGATGCGCGAGAGGTAGCGCGCGAGGCTGCCGACGCTCTTGCTGATGGACCACTCGTTGTCGTTGAGGACGACAAGCATGCGCAGTCCGCTTGCACCCGCGTGGTTCAGCGCTTCGAAAGCAACCCCGGCGCCGAGGGATGCGTCGCCGATCACCGCAACCGCATGGGGCGGGTCGGGCTCGTGCCGCAAGCCCATCGCGAGGCCCGTCGCGAGGCTGATGCTCGTGCCTGCGTGGCCGGTGTGGAAGAGGTCGTAATCCGACTCTTCAGGGTTGGAGAAACCGCAGATCCCGCCGGTTTGCCGCAGCCCGGGGAAGCGGTCGCGGCGCCCGGTCAGGATCTTGTGCGGATAACTTTGGTGGCTCGTGTCGAGCACCAGCCGGTCGCGGCGGAAGTCAAAAACGTAGTGGAGCGCGAGCGTGAGCTCGACAACGCCGAGGTTGCTCCCGAGGTGGCCGCCCGTCGACTGCACCGCCTCGAGGAGGAAGCGGCGCAGCTCGGCGGCAACCGCGGGCAGCTCGGTCTCCGGGAGCCGCTTGAGGTCCTGCGGCGAGCGCAGCCCGTCGAGGAGCGGGTAGGCGGGCGCCTCCTTGGAGGCCTCGCGGCCAGAGCGTTGGGTGTCGGACATCGCAGGCGCAGGCGGCCGGACCGCGGCCGCGCAAAGGCCCGGCTGGCGCCGCCAAAGGGGCGGCCGCGTTGGGCGGGTGGAGCATCGTCGGACGCGCGGGCCAAGTGTCTTAGAGGCGGGACCGCTTTTCAAGGTGCGGGAGTGCCGTCCGTGGGTCCAAAAGCGGACCGGGGGCAAAGGTGCGCTTTTGGAGCCGCTTGGGAGCCGCGTTCAGGCGCGCCGGTCGAGGAGGTAACCCACGAGTTGGGCGGCGCGGCTGTCGGGGCCGAGTTCCAGTTCGGCGAGCGCCGCGTGGGCCCCGGCGGCCCGCTCCTGGGCCTCCCTGCCTGCGCCATCCAAACCGAGGGTGGCGACCAGCGTGTCGCGCTCCAGCGCCGCGTCCTTCCCCGGGGTCTTGCCCAGGGTCGCCGCGTCCCCAGTGACGTCGAGGACGTCGTCGACCGCCTGAAACGCGAGCCC
>JBBRWC010000007.1:0-67448 GCA_038246255.1 Planctomycetota bacterium
AAAACCTGATGAATAACCCGGGCCAGCCCGGGCTAGAGCCTGGCGGGGCCGTCGCGCTTGCGGCCCAGCAGAGCACGCCATTCGCCGAAGTTCAGCCCAACGTCGGCCGGCGCGGGACGCTGGCCGCCTGTGTAGCGCCCGCGTGAAAGCAACCCCGCGGGCATCCCGCGCGCCACCCGGCGCGAAGGGTCAGCGCACAGCCTCGGCGCAGCCCGCGCTTCACCGAGGTCCTACACGCCGCGAAGTCGTCGGGGCGGTCTAATGGTCGCGCGCGCGGCCGGGCCGCCCCGCTCACCGGCGCCCACCGCCTCGCACGATGGTCCACGACCGCCTCAGCACCCCCTCGCAAACACCCATCGTCCGCGCTTCGCCCGCGTCGCGCGCCGCGGGCGCCGTCGGGCGCGGGGATGTTCGCGCATGAGCCTCGTCGACGGTTTGATCGATCGGGGAGCGTTGCCCGACGCCCTGGTCCGCTTTGGAATCCGCCGGCTGTTGCGTCAGCGCCTGCGCGACGAGGCCGCGCGCGAACATCCACAGCGGCACCTCCTCGAACTGCGCTCGAGCCCGCTCGCCGTCGAGACCGACGCCGCGAACCGCCAGCACTACGAGGTTCCGCCGCGCTTTTTCGAGTGCGTGCTCGGCCCGCGCCTCAAATACTCGTCGTGTTATTATCCGACCGGCGCGGAGTCCCTCGCCCAGGCCGAGGAGCTGATGCTCGCTCTGAGCGCGGAGCGCGCGCAGCTGGAAGACGGGCAGGACGTGCTCGAGCTGGGTTGCGGTTGGGGTTCCTTGACCCTATGGATAGCCGAGCGTTACCCCGCGAGCCGCATCGTCGCCCTCTCCAACAGCGCGCCCCAGCGGCGGTTCATCGAAGAGCGGGCGCGCGAGCGCGGCCTCGCAAACGTCGAAGTCATCACCGCGGACATCAACCGCTTTCGCACGGACCGTTCGTTCGACCGCATCGTCTCGGTCGAGATGTTCGAGCACGTGCGCAACCACGCGTTGCTCTTCGAGCGCGTGGCCGGATGGCTGCGGCCAAAGGGCCGCGCGTTCGTCCACGTTTTCTGCCACACGCGCTACACCTACCCCTTCGAGATCGATGGCGACAACGATTGGATGGGTCGGCACTTTTTCACCGGCGGGTTGATGCCCTCCGAGCAACTTTTCCTCGGTTACGACGAACACCTCGTCGCCGAACAGCACTGGCGCGTCAGCGGCTCCCACTACGCGCGCACGTCCGAGCACTGGCTCGCCAACCAAGACTCCCATCGCGAGGAACTCCTCGAGATCTTGCGCGGTGTGCACGGTGAGGACGCGGCGCGCTGGTTCGAACGCTGGCGCGTATTTTTCATGTCCTGCGCGGAACTCTTCGGCTACCACGGCGGCGACGAGTGGCGTGTTGCGCACTACCTGTTCCGACACCGCGACCGCCCGTCCTGAAACGCGCCCCACGCGCTTTGCCGCTCCCTGCGGCCACCCCTAATTATTCCATGTCCTTCGAACCTTCTTCCGCACGGGGCCCGCAGAGCGTCGACGCACCGCCGTCCAAGGGGTCGCGTGTTCGCGATTACCCCCACCGCGACCACTCCCACAAGGTCCACGCCGCACCCGCGGGATTTCCGCTGCCGGAGCACCCCGCCGCGCCTTCATCGGCATCGATGGGCGGCCCGCTCGCGCCCGCGAGCCCGCGCCACCGTCCGCAATGGCGGCGGATCCTGGCGCGGCTCGCGCTGTCCATGGACACCTGGGCGCAGTCGGAAGAGCTCAAGCGCGCCGCTCCGCGCAAGAACGCCGCGCGGCGCGTGGAGTGGGTGCGCATGCTGCCGTTCGCGCTGCTTCACCTGGCGTGCCTCGCCGTCCTGTGGGTCGGGTGGAGCCCGATCGCGGTTGCCGTGGCCGTTGGCATGTACCTCGTGCGCATGTTCGCGATCACGGGCTTCTACCACCGCTACTTCTCCCACCGCACGTTCAAGACCTCCCGCGCCGGCCAGTTCGTGATGGCGCTGCTCGGCGCGTCCGCGACCCAGCGCGGGCCCTTGTGGTGGGCATCGCACCACCGCCGCCACCACCAAAACTCCGACAAGCCCGAGGACGTCCACTCGCCGTTGCAGCATGGATTCTGGTGGAGCCACGTGGGTTGGATCAGCACCGCCGATAACTTCCCGACCGACCTCGCGGCCGTGCGCGACCTCGTGCGTTTCCCCGAGCTGCGTTTCCTCGACCGCTTTGACACCCTCGTGCCGTTCGCGACCGGCGCGGCGATGTTCGGTTTGGGGATCGCCCTCGACGCGCTGTGGCCGAGCTTGGGCACGAGCGGTTGGCAGATGCTGGTGTGGGGTTACGTGATCTCGACGGTCGTGCTCGCGCACGCGACGTTCACGATCAACTCCCTCAGCCACGTTTTTGGTTCGCGCCGCTACGAAACCTCCGACACGAGCCGCAACAACCCGCTGCTCGCGCTGTTGACCCTCGGCGAGGGTTGGCACAACAACCACCACCACTACCAGTCCTCGACGCGTCAGGGCTTTTATTGGTGGGAGGTCGACCTGACCTACTACGGCCTCGTTGCGCTTTCCTGGCTTGGCCTCGTGTGGGACCTGAAGCCGGTGCCGCGCGACGTGCGCGACGGGCGAGTCGGGCGCGGAAGTCAGGGGAATCAGGCAAGCCAGGACAGCCGGAAGGCCTGATTTCCATCGAAAGCGCCAATATTTAGACGCAGGGCGGCACGGCGCGGCACGGCGCGGCGCGGCGCGGCGCAGCACGGCGCAGCACGGGGCGGCACGGTCGACGCTGGGCTGTGACAGGCGTGTCCGGGGGCGCTATCGTCCCCCATCGCTATCGGCCGCGGCGCGCTCGCATCCAAATCGGGCGCGCGGGCGAAGAGCGCTGGAACGCCCCCCCCCTATGCGGATCGCCGTCGTCGGAACCGGAATCAGCGGCCTCGTCGCCGCGCATTTCCTTGCCGAGCACCACGAGCTCGTGGTTTTCGAAGCCGCCGATCGCCTCGGCGGGCATACCCATACCCACGCCATCGAACTCGGCGGAAATGCGTATGCGATCGACACCGGATTCATCGTCTTCAACGATTGGACCTACCCGAACTTCATCCGGCTGCTGGAGCATCTGGGCGTCCCGTCGCAGGCCAGTGACATGAGCTTCAGCGTGCGTTCGAGTGTCACCGGCCTTGAGTACAACGGCCACTCCCTCGACACGCTGTTCGCCCAGCGCATGAACCTGTTGCGCCCAAGCTTCATCGGCATGGTGCGCGAGATCTTGCGCTTCAATCGCACCGCGCGAACGCTGCTGGAGCTGCCGGAGCTCGAAGCTGGACCGACGCTTGCGCAGTACCTCGAGCGCGGCGGGTACGGCCCGCGCTTCGCACAGGACTATCTTTTGCCGATGGGGGCCGCGATCTGGTCGGCGAGCCACCGCCAGATGCTCGCTTTCCCGGCGCGTTACTTCGTTCAGTTTTTCGCGAACCACGGGATGCTGTCGGTCGACGAGCGCCCCGCATGGCGCGTCGTTCGCGGGGGCTCGAGCCGTTACCTCGGACCGATCAGCGCGCCGTTTTGCGCCGCGGTGCGTCTCCAAACGCCGGTGCGGTCGGTGCGGCGCGACACAAACGGCGTGGAAGTGACCACGCAGGCCGGCGCGACGGAGCGCTTTGATGCCGCCGTCCTCGCCGTCCACGCACCGCAGGCACTCGCGCTGCTCGCCGATGCGGATCCGCGCGAGCGCGAAGTGTTGGGAGCGTTTGAATACCAACCGAACGAGGCCGTTCTGCACACCGACGCGCGGCTTTTGCCGCGGCGCAAGAAGGCCTGGGCCGCATGGAACTACCACCAACTGGGGGTTGGGCCCGATGCGCGGGTCGCGGTGAGTTACCACATGAACCGTCTGCAATCGATCGACGGTCCCGAGCAGTTCCTTGTCACGCTCAACCACACGGACGCCATCGATCCCGCGCGCATCCTGCGGCGCCTCGCGTACGAGCACCCGGTGTACTCCCACACTGCCGTGGCGGCGCAGCGACGGTGGAGTGCGATCAACGGCGCGCGCAACACGTGGTTCGCGGGCGCGTACTGGGGTTACGGGTTTCACGAGGACGGCGTTAAAAGTGGATTGCGCGTTGCGCAGGCGCTAGGAGCGCACACGTGGTGACCGCGAGCGGCGAGCGCGCGAGCGCGATCTACACCGGCACGGTGCGCCACCGCCGGATCGGTGCGCGCCCGCGCGCGTTTTCGTACCGCACCACGTGGCTCTACCTCGACCTCGACGAGCTTCCGACGGTGTTCCAGGGCCGCTGGCTTTGGTCATTTGAGCGTCCCAACGTCAACTGCGTCCTGCGCCGCGACCTGCTGGGTGGCGACCGGGCCCCCGCGGGCCTGTCCGCCGCCGACGCGGCGCGCGACCTCGACACCCATGTACGTGGACGCGTGCGTGCGGCCCTGGGTTTCGAGCCCAAGGGACCTATCCGTGTTTTAGTGGCGCCGCGCTCGTTCGGATTGGCCTTCAATCCCGTCGCGTTTTACTGGTGCTTCGACCGCCTCGGTGTCGCCGTCGACGCGGTGGTTGCCGAGATCACCAACACACCCTGGGGCGAACGCCACGCCTACGTGTTGGACGGTCGCGCAGCGGGTGCGCACCAAAAGGTGCAGCGCTTCCACTTCGAGAAGGCATTCCACGTCTCGCCTTTCCAACCGATGGAGCACCATTACGACTGGAGCTTTGCGCGTCCGGCCGACACGCTCGCGATCCACATGGAAAACGTCGATCCCGCGAACGGCGCGGTCTGTTTCGACGCCACGTTGAGCCTCACGCGCCGGCCGCTGGATGGGCGCAGCCTTGCGGCGATGCTGGCACGCCACCCGGCCCAAGGCCTGTTGACCCTGGCCGCGATCTACGGCCAGGCCGCGCGCCTGTGGCTCGGCAGAACACCATTCTTCAGCCACCCGTCGGGCGCGCCCCGTTCACCGACCGAGCGATGAATACTCTGAACGCAAGCCCCCTCACTGCTGAGCTTGGCCGCGTTGCAGCGCGTTTGCCGGGGTTCTCCGACCGTGTGCTCGCGGACGCCGTTTGCCGGCGGCTTGGTGCGATCGAGCACGGTGTGCTCGAGTTCATCGACACGACGTCGGCCGGGGGGGCGGGCGGGCGGACACTGCGCTTTGGCCATCAAGCCCGCCATCCCGCGACAGGTGCGGAGCTGGTCGGCCGGGTGCGTATCCTCGATCCCGAGTTTTGGTGGGCGCTCGCGCTGCGCGGTTCGGTCGGCGCCGGCGAGGCGTGGGCGCGCGGCCACTGGACCAGCGACGATCCTGTGACCGTAGTGCGTTTGTTCGGTCTCAACCGCGGGCTTTCGACGGGTATCGAGGGCGGTCTCGCGCGCCTTTCCCGGCCGTTCTTGAACCTCTTCCACCGCCTGCGCCCGAACACACCGCGCGGTGCGCGGCGCAACATCGCGGCGCATTACGACCTTGGAAACGCCTTCTTCGACCTGATCCTCGACCCGACGCTGTCCTACTCCTGCGCTCTGTTCGACCACCCTGGGCAGAGCCTTGAGGACGCGTCCTTGAACAAGCTAGAGCGCACGTGCCGCAAGCTCGAACTTGGTCCCGGCGACCACCTGCTCGAGATCGGCACCGGCTGGGGCGGACTCGCCCTCCACGCGGCAGCGCGGTTTGGGTGCCGCGTGACCACGACGACGATCAGCCGTGCGCAACACGAGGTCGCCGTTGCGCGTGTGCGCGCGGCGGGTCTCGCGGGCCGCGTGACGGTCCTGTGCGAGGACTACCGCAACCTGCGCGGCACGTTCGACAAGCTGGTTTCGATCGAGATGATCGAAGCGATTGGTTGGCGCCAGTACCGCGAGTACTTCGCGGCCCTCGGGGGGCTGCTCGAGCCGAACGGGCGTGCACTCGTTCAGGCGATCACGATCCAGGACCAGTATTTCGAGGCCGCGAAGCGCAGCGTCGATTTTGTGCAGCGCTACGTGTTCCCGGGCTGCACGATCCCGTCGACGACGGCACTGCTCCAGGCGATGACGGCGTCCAGCGACCTGCGGCTCACGCAGATGGAGGACCTAACACCCCATTACGCGACCACCCTCGCGCACTGGCGTCGGGGGCTGCATCTAAATGGCGCGGCGATCGCGGCGCTCGGTTACACCCCGGAGTTCCTGCGCCTCTTCGAGTGGTACCTGATCTACTGCGAAGGCGGTTTTGAGGAGCGCGCGATCCAGGACGTCCAATACCTTTTTGCGAAGCCCCTGGACCGCTCCGCACCCTTCCTGCCGCCCCTTTCCTGATGGCCAACGTCGCGAACTTCGTCGGTTTCCAACTCGCTTGGTTCGCCAGCGTCCTCGGCGCGGCGCAAGGCCACGGTTGGATCGGACCGTTGGCGGTGGCGCTGTTCGCGCTGGCACACGTCAACTTCCAGCGCCGAATTTGCGGCCCCTGGCGCCAGGACCTCGTGCTCGCGGTGTGGTTGATGGGAGTCGGTTTGGTGCTCGACACCATTTGGACGGCGCTGGGGTTCTTGAACTTCGACGGAGGACCGCGGTTGGGCCTCGTTCCCCTGTGGATGGTAGGGCTGTGGGCGAATCTGGCGCTCACCCTGCGCCATTCGATGCGCTGGCTCAGCGGCCGTTTGGCTTTGGCGCTGGTGTTGGGCGCGGTCAGCGGTCCGCTGTCGTACTGGGCGGGAGCACGGCTCGGCGCTCTCGAACTGCACGCCGACCTGTGGCCCAGCCTCGCGGTGCTCGCGGCGTCGTGGGCGTTCGCGTTTCCGCTTGCGGTTTACCTGGAGCAGCGCAGCGCGCCGCGCCCGGGCCCCCGGGAGTGACAGGGCCCCCGGGAGCGCCCGTTCCCCCGGGAGCGCCCGTTCCCCCGGGAGCGACAGGGCCCCCGGGAGTGGCTCCGCGGGAGGCTCGGGCCGCGCGGGGCCAACGCGATCATTCGCCTTCGTCTTGCACGAACGTGTCGCCCTTGTACTTGGCGGCAAACACGAAGTAGGCGAGCGTCACGACCACCATCGCCACCGTGAAGAACCAGAAGTAGTCGGCGCCCTCGAGGGTGATCCAACCCAGCGACATGACCTTGTTCACGCCGGAAGCAAACAGGTTGCCGAAGCTGACACCGAGGAAGTAGATGCCCATGATGAAGGACTTCATCTTCCGCGGTGCCTGGGAGTAGGCGAACTCGAGGGTCGTGATCGACACGAGGACCTCGGCGGACGTCAACACGAGGTACCCGAGGATCTGCCAGAGGATGGAGGGTGTCTCCCCGCCGTCGATTCGCATCTGCAGCCAGGCCGTCATCGCCGATGCCAGGATGGTGACGCAAAAACCGATGCCGATCTTCCGCAAGGGGGTCAGGCCGACCACGCGGTTCAGCCGCGGGTAGATGACCAGGGCGAAGAGCGGCAAGAGGAACAGGATGAAGACCGGATTGGCGGCTTGGATTTGGGCCGGCAGGAGCTCGTAACCTAAGACGTTGAGGTCCATAGCGTTTGCCTGGAGCACCCACGCGGACCCCGTTTGGTCGAAGATCGACCAAAACATTGGCACGAAGAGCAGGAACAGCGGCGCGAGGTAGCGCAGCGAGCGCAATCCCTCGGGGCTCAGGGTTTCCGAGCGGAACTTCGCCCAACCGGACGGTGGCACGTGGGCGAACTTGTGGCGTCCAACCCAGAACGTGATAGTCGCTATCACCATCAGGACCCCCGGGAGTCCGAACGCAACCCAGGGTCCGTACTCGTCTAGCAGCTTAGGGATGAGGAACGACGATGCTGCGGCGCCGACGTTGATCGAGAAGTACCACCACTCGAACGCCTTCGCGAGCAGGTGCTTGTTGCGCGAGCCGAACTGGTCACCGAGGTTGGCTGAAGCGCAGGGTTTGATGCCGCCTGCGCCGATCGCGATGAACAAAAGCCCCGCATACATCCACGTTTTCGGCTCGAAGAGCTGCGCGCCGATGCCGGAGTCACCCATCGCCAGCAATCCGTGGCCGACGCAGTAACCGAGCGACAAGTAGATGATCGTTTTGTACTTGCCGAGGAAAACGTCCGAGAGGATCGATCCAAGGAGCGGGAAGAAGTACGCCGCCGCGTTGAAGAGGTGGTAAAGGGACTTCGCGTCCTCGTCGGACATGTAAGCGGGCTGGCCGTTCGAGTTGAGCAGATGCTCCGTCATGTAGACGACGAGGATCGCCTTCATGCCGTAGAAGCTGAACCGCTCGGCGAGTTCGTTGCCGAGCAGGTACGGCAGGCCGCGCGGCATGCGCTCCGTCACTTCCGGTGTGGTGCGGTACGGGGGAGCGGGAGCGTCGCGCATGGGGGGTGGGGTCACAGGTAGGGCTCGAGCAGTCGGGCCAGATTGTTGCGGATCCGGATCAGGAGCGGCAGTGCGTGGACTTCGGCGGCGCTGATCTCGCGGGATCGGGCCCAGTCGCGCTCAAAATCGTTCGCGAGCTTTTGGGGCAGGTCCCGGTCGTGCACCTCCAGGTTGAACTCGAAGTTGAGGCGCAGGCTGCGGGGATCCAGGTTGGCGGAACCGATGGACGCGAAGATGCGGTCGACCGCGAGGTACTTGGTGTGGGGGAAGGGTTTGGGCTGCAGGGCGATCCGCACGCCGCGCTCGAGGAGCTCCCACAGCATGGCGCGCGACGCCCAGTCCACGAAGGCAAGATTGCTGTGCTCGGGGACGAGGATGCGGACCGAGACGCCGGACAGGGCGGCGGTGGCGAGCGCGCCGGTCATCTCTCGGCTGGGGATGAAGTAGGGGGTCACGATCAACACCTCCCGGCGGCTCGCGGCGATGGCGGCGAGCAGCGACCAGGACAGCACCTCAAAGTCCTCGTTGGGGCCAGCCGGGAGCGCCCGGCACACCGCGATTCCCCGGGCGGGCCCGGGGGGCGAAGGCGCGCGCTCGACTCCACCGCCCTCCGCAAACCCCCAATCGTCGAGGAACGCGCCTTCGAGCTCCGTAACGATCGGCCCCTCCACCGCAAAATGCATGTCGCGCACCGGGTGGCGGTTGTGGGGTGCCTGTGTGTAGTGCCCGTCGCGCAGGTTCATGCCGCCCGTGAAACCGACGTGGCCGTCCACAACCATAATCTTGCGGTGGTTGCGCAGGTTGATATGCAGGCCGCGCAGGGTGAGCGAGGGTCGTAGAAAGCGCGCCACCTGGACCCCCCGCTCGGCGAGGACCCTGCCGGCCCGCGGCCAGCCGTAGAGCTCGCCGACGCCATCGATGAGGAAACGCACATCGACACCGCGCTCGACGGCGGCACCGAGGGCGGCTCCGAACTCCGCCAGGCAGCGTTTGCCGTCGAGGATGTAGGTCGTGAGGTAGACGAACTCGCGCGCGTTGGCGATGGCGGCCAGCATCGCCGGATAAGCCTCCTCGCCATCGTGCAACGGCGTGATGCGATTTCCCCCGACCAGTCGCCGGTGGGCGACGCGGTCGCCGGTGCGAGCGATCGCAAGCAGCGTCTCCAGTTGATCCGGATCCTTGGTGACCGTCGCGAGTATCTCCGGCGACGTCCGCTCCACGAGCACGTGCCCGGCTTTGGGCCACTTGGACCGCAGCTCCTGCGCGCGTGTGTAGATGCGGTTTTGCCCGAACAGCCAGTACAGCGCCGCGCCGACCAGCGGGAAAAACACGCACATGGCGATCCACCCCGCGGCGGAACGCGAGTGGCGTTTGCTCAAGAGCGCGTGCAATGCCGTAGCGACGGAAATGAGCACGACCCCGAGCGATGCGAGGAGGTGGGGCAGAAACTCGAGGCTTTGAGGCATCGCAGGCGCGCTCAGGGCCGCCAAGTGGACGCGGCCATCGCCTGACGTGGCGGCGCCGGAGGCATCAATCCCCTCGCAACATTTGGGCCAATCGATCGAGGCCCATGCGCAGTTGGTCCATCGACGGGGCGAAGGAAAACCGCATCCACTGGGCGTAGGCGTGCTCCTCCTCGTCGCGGCCCGCGTCGAAAAAGCGGCCCGGGACCGCGAGAACCCGGTACTGCAACGCGCGCCGGAAAAAGGCCATCCCATCGTCGAACGGCGGGGGCATTTGCGCGAGCGATCCCCAGCACGCAAAACCGCCACGGGGGGGCGCGGGGACGTGGATCCCGAGCTCGCCGAGCCGGCGCAGCATCAGCTTGCGCTTCTTCGCGAAGTGCACGCGCGTCGCGTGGGTTTCCTGGGCTGCGCGCTCGGGCTCCAGCACTTCGAGCGCGGCCCGTTGGGACAGACGCGAAGCTCCGCCGTCCAACGCGTTTGAGGCCCGGCGGATCGATTCGATCAACTCCTTTGGGCCCGCCGTCCAACCGAGGCGCCAGCCGGGATAGCGGAAGTTCTTGCCGAGGCCGTCGAAGATCAGGACGGGATCGTCGTCCACGTCTTCGATCGAAGCCGCGGCGCTGACCGGCCCCG
This sequence comes from Planctomycetota bacterium, assembly GCA_038246255.1. Taxonomy (GTDB): domain Bacteria; phylum Planctomycetota; class UBA1135; order UBA1135; genus RI-242. The sequence goes on from JBBRWC010000007.1 coordinate 10,432, forward strand.
CAGCGGGGCCGCCGTCCGGGGTCCAGATGTAGTGGCTCGCGGATTCGTCCAGCAGCAAAAGCGCGTCGCGCTCGCGCGCACCGGCGACCAACGCGTCGAGTTCGTCGCCCTGGATGAGGTTGCCGCAGGGATTGCTGGGATTGGCGAGCAATAGCGCTGACAGGCGGTGTTTGTCGATTTCTGCGAGCAGGCGCTCGGTGTCGAGGACAAACCCCAGTTCTTCGTGCGCGCGCACGGCGAGCGCATGCGCGCGGTCGAGCCGCAGCCCGGAGAGCTCCTCGTACGCCGTCGCATCGGGAAGCACGTAGCCGACCTCGAATGCCCCGAGCGGTGCGAGCGCGCGCGCGACTGCCAGGCGCCCGCCCTGACCCACCGCGATGTTCTCCACCGTGTACTTCGAACCGCGCCCTTTGCGGTACAGCGTGTTTAGATGCAGGGCGATCGCTTCGCGCAACTCTTCGATGCCGTTCACCGGCCCCGCGGCGTGGTCCTCGGGCTGCAGCGCCAAGGCGTCGAGGCGCGGGGGCGCGCCTTCGATCGGACCCGACTCCGGCTGCCCCTGCGCCAAGTTCGCCCAGTCGGGGTGTCCGCTCCAAAAGCCGAGCTTCGCGGCCTCGGCGAGGACGTATGTGACGCCGGTGGCGGGCGCGGATGCGAGGGCGGCGCGGGCGCTGGTCGGGCGTTGGGGGGAGGGGGACATGGGCGGCCAGCATAACGGCCCCGACCCGCCGCGGCGCGCGCCCCTAACTGCGCGCCAGCCAGAGCAGGTAGCCGCTGTAGAGCGCCAGGAACAGCAATCCCTCCTTGCGCGAGATCACAAAGGACGATTTGGCGAGGGGCAACAGGAGCACGGCAAACAGCAGCATCGCGCCGAAGTCGACCGGTTCGACGGTGGCGCCAAGCAGGGGATTGACCATCGCCGCCGCACCCAGGATGCCGAGCGCGTTGAAGATGTTCGAGCCCACCACATTGCCGACGGCGAGGTCGCTTTCGCCGCGCAGGGCCGCGATCAGCGACGTTGCGAGTTCCGGCAAACTCGTGCCCACCGCCACGAGCGTGAGCCCGATGACGCGCTCGCTGATGCCGGCGGTGCGCGCCACCTCGGACGCGCCTACGACGAACAGGTCGGCCCCATAAACCAGCAGTGCAAGCCCGCCGGCGATGAAGAGCACTTGCGCCGGCAGGCCGGTGGGTTTGCGCGGCACCGCATCCGCACCGATCGGCGCGGCGTTTTGGCTCTCGTTGCGCGCAAGCCGCAGCGCCACTCCCAGGTAGACGAGCAGCAGCGCAAAGAGGATTGCGCCCTCCCAGCGCTGCAACCCGCCCATCACGAAGAGGGGCATCAACACCGACACACCGACGAGCACCGGCAGATCGACGCGTACGAGCTGCGACTGGACCCGCATCGGCCGTACGAGCGCGGCCAATCCGAGGATCAGGCCGATGTTCGCGATGTTGGAGCCGACGACGTTGCCCACGGCAATCGCGCCCTTGCCCGCGAGCGCCGCGTTGACGCTGACGACGAGTTCGGGCGCGCTCGTGCCAAACGCAACGACCGTCAAGCCCACGACGAGCGGCGTCAATCCAAGGCGCAGGGCAAGCGCGGATGCCCCGCGCACCAAAGCCTCCGCGCCGACGACGAGCAGCACCAATCCGACCAGGATCGCGACCATCGCGACATCATCCGCTCCGCCAATCGGTTTGCTTCGCGCCGCGCGGACTTTGCGCGCAACCGCGACCCGTTTCAGGGCAGCCAGATCTCGCGGCGCGCACCGGGTTCGACCTCGATGCGGCGGGGCGCGCTGAGCATTCCGTCGTGCTCCAGCCAAACCAGCCATGGCCCCGCGGCGAGCGGCCCGAGCGCGGCGCGGCCTTCCTCGGGCAGCAGGAGGTCGACGCCGCCCGCGGGCCGCCCCGCGGGTCCCGCGCCCGCCGCCAGCCACGCCTCCGCGGGTCCGTCGAGGGGGGTCGCGTGGACGATTCGACCCCGCGCCGCGTCACCCGTTCCGACAACGTCGAGGTATCCGCGACCGTTCACGAGCAGCGCGAGGTGGGGTGGACGGTCGCTCGCGAACGCATTCGGTTCAAGCCGACCGCTCGCGAACCACAATCCGTCGGGACTGGTGAGGGCGATCCGCCATGCGGTGACGTCCGTGTCGGCGCCAAGGGGCGGAAACTCGACGCGCGCGGGGTTGGCGGGGATAAATCGGCCGCGGGCGCGGTGGTCCGCCCAACCGCTGCCGTGTTCGGCAAAGGCTTCGACCAGCCACCCGTCCCGGGGCAGCTCCGCCGGACCGTTCAGTTCGAGCGTCGCGCTCGGCCCGCCCCATTCCCCGCCTGGGGGGCCGTCGCCCGGCGCGACGCCCTCTGCGTTTCCCGGCCCGGTGCTTTGGCTGTCGGCGCTCGCGTCGGACGGTCCCCGCGGAACGAGTGTGAACTCGATTTCGGCGGGGGAGTCCTCGGGAACACGCACGCTCCGCGGACGGGCTTCCCAGGCCGATCCGGGCTCGACGTAAACCTGCCACGCACCCTGGGCCGGGCCCGACGCACCTTCGAACACAAATCGGCCGTCGGCGCTGCTCGTCGTGCGCGCGACGGTCCTGACGCCGCGGCGCAGGCGCAGGTCAATGCCAGCTAGCGCGCCGCCATCGGTGCTCCGCACTGCGCCCTCAATGCGGGGGGCATTCCGGGGGGCTCCCACGGACGCTTCCGCGGAGCGCTCCGCAGCCTCCACCCGGTCCCGGCCGCACGCCACGAGAAGGAAAGTGCTGAGCGCCAGTGCCAGGCGAAGGGGGTGCGCGGCGAGCATGGCGGGTCCATTCTACCCCCGCGGGCGCGCTTGCTTGGGTTGCGCACCGCAGCCGACGGCGAGGGGGGACTGGATCGCGGGGCCCGCCGGGGGCTACACAGACGCCGTGCCCGAGCTGCCCGAAGTGGAAACCGTCGCCCGTCTGCTGCGGCCCGATGTCGTCGGGCGGACGATCACCGGCGCGCGCGTGGGCTGGCGGCCGACCGTCGGGGGCAGCACGGGTTTTGCGAAGTCGGTGGTCGGTCGACGCATCGCGGTTCTGTGGCGCCGCGCGAAATATTTGGTATTCGAGCTGGAGCACAAGGCCGTACCCGACGGCTGCCTCGTCGCCCACCTGCGCATGACCGGGCGGATGCACGTCGAACCCGCGGATTTGGATGCGGGGCCCTGGTGCCGCGTGGCGCTCGCTCTTGACGACGGCCGCGAGCTGCGATTTGTCGACCCGCGCAAGTTTGGCCGCGTGCTGCGCGCGCGTGTGCCCGCGGACGTGTTCGGCGACCTCGGTCCGGAGCCCCTTGAGGACGGTTTCGACCCAGACGGTTTTTTTGCTGCGCTCGCGGAGCGCCGCCGTCACCTGAAGCCGCTGCTCCTCGACCAAACGTTCGTGGCGGGGCTGGGCAACATCTACGTCGACGAAAGCCTTTTCCAAGCGCGGCTCCACCCATTGACCCCGTCCGATCGGGTGCCGCGCGCAAAAGCAGTCACCCTGCACGGCGCAATCCGTTCGACCCTGCGCGCGGCGATCGAACGCGAAGGGTCGAGCTTCGACACGTTCTACCGCACCCCGGGTGGGCAACCGGGCTCCTACCAAGACCAGTTCCTCGTCTACGGCCGCCAGGGCAAACCCTGTCCACGGTGCGGCGGCGCGATCCGGCGTATGGTTGTGGGGCAGCGCGGCACGCACCTTTGCCCCCGTTGCCAACCCAAACCGCGTTCGCGGGCCTGAATCGATGGACGCGCGCTCCAACAGCCCCACGATCTCCGCCACCGAATCCGATTGGAGCCGCGAGCGCCCCGGTTGCCTGTGGGATCCCGCGCGCGAACCCAACGCCTGATAGGACGGGGGCTTTGCCCGCCCGCCCCGCCGTCGTCATGCTGGGGGGCGAGCCATGGGAACCGTCTTCGACAGAATCCTCTCCGGCGAGCTGCCCTGCCACCGCGTGTACGAGGACGACGACCACCTCGCATTCCTCGACGTGGCGCCACGCTGCACCGGCCACACCCTTGTAATCCCCAAGCGGGCGCACGACTACGTGTTCAGCCTTCCGCCCGAGCGCTACATCGCCCTGTGGAACGCCGCGGCGACGGTGGCCGACAAGTTGACGCGCGTCCTGGGCGCGACGCGTGTGTGTATCGCCGTCCACGGCTGGGAAGTCCGCCACGTCCATGTGCACCTCTTCCCGACGAAGACGGGCCACGACGTGCCGTTCCCGCCCGTCGACCCCGCCGCCAAAGCTGCGTTGTCCACGACCGCCCAACTCCTGCGTCCCTGAAATCCGTGCACCCGTGATCGAAGTCAACGAGTTCAAGAAGGGCCTTTGCATCGTCTACAAGGACGCGCCGTACCTGATCGTCGATGTGACCTTCTCCACGCCGACAGCGCGTGGGGGCAACACCATCGCGAAGACGAAGCTGCGCCACCTTGAAAACGGCCAACTCATCAACGAGTCGATCCGCACGGGCGGCAAGTACGAAGTGGTGGACCTCGAACAACGCCCGATTTCGTACCTCTACTCGGACGGCTCGCGCTGGCACTTCATGGACCAGGAGTCCTTTGAGCAGTTCGACATGGGCGCCGAGGAACTGGGCCAGGCCACCGGATACCTGATCGACGGCATCACTGGGATGCGTGCGATGGTCGTGCAGGGCAAGATTGTCGACGTCGTCCTGCCGCACACCGTCGACCTGCTGGTCACCGAAGCGGACCCCCACGTGCCCGGTGGGAGCGCGCGCGCGCAGATGAAGTGGGCCAAGGTCGAAACCGGCGTCGAGGTTCAAGTTCCGTCTTACGTGGAAGCGGGCGAGCGCATCCGGATCGACACCCGCGACGGCCATTTCGTGGAACGGGCTAAGTAGGCCCCGACGCGGACCGCAAGCGCATGGGAAGGCTCATCCCGAGCGGTTTCTAGCGCCGCCTCGTCGCGGGTCCTCTTCCTTCTCAGCGCTTCATGGCAGAGGCACCCCGACGCGCTGTGCAAGCGTGCGCGCGAGCTGTTCAAAATCGTTGTAACAGTCCCGAACAGCTTGACCGTGGGCGCCGATCGCGCCATCGGCGGCCCGTAACAAAAACATCGGTTTGCGTGCGTCCTGGGCGAGGGGCATCAAACTGCGGTAGTGCTTGAGGGCGGCGAGGCAATACGGGTCGGTCGCGATGGTCGCGGCTTGCGGCGCTTAATCCATCACATCCTCGCGGAAGGCGTCGGGGATGCGCGTCATCCAGCGGTCATACGCCTTGACAGGCCGATCCCATCGGATGGCGTGCTGCATGAGCACGTAGCCAACCGCGCGCATGTCGCCCGCGGGCAAGTCGAGTTCAGGGGTCTGGTTCTTGGCCTTGCGCTCTTCCCATTCGCCGCGCCAGCGCCGCAGGGTCGGTCCCAGGTTGCTCAAACCCTGCAGCGAGTAGAGGTCGGGCGCAAGCGGTACCGCCACATGGGAGGCCGCGACGAGAGCCGTCCGATTGAGCGCGCCGAGGTTCGGCTCGACGTCGATCAACACAAGGCGGGCGCCGCGCGCGTCGGCAGCGAGTCGGAGGATGCGCCAGAGTGCCGAGATGACCCGGAAGGCTCGGGGCTTGCGATCGAGGCAGTCGGGCCATTGGCTCGAAAGCTCGTCTTCCGCCAGGGATAGCCGCAGGTCTCCCGACCGTCGTCGCCCCACAGGGTTTCGAGCCGATTGTCGTCGAGGCACATCGACGTCAGGTTGGCCTGCGGGTCGAGGTCTGCCGCCAGCACCGGGAGGCCGAGCTCGGCATACATCCAAGCAAGGTGATAGACCAGCGAAGTCTTGCCCACTCCGCCCTTGTTGTTGAAGAACGCGAGGCTGATCACGGCGCGCACCTCAAAGTGACGAGCACGTGCGACGGCGAGACGGTGAACTCGGGCGGCGGGTTTCCGTTTTCGGCCATTCTCGCGCGCGTGATCGCGATGCCGGCACCGAACTTCTGCACCAAGCCGAGGACTCGCATTGCCTCGGCGATGCTTCTCGTCGAGCATTCGGGCGATCTCGAGCAGTGGGCCGTCGATTCGCTGTTCGTCGAGGATGGGCTCGGCGAGCGAAGTCCCCTGAATGCGCAGGAACTGCACATAGGCGCCTTCAAGGAAGCCGCGCGGCTCCCGCGCCGGCACGAGCACTCCCACTACTGTAGGGACGGGCGAATCCACAGAACTGACCAGCTTTAGAGCGGCTAAGCGTTCTTCTTGGGTACGCACGTTCGCGGCGAGCACGTCCGGCGCGACGGCTGCCGGCAAATATTCGCGTTCAAAGCGCTGCAGGTCGAGATCGGCGATTGTGGGCCCCCTGCACGGGCTGGATGTCGAAGGGACGAGCGCGATAGCGGCGGCGCTCATTGAGGATGCGCTCGTCCTGGACCGTTGCGAGGCTGCGGCGTGGTCCGACGCGCACCCAGGTCCTTCCTTTGTAGCGCACGGGCGGCGCATCGGAAGGCGCCACGGTGATGACGGCCAACTCCATGCCCCTGATCTCCCGGCGCTCCACCGAAAGGGTCGGAGGAGGCACGATGTTCCCGTCCGTCTTGATGTCCGACAGCGTCAGCAGGAGCTCGTCGGTCACTGTGAGTCCTGCCGAGGCTCCGTCGTCGCGCACACCGATGAAGACGACACCCGGCGCACCGTGGCCGAGAAGGTCGTTCGCAAAGGCGCAGACCGCTTCACGCACGGTATTCGCGGCGTCGCCCTTGAACGACTCCTTGCGCTCGACCCGATCCGATTCGGGCTCGACGAGCAGTGCTTCGAGCTCGTGTTCCGTGAACTTGTTCATCGGGGCGCCTACGAGCGGCCCAGCGGCCCAGCGGCTCCCGGCGACCGTCGTTTACGCCTGCCACGCCGAAACCTGGCCCCCGCTGGAAGGGGCGGCGCAGGTAATGGGTGCGGCGACCTTGGTCGTTCAGGAACTCGACGGTGGCGAGGATGAAGTCGTCGAGTTTGTTGAGGGAGCAGAGGATCTCGTTGCGCGCGGTGGCAATGGGAGCCGCGCCAGCAAGCGGCCAGTTGGGGCCGCGTTGGGGTCACGCCGCTGGCGCCAGGCCCGAGCGTTTGCGCCACAGGGGCTCGAACTCGGCCACCTCGGGCCAGGTTTGCACGCACATGCACAGGTACCACGTGACGTGTGCGGGTGTGTACTTCTGGTCGAGCTCTTCGACGGCGGCCGGGATGCGCGCGGCGTCGGGCACGTTCGCGTGGGTCTCGCCGACGACACCCTCGTCGTGGACGACGCCAGTCGCGTCCAGGAAGTCCGTCACTAGGCCCTTGCTCTGCGACAGGAGGTAGGTGCCGAGCAGCTCGTAGGCCAGCTCGGCATTGCGCGTCGCAAGGAGAATCTGGCGGCCTTTTTTGGCGCGCTGCAGCATCGGCAGCTTGCGGATCGCCTGGGGGCGGAACTTCATCGCCTTGGCGACCTCGCCGTCGAGCGGGCCGTACCCCTGGGACGAGAGCGCCTCGTACAGGGCCAAAAACTCGTCGTCGGACAAAGCCGCCAATTGCTGGAGCGTCGGTTGCATGGAGTCGTGTGCCTCGGGGCCGGGGAGTCTACGGCCTCGCACACCCGGTTCCGAGGTCCGAGCTGCGGGTCGTTCCGGACTTGTCTAATTTCGAACTTGGACTTACAACGTGTGTCGGACGGGCGCGCGGCAAAGGATCCCCCTGGCTCCGGTCGGGGAGGCCGCGCGCCCGTCCTGTACCCTCCCGCCGTGCACAGCCCCCCTCTGTGGTTCCGATGAGCGGCGTGGTCCCGGTGAGCGGCGTCCCCGTCCCTCTTGCGTCCGACCCCGCGCCCTGCGGGCCAGCGATGGTGTGGCGCCGCGACCGCAGCTACGCGTTCTGCGCGGCGACGTTCGCCGTCGTGCTGGTCTTGACCAACATCGTCGGCGTGAAGCTCTTCGAGCTGTTTCCCGAGGGCCGCCCCGCGTGGATGCCGGGAACGGGCCCGCTCACGTTGACCTCCGGGATCATCAGCTACCCGCTCACGTTTTTGCTGACGGACCTTGTGAGCGAGATCTGGGGGCGCAAGAAGGCCGATTTCATGGTGGTGCTGGGGTTCGTGATGAGCCTCTTGATGCTCGCGCTCGTGCAGCTCGCAAAAGCGCTCCCGCCGAGCAGCTACTGGACGCTGCCTCAGATGGGCATCGACGCACCGCAAGCGATGCAGCGCGCGTTCGAGATCAGCTTTTTCTACCCGCAGCTCCTGTTGTTTGCGTCGATGGCCGCGTACCTCGTCGCGCAGCTCATCGACGTGCGGCTCTACCATTTCTTTTGGCGGATCACGCAGGGCCGCCACATGTGGCTGCGCAACAACGGCTCGACGCTCATCAGCCAGCTCGTCGACACGATCATCGTCAACGGCATCTTCCTGCGTTTCGGCCTGCGCCTTGAATGGAGCACGATCGCCGAGATCATCGTGGCCGTCTACTTGTGCAAGGTGGTGCTGGCGCTCGCGGACACCCCGCTGATCTACGCGGGCCGCGCGCTCCTGCGCCGCTTCCTTGCGATCCCCGACCGCGGCGTCGCAATACGCGCACCACTGTCGTAACCCCATCCCCGCTGATGCGAGGCTGCGGCCTACCAGTCCCGCCGCTCGGCGTCTTTGTCCCATCGCAGCGCGCCCTGCTCGTAACCCTCGGCGAGCCTATAAAGCGCCCTGGCGGTGCGGACCGCACAAGATTGGGCATCAAACGTCGGCAACTTCGAGAACCTGCCTGCAACAGGTAACGAGATGCCCAAAAAACTCTGACCACCAACGCACTGACGGCGCCGGGCGGGTGCCGTTCGCGCGATGGTCGGATCCGCGTGTTTCGGCGAGCCGTTCGTCGACGCCGTGCCGCCCAAGACTCGGGCGGCTTTCCGCTACGGGCGCCGGTGAGGTTCTGCCGGCCGTGAAAATGTGAGCGGGCGGCGTGGGGGGTGCCCGCGCCGCCCGCTGTTGCGGAAGGGATGACCTTGGGGGGGGGTTATTCCTCGTCTTCGTTGTGGCCCTCGGCCACGTCCAGGACGTCGACCTCGAAGCGCAGGGTTTTGCCGGCGAAGGGGTGGTTGAGGTCGACCGTGACGGCTTCGTCGTCGAGCGCTACGACGCGCACTTCGACTTCGTCCATGCCCTCGGCGAACTCTTCGCCCTCCTCGGGCTCGAGCTCGAGCGGCAGCCAATCGCCGATTTCGAGCGCGACGTCGGCTGGCAGGTCGCTGCGCGGGATCGCGTGCAACTCGGCCGGGTCGTACTCCCCGTAGGCGTCTTCGGGCTCAAGGGTCAGGTCGAGGTGCTCACCGCGGCGACGCCCTTCGAGGGCGGACTCGAGGCCGGGTGCGATTTCGCCCTGCCCGTGGACATAAATGATGGGCTCGGAGGCGTCGCTCTCCTCGAGCAGCGTCCCGTCGACGTCGTACACGCGGAAGGCCAGGCTGACGATGCAACCGTCTTGAATCTGCATAGGGGCATTCCCGCTCACTCGGGGGACTTTGCCAAGTAGGTGTAACCCGCGAGGCCCTGTTCGTACCGGCGCAACAGCGCCGCCGATTCCTCGAAGGAGAGTCGATCCTCGGCGAGCGCCTTTTCGATGCTGCGGCGAACGTTCGCGAGGAGGTCTTGTTCGAAGTACTCCACGTAGGAGAGCACCTCCTGCACGCGGTCGCCGCGGACCACGTGCTTGATGACGGGCTTGCCGTCGTCGCCCATGTCGACGTGCACGACGTTCGTGTCGCCGAACAGGTTGTGCATGTCACCCAGGATCTCCTGGTAGGCGCCGACGAGGAACATACCGATGATGTAGGCCTCGCCCGCGCGCATCGGGTGCAGCTCGAGCACACGCTTCACATCGCGCAGGTCGATGAAACGGTCGATCTTGCCGTCGGAGTCGCAGGTGATGTCGGCGAGGATAGCGCGGCGCGTGGGCTCTTCGTTCAGCCGGTGGATCGGCAGGATCGGGAAGAGCTGGCCGATCGCCCAGGAGTCGGGCATCGACTGGAACAGCGAGAAGTTGAGGAAGTACGTGTCCGCCATGTCGCGCTCGAGGTTCGCGAGGTCGTCGGGCACGTATTCGAGCTGGCGCGTGATGCGCAGGATCTTCTCGCAGGTCCGCCAGAAGAATTCCTCGACGCGCGCGCGCTCGGGCAATGCGAGCTGGCCTACGTTGAACAGCGTCATGCCCTCTTCGCGCAATTGCCCGGCGTCGTGGTAACTCTCAAGGTAGTTCTTGGCGGAAACGTTCTCTGCGACGTAAGCGATGTTGCGCACGAGTTCGTGCTCGGCGTCACCTGCCTTCGCCACGCCCCCCAGGCCGCCAAAGTCGGTGACGCCGAGCACTTCGGTGATCAGCACCGCGTGGTGGGCGCTCAGCGCCCGACCGGACTCGGTGATGATCGTCGGCATCGGCATGTCCGCTTCGCGGCAGGCCTCAGCGAGGTGGTACACGACGTCGTTGGCGTACTCCTGCAGGGAGTAGTTCATCGACGACTCGAAGTTCGTGCTCGAGCCGTCGTAGTCGATGCCCAGACCACCCCCCACGTCGAAGTATTGGATCGGAGCACCCATTTTGCGCAGGCCCGTCAACGTGCGTGTGCCTTCGCGCATCGCGTTTTTGAGCGTGCGGATGTTGGTGATCTGGCTGCCGATGTGGAAGTGCAAAAGCACGAGGCAATCGAGCATCTCGGCCGCGCGCAGCTCTTCCACGAGTTCGACGATCTGGCGTGTCGTCAAGCCGAACTTCGAGCGGTCGCCCGAGGAATCCTTCCAGCGGCCGGAGCCCGAAAACGACAGTTTGGTGCGCACGCCGATCTGCGGCTTGACCTTGAGCAAGCGCGCGGCGTCCAAGACGGTTTTCAGCTCGGTCAGCTTCTCGACGACGATGATGGGCTCGAGGCCAAGGCGGCTTGAGAGCAACGCCGTTTCGACGTACTCGCGGTCCTTGTAGCCATTGCAGATCACGATCGCGCGCTCACCCGACAAAAGGGCGAGCACCGCGAGCAACTCGGGCTTGCTGCCTGCTTCCAATCCCATGCCGTACTTGCGGCCTTCCGCGAGCATGGCCTCGACGACGTGGCGCTGCTGGTTGACCTTGATCGGGAACACACCCCGGTACGCCCCCTCGTACCCAAACTCCTCGCGCGCGCGGTCGAACGCTTCCCACATCATGCGCACGCGGCTGCGCAGGACACCGTCGAAGCGCAGAAGGAGCGGCAGCTCGATGCCGCGGCGCTGGATCTGCAGCACGATTTCGTGCAGGTCGATCGCGCGCGACTCGTCGCCGTTTCTGCCTTCGGGGTAGACGAGCACGTTGCCGCGCTTGCCGACGCGAAAGAAGCCGGCGCCCCAGTTGGAGATGTTGTAGAGCGTTTCGCTCTCGACGTGGGACCAGCTCGACATGGGCTCCAGCACTTGTTGGGGACAGGGCCGACGGGAAGCCGGCCTCGCGGATCGGCCGCGGCGGCCGGCGCGCCGGGGGGCGAAGAGTATCGGGTTCGGCGGCGCCGTTGGGAAGGATCTTGCAACGCGGATGGGCACCCGGCGGTCCGCGCGCGTCAGGAAGCCAGGGAGCCGGGCTGTTGGGCGCGGCGCAGGCGCTCAAAAAGGCGCTCGGGGTCGGTTTCCATGAGCCAACTGCGGCGGTCCGCGCCGACGAGTTCACCCGCCGTCCAGTGGCCCAGGAGTTGCTTCACACGGCCCGCGGCCCCGCGGGGAGTGGCGCCGGCGCGCGCGCGCAGGGCCACGACGTAGTCGAGCAGGAAACCCGCCGCCTCCGCGCGACCGACCGCGCGGCCGCTGAAGATCCACGGGTTCCCGAGGGCCGCCCGACCGACCATGGCAAATCGGCATCCGGTGCGCTCGATCAACCGCTCAAGGTCCCCGTGGGTGGCCACGCCGCCGTTGCCGCAAACGGGGATCGAGACCGCGGCGACCGCGCGCTCCAAGCGGCCCCAGTCGGCGGTGTCGCGGTACGCCTCGAGCCGCGTGCGGCAATGCACCGTCAAAAGGCTCGCACCGCCCGCTTCGGCCGCGCGCGCCAAGTCCTCGAGCCGCAGGTCGTCGCGCCCGCCGGCGCGGATTTTGGCCGTCACCGCCACCCCGGGCGCGGCGCGCACGACGGACCTCACGATGGCCTCGATGCGCGGCGGATCGTCAAGCAGCGCCGAACCCGCGCAGCCCGCAAGGGCGCCCTTTGATGGGCAGCCGAAGTTGAGGTCGATGAGGGGCGCTCCCGCCTCGACGGCGTTGCTGGCCGTCTGGCCCAGGGCGAGGGGGTCTGAACCCATCAGTTGCAGGCCCACCGGCATAGGGTGGCGGCGGTCCCCCAAGTGTTTCGCGAGCACCCGGACCGGGATCGGGGCGTCGCTGACCCGCACGAACTCGGTGAAGGCGCCGCCGAGTTCGTGGGGGTGGTTGCGCTCGAGCACGAGGTCGCGAAAGCACGGCTCCGTGACACCCTCCATGGGTGCGAGCAGGAAGGGGCCCGTGAACGGGAGCGCGGTCGTGACGGCGGCCATCGACGCCATGCTACGGCGCGGCAGTAGCATGGGACCCCATGGTCGACCCCAACGCCGTCCGCGAGGCCGCCGAGCGCCTTTTGGGCGTGGTTTTGCGCACACCCCTTGTTCCCTTTGATGCCGGGGATCCGCGGGTGGAGCTGCGGGTCAAGCTCGAATGCGCGCAGGTTGGCGGCGCGTTCAAGGCGCGCGGCGCGTGGAACCAGATTGCGCAACTCTCCGACGCGGAGCGCCGCCGCGGTGTGGTGACGGCAAGCTCCGGCAACCACGGCCGTGCGCTCGCGTGGGCGGCCGAGCGCGCGGGCATCAAAGCATGCATCTGCATGCCCGCGAACTCCTACGCGTCAAAGATCGACGCCGCCCGCGCCCACGGCGCCGAGGTCGTTCTCACACCCGACCGCACGAGCGCCGAGGCCGCCGCCCGCGTGCGTGCCGAGGCCGGTGCCGTCGAGATCCACCCCTACGCCGCCGAGCGCACCCTCGTCGGCGCGGGCACGGTTGCGCTGGAGATCCTCGAGGATTGGCCGGACGTGGACGTCATCGTCGCGCCGGTGGGTGGCGGGGGTTTACTCGCCGGTTGTGCGCTCGCGCTGACGGCCATGGCGGAGCGCGGCGGTGCGCCGGCGGCGGGCACGGCGCTCGTCGGCGTGGAACCCGAAGGTGCGCCGGGGATGAGCCGCGCACTCGCGGCCGGGCGGTCGGTGGTGCTCGATCGGATCGACAGCGCGATCCAGGGCCTGACACCGCCCTACGCTGGCGAAATCAACCGCGCGGTGGCCGCTTCGGTCGGAGCCTCCGTTGTGGTCCTGTGTGATGTCGACATCCTCGCGGGTCAAGCCGCCCTCGTGCACCGCGGCGGATGGCGCGTCGAGCCCGCCGGGGCGGCCGCGGTCGCCCTCGTGTTGCAGGGCCGCCTGCCCGCGGATCTTTACCGCCGCGCGAGCGCCCAGCGCCCCCTGCGCGTGGCGGCGATCGCGAGTGGCGGCAATCCCGACCCCGCGCAGTTCGAAGCGCTCCTTGCAGCGGCGCCCTGAGCCGCACCCGGGCTTATGCTCGGCGGAATGAACGCGCGCGGAGCGAAGGGTTCGGATGAACCGCTGCGCGGTTGGCTCGCGTGTGTGCTCGCGTGTGCGCTCGTGGGAGCGCTCGCGTGCGGCCAGGCAGGCAGCCCGGCGGTGGAGCGATCGGGCGCCGGGCTCAGCGCAACGCGGGGGCCGGTCCTCGTGCTCGCGTTTTTTGATGGGCTGACGCGGGAACGGCTCGAGCTTGCGCCAACCGCGGTCGGCTGGAGCTGGCAAAACCGCCTGCCGATCTCCACATCGCGCAGCGCGCTGCTCGCGGGTTGGCTGACGGGATTGGACAGCGCGGTGCACGGCCTCGCGAGCGCGCGGGACGCCGGCGCGGAACGGCTGGATCCGGGTGTCCCGCTGCTCGCCGAAGCGTTTGCGCAGCGCAGTGGTCGCGCATTTGCCGCGGTGGCCGCGCCGACGCTGGGCGACGAATACTGCGGTCTCGCCCGCGGTTTCGAGGCCTGGGACGCGCCGCCCGCGCCCGCGATCCGGGGCGCGCAGGCGACGGTGGATGCACTGCTCGAGCGCAGCGCCGCGGCGCGCGCGGGATCAGCGACCCTGCTGCTCCTCGTGGCGTTCCAGGCGCAACCCGACGTGGAGCCCGCCGAGCTCGCGCCGCACCTTGCGCGGCGATTGGAGTCGGGCGACGCCAATGCCGACATGCGTGCGCGGCTTGCAAATCCCGCGACGGGCGCGGCGGCGGCCGCCGACTTCGCGCGTGATTATGGGCGGCGCCGGGGGTCGGCACAGAGCGCGGCGCTCGCGGCCGCGCGGGGGGATGCGGCGTTCGCGCGGCAGTGGGCGGCGCTCGAGCGGTTGCTCGCGGCGCTCCCGGCGCGCGACGTCGCGGTCGCCGCGACGGGATACGCTGCGGGCGGCTGGCCGACCTTCGCCGGGGAGCCGTTCGACATCGAGCGCTGGCGCACGCCCGTGGGATGGCGCGGACCCGCGCTGGCCGAGGATTCTGCGCTGGGGAGCCTCGCGCCGATCGGGGAGCGGGCACGGAGCACCCTCGCGCCCGAGTTCACCCGCGGGGCGCTTCCGGGGCAGTGGTGGGGTGTCGACGGTGAACGCGTGTTCGTGCGGCGGCTGCTCCACGGCCGAATGGAGTGGCGGATCGAGGAGTTGGCGCCGGGGGGCGAAGAAGTGGTGCCGCGCGCTGGAACCGTCCCGCCCGTTTGGGGCGGCGGTGAGTGGCTGGAGTTCACGTCGGCTCCGAGCGCTCCTGCGGTGCAGTGGTCGCTCGTGAGCGCCGACGGCGATCTTTTGGGCCGCCCACCGGGTGGGCCGCGCAACGTTCGCGTCGCGCCCGGCGAGCGCCTGCGGGTCGAACTTCTGCGGCGCGGCGCCAACGTGGTGCTGACGCGGCCCGAAGACTGCACCGCGGTGCCGTACGGGGGCGGGATGGCGGAGCCGTTGTCCGACGACCGCACCGTTTCCCTTGGGCCGGACGCCCCGCACTTCGACGCCCTTTTTGCAGCCCGCGCGCTCGAACCCGACAACTCCGCGCCGCCCCCGGGCGCCCTCCGCGTTGTTCGCACGGGCCCGCGGCCCGGGCGGCTCGAGGACGGACCCCTCGGCGCCGTGGGACCCGCCGCAGTCGAGGCGGCGCGCGCTCTGCTTTTTGCCCTGCCCTCCGGCCAATGAGCCGCGCGCAACGCTCGCAACGCTCGCAACGCTCGCAACGCTCGCAACGGTCGCAACCCGGACCGCGACGCGTAACACTGTGCCCGAATGAAACGTGTCATCCTCGTGCGCCCGCGCGGGCCCCGCAACGTGGGCGCCGCCTTGCGCGCCGCGGCCAACTTTGGTCCCTGCGAACTCGCGCTCGTCGCACCCCAGCGCCGCTCGATGCTGGTGCATCCCGAGTTCGAGCAAATGTCGCACGGAGTCGAGGACGCTGCGCGCAAGGTGCGCGTGTTCGACACGCTGCCCGAAGCCCTCGCGGATCAAACGCGCTCGTACGCGTTCACCGCGCGCCCGCGCCGCCACCGGGTGCTCGTTCCGTGGGAAGAGCGCGCCGAGGATGCGCGCGTGTTCGCCGAGGACGAGAACGAGCGTGTTGCGTTGATTTTTGGCAGCGAGACCGACGGCTTGTCGGGCGAGGAGTGCGAGTGCGCTGCGGAACTCGCGCACCTGCCCTGTTCGGGCGAGCACGGCTCTTTGAACCTGTCGATGGCCGTCACGGTCGTGCTCTATTCGCTTTACCGCGCGAGCGGTGCGCGGCCGCGGCGCTCGGGTGGTGAGGCGCTCGTGGGCCGGCGCCGCGAGTACCTGCGCCGTCACGTGGCGGACACTTTGGGCCAAGCGGCGTTGAGCCCGCAGGCCAAGCTTTTGATCGAGGCTTCGGTGGAGCGTGTGTTTGCACGCGCCGAACTCGAGACCCGCGATGCGTCCGCGTGGCACCAGATCATGCGCGCCCTTGGAAACCACAAGGAACCGCGCGATTACGGCCTTTGATCGCGGACTTTCCCGCGTTTACGGTCCGTCGGGCAAGAGCGGCGTGACCCGCTCCGCAAGCCCTGCCGGCAGTTTCGCGGCGAGCAGATCGACGATTTCACGCGCCGAGTAACGCGCCGAGAAGTGTGTCAGCAGAATTGCTTCGTTTTCGAACAGCTCGGCGCGTTCTACCAACTCGTAAAGGTGCACGTGCCCCGTCGAGCGCGCTTCTTCGACGCTGACGCGGTCGTCGAGAAACGTGCACTCCATCACGAGCAGCCGCGCGCGGCGCACGACCTCTTCGCGCTCCAGCACTTCGATGCGCGTGTCGCCGGTGAACGCGAAGATCGGCTCCTCGATGCGGTCGGTGATCTCGACACCCTGACGCACACGCAGGTCTTCCAGCTCGCGCGGCTCAAGGCCAATGTATTCCGCGCGCAGCTTGCGCTTCGAGCGCCACAGGCCGTAACCCTGGCAGCGGATCGAATGTGGTGATCGGAACGGCCGCGCGACCAGGTCGCGGCCGACGGCGAGCTCTTCGCCCGGACCGAGCGCTTCGATGTGGTGCCGCAGTGTCGTTTCGTCGAGTCGACGCCAGGCGTCGAAGAGCGCAGCGAGGGGTTCGACGGCGTGGGGCGGCACGACGTAGGTGGGCGGGTCCATCCCCATCAGCGCGCGCGTGGCGCAGTGGTATGCGATGCCACCCAGATGGTCCATATGGCCGTGGGTGAAGAGCACGAGGGGACGCGCCACCGCGCTGCGCGGGCACCGGCCGAGGTCAAAACACAGGCGCAGCTCCGGCAGCTCGATGCAGGTTTCGATCCCCCCGACGGAACGCGCGAGGATCGACAGGCCTGCGAGGCGGAGGGAGCGACTTTGGGTCACAGGATGTGGTTTGGGGGGGGCGGGGCGGCCCCGCGTCCGAGGACCGTGGCGGCCGCGGCGCGCGGGGATGGGCGGCCCGCCGTTGAGACGCGGGGACGGGAAGGCTACAAGGCCCGATCCCCGGCGGGCCCGTCGATCCGAAGGAGCTTTGGACGCGCGCCCCCGCACCCCCCCGCACGCCCCACCATGCCCGTCCACCTCAACCGCATCTACACCCGCAGCGGCGACGACGGCACGACTGGCCTCGGCGACGGCAGCCGCGTCCCCAAGCACCACCTGCGGGTCGAGGCCTACGGAACCGTGGACGAGGCCAACTCGGCCCTCGGCATGGCCATCGCCGACGACGCTGGCGGGCCGTACCGCGACATCATCCTGGAGCTGCAGAACGACCTCTTTGACGTGGGGTCGGACCTTTGTGTACCCGGCGAGATGGGGGATCGACTGCGAGTCCCGGCGGCGTACACCGCGCGGCTCGAGGGCCACATCGACCGGTTTAACGCGGACCTCGCGCCGCTTAACAGCTTCGTGCTGCCCGGTGGCACCCGGATGTCGGCCTGGCTGCACGTCGCACGCACCGTGGTGCGCCGCGCGGAGCGGCTCGTGACCGCGCTGTGCGAGGTGCCGAGCGAAGTGCACCGGGTGAACACCGAGGTTGTCCACTACCTGAACCGCCTGTCGGACCTCCTGTTCGTACTCGGGCGCCACGCGAACGAGCGCGGCGCACGCGATGTTTTGTGGCAGCCCGGCAAGAACCGCGGCTGAAGCGCACCCCGCTCGCGCTCCCAGGCGGGCGAGGATGTCCGCGCTCCCGGCGGCTGCTTTGGTAGAAGGGTGACGCGCGGCCGGTGAGCCGCCGATGACCCATGGATCACCCGTTCATTCGCGTTGCCGCGGTCCTGGCCGCCGCTGCTGTGATGGGTGTGGTCGCGGTGGCGGCGCGCCAACCGCTGATCGTCGGGTTCATCGCGACGGGAATACTCGTCGGCCCCGCCGGGTTCGGTTGGGTGACGGGTGCCGAGGGCGGAGGCATGGAGCTCGGCCTGCTCGCGGACCTTGGGATCGCGGTGCTGCTGTTCCTGGTCGGGCTGAAACTTGATCCTAAGCTCGTCCGCAGCACGGGGCCCGTCGCGCTCGCCACCGGCCTCGGCCAGGTGCTGTTCACGTCCGTCGTCGGCTTTGGCATCGCGCTGGCCCTTGGCCTCGAATGGTTGCCCGCGTTGTACGTCGCGGTTGCCCTGACGTTCAGTTCGACGATCATCATCGTCAAGCTCCTTTCAGACAAACGCGAGCTCGACGACCTGCACGGACGCATCGCCGTCGGATTCCTGATCGTCCAGGACATCGTGGTGGTTATCGCGCTGATCACGATCGCGTCGATCGGCGCGGCGGATTCGGACAACCTCTCGACCGCGCTCGGCACCACCCTTTTGAAGGTCGCGGGGTTCGTGGGCAGCGTGTGGCTCGCCATGCGCTTCGTGCTGCCGCGTTTTTTGGGCTGGCTGTCGCACAATCGCGAACTGCTGCTGCTGTTCGCGCTTTCCTGGGCGATTGCGCTCGCAGGCGCCGCTCAAGCACTGGAGTTTTCCGCGGAGGTAGGCTCGTTCCTCGCCGGATTTGCCCTCGCATCGACGCCCTACCGCGAAGCCATCGCGTCGCGTCTCATCGCCCTGCGGGATTTCCTGCTCCTGTTCTTTTTCATCCAGTTGGGCGCGGAACTGGAGCTTGAGGCGACCGGCGCACTATTTGGCGAAGCCCTCGTCCTGTCGGTCTTCGTGCTGATCGGCAACCCGCTGATCGTGCTCGCGATCATGGGCGCGATGGGGTACCGCGCGCGCACGGCGTTCCTCGCGGGCCTGACGGTGGCCCAAATCAGCGAGTTTTCGCTGATCCTCGTGGCGCTGGGCCTGTCGTTTGGGCATGTGGACCGCTCGATCCTCGGACTCGTCACGACGGTTGGCCTCATCACGATCGGCTTGTCGACGTACATGATCCTGTACTCAGGTCCGATCCACGATCGCATCGGCCCGTGGCTGAAAGTGTTCGAGCGCAAGAAACTCGTGCGGGCGGAGCTCGAGCACGACGCGAGCGGCGAGGTCCTCGACGCCATCGTCATCGGCCTGGGCCGCCACGGTCGGTACGTGGCCGAATCCCTGCTGGAGCGCGGTCGGCGTGTCTTGGGCGTCGATATCGATCCCGATGCGCTAGAAGCGAGCCGGCGCGCGGGCATGGCGGTGCTGTTTGGCGACGCCAGCGAGCCCGAACTGTGCGCCGCTTTGCCGCTCGAGCACGCTCGCTGGGTCATTTCGACGGTGCCCCGGGCGGACGCCGCGCTCGCGCTCGTGCACGGCCTGCGCGCCGTGGGATACCGCGGCCAAGTCGTAATGACGGCCCACGCGCCGGGCGACGAAGCCCGCTTCAAGGCGGCGGGCGCCGACGTGGTCCTCACCCCGTACGCGCTCGCAGCGGACCACCTTCTCGACCAGGTCTGTGGGCGGGACGGCGCGCAGGACAGCGGCTGATCGCCGCGGGCGGCGCCGCGTATTCTTTTGGGCCGCGGGCGGACGGCCTGCACCCCGCCCGTGCTGTTCAGCACCCCCCCATTCCTGTATGGATTTTTGCCGCTGGTGCTGGCGGGGTATTTCGTCGCTACGTGGATCGGGAAGGTCAGCGGTTTTGGTCAACGTCCGCGCAACATTTTCCTCCTCCTCGCCAGTCTGTTCTTCTACGCCTACGGCGAGAAAGACAAGCTCGCGTTGATGATCATGTCGATCGCCGTCAACTGGGCGGTCGGCCTGTGGGTGGAGCGCGCGCGGGGATTGCGTTCTCCGGCCGGGCCCGCGAGGGGTGAGGCGAGCATCGCCCTTTTTCTGGGGCTTGCGTTCAACGTCGGACTCCTTGGGTACTTCAAGTACGCGAACCTGGCCGTGGAGTCGTGGAACGCCCTCAACGACCCCACCTGGGCGGTGCGTGGCTGGGCGGAAGTGGCGTTGCCGATCGGCATCAGCTTCTACACGTTCCAGGCGATGAGCTACCTCGTCGACGTGTACCGCGGCGATGTGCGGGCGCAGCGCGATCCGCTCGACTTCGGCCTTTTCATCAGCCTGTTCCCGCAGCTCATCGCCGGGCCAATCGTGCGTTACCGCGACGTGGCCGCGCAGATCGCTGCGCGACACGTGGACCTCGCGCTGTTTGCGAGCGGCGCACGGCGTTTCCTGATCGGCCTGTGCAAAAAAGTGATCATCGCGGACCCCACCGCGGCGCTCGCTATGACCATTTTTGACCTGCCACAGGAGTCGCTTTCACCCGCGCTCGCCTGGCTCGGACTCGCCGCGTTCACGGTCGAGGCGTATTACGACTTCTCGGGTTACTCCGACATGGCGATCGGCATGGGGCGGATGCTCGGTTTCCGGTTCCTCGAGAACTTCAACTGGCCGCTCGTCTCCCAGTCGCTCAACGAAATGTGGCGCCGTTGGCACATCAGCCTCGGCAGTTGGTTCCGCGATTACGTGTACGTGCCGCTTGGGGGCAACCGGGTTGGGAGCGTCCGCACCTACATCAACCTCCTCATCGTGTTTGTCCTGTGTGGCCTGTGGCACGGGGCCAACTGGAACTTCGCCCTGTGGGGGCTTTGGCAGGGCCTCTTCATGGTTTTGGAGCGGCGGCGCT
Source organism: Planctomycetota bacterium (assembly GCA_038246255.1). GTDB lineage: Bacteria > Planctomycetota > UBA1135 > UBA1135 > RI-242. The sequence goes on from JBBRWC010000007.1 coordinate 31,011, forward strand.
TTGGCCGTTGGCTCGTCGCCGCGCCACGGGTCCTGCGGCACGTGTACGTGATGGCCGTGTGGAACCTCGGTTGGGTGCTGTTTTGTTTCGACGACCTCGCGAGCTCCGGGCGTTACGCACAGGCTCTCGTTTCGGGCGCTTCGGGGCCCGAAGCTAGCTTCCAATGGGCGCGCCTCGTCGACAACCACGTGGCGACGCTGCTGGTCCTGGGTGCGTTGGGAGCGACCCCGTGGGTGCCTGCACTCGCGCGGCGCCTTGAAACCCAACGGTTGCGTCCGTATTTGCCCTTCGTGCGTGTTGCGGCGATCCTCGGGCTTGGCGTTGCGAGCGTCGTTGCCCTCGCCGCCGCGGCGGGCGCCACCGCAACTCCATTCCTCTACTTCCGCTTCTGATGCTCGAAACCAGCACAGCGCAGCGCCCGGGAAGGGTCGAGTCCATCACCCTCACCGTCCTGTTCGCGGTCCTGTTCGCGAGCCCGCTCACGGTGTGGGCGGTGCGCGGAATTCCGGACAACAGCGCGACGAAGGAGGAACGCGTCGCGGCGGCCGCTCCAACGTTGCCGACGAATTTGGACACCCTGCGCGCGTGGCCCGACGCCACCGGCGCGTGGTTTTCGGACCGCTATCCGGCCCGCGGCGAGTTGCTGCACCTGCGCGGCCGGTTGCTCTACGACATCTTCGGTGTGTCGCCCGTGGCCGCCATGCGCGCGGGGAAAGACAACTGGTTTTTCTACACCGGTCAGAACTCGTTCGAGTTTTACCGCGGTGCGGACCTGTTCGAGCCCGAGGAGTTGGACGCGTGGGTGAACCGCTTTCACGCGTGGCGCGATTGGCTCGCCGCGCGCGACGTCGATTTCCTGTTGATCACACCACCCGACAAACACCGCGTCTACAGCGAGTTCCTGCCGGACAACACCGAGCCCGTCGGCGAACGCACGCGGCTTCACCAGTTCCTCGAAGCGCTCGCGGAGCGCACACCCGTCGAGTTCATCGACCCCAACGCCGCGATTTTCGCCGCAAAACCCTGGGGCCTCTTGTACTTCCCGCTGGGTGTGCACTGGAACGACCGCGGCGCGTTCGTCGCGTACACCCAGGCGTTCGAACAGCTCGCGGCGAAATACGAAGGGCTGGCTCCTCATCCGATCGAGTCGTTCCACGTTGTTGACCGCGCCGCGATCGACCCTGCGTGGACTGGCGATTCGTGGTCGGGCCGCATGCATTTGGGCGAGCGCCTGCGGCAAGAAGCCGTGCAGGTTGTGCCGAAGTTCCCGTTGCCCTACGCGATCGTTAGCTTCCAACCCAACCGCTCGGGCACGATCGACGGCGTCACACGCCACATCGACCCGAGCCTGCCGCGGATCCTGCTCGTGCGCGATTCGTTCGGCGATTGGTTTTTCCCGTTTGTCGCGCTGCACGCATCGCAGCTGGTCAGCGAGGGATTCATCCGCCACCCGGTCGAGCTCGTCGAGCTCCACCGCCCGGACCTCCTCATCCACATGCGGCTCGAAAACGGCCTGATGGAAGTGCCGCCCGACATCCGGATCTCTGAAGACGAGATCAAACTCGCCCGCGCCTGGTTGGCGGCCGAGCCGCTCGCGGGGGGGGATGGTGCGGGGGCCGCGTTCGAGCCCGGCGTTCCGCGCCGTTTCGAAAACGTGGCCGGACCCCGGGGCGCGGTGGTGCGGGTCGAGCGCGAACCAAAAGGTGGCGCGGAAGTCTCGGTTCGTTTGGTGTTGCTGGACGGATCCGAGCGTACGGCGCGTGTGCCCGTGTGGGACGGCTGGCGCTGGTCGTTCCAGATCCTCGAAGCCTGGGAGGGCGACGCGGACGTGGAAATAGCGTGCGAGGGAGCGCTTGGGATCGAACTGCGCCTGCGGTGAAACGGGTGTTCGTGCGGCCGGGATCGTGCGAAACAGGGCCGCGTGGAGAATTCGCCGTGGCGGGCGCCAAGATGGGGGAGACCCGGCGTCGTTGTTGCGCCGAAGGACCCCGTTTTTTTGACTTCGATCCCGCCATGTCGACATTCACCGCCACCTTTGCGTCCGCCGTCCTTGCCCTCGTCCCCCAGGAGCCGCAGACACCCGCGCCGGCTCAAGCACCGGCTGGGGCGTCCGCTCCCGCGCGGGGCAGCCTGACCATTTACAACGGCGACCTCGCGCTCGTGCGCGAATCCTTGGAGCTCGACCTCCAGGCTGGCATCAACCAGGTCGCGTTCGGTGGCATCACGCGGAGGCTTGAGCCCAGTTCAGTGGTCCTGCGCGGCGCCGCAGGAACAGGGGCCTTCCAAGTTCTGCGCCAGGGTTACCGCAACGATCCCGTGTCCGAGGGTTTTCTGCTCTCGCTCTTCGAAGGGCAGGTGCTCGAGTTCCTGCGGCCCGACGGATCCACGGTCGCCGGCCGCGTTGTGCGCTCGGGTTACACACCACCCCCTGCGCCAATCCGCGGGTTCGCGCCCCCGGAGCAGGGCGCGTCGTCGCCCGTCGTCGAAGTGGACGGGAAGCTGCGATTTGAGCTTCCGGGGCGGCCGCTCTTCCCCTCGCTGGGTGAGGACACCGTGCTCGAGCCGACCTTGCTGTGGGAACTCGAGGCCGAGCGCGCGGGCCGCCAGGGTTTTGAGTTGGGTTACCTCACGGGCGGCCTTGCGTGGCAGGCGGACTACAACATCGTGCTCACCGAGGGTGGCGGTCCCGCAAGCGCCGTCGGCTGGGTGACTTTGAGCAACACCAGCGGCACGGCCTTCCGCGACGTCGACGTGCAGCTCGTCGCCGGGGATGTTCGGCGTCTCGACGCGCCGTCCCCCGAGTTTGCCATGGGTCGGATGGCGATGTCCGCGAAAGACGTGGTCCAGGAGGCCTTCGACGCCTACCACCTCTATACGCTTCCGCGCGCGCTGACGCTGCGCAGCGACGAGAGTGCGCAGGTCGAATTCCTGCGCTCCGCGGCGTTGGACGTGCAAACGCGCTACGTCGCGCGCACACAGGCTCCAATCGGCGATTTCCGGCGCGAGCAGAACCTGTTTCAACTCGCAACGACGGTCGAAGTGATGCGCGAGTTCACGAACAGCGGGGCCAACGGGCTCGGTGTGCCGCTGCCGCGCGGAACCCTGCGTTTTTACCGCATGGACCGTGCGGACAAGATGCAGTTCGTGGGCGAAGCACCCCTCGACCATACTCCCGCCGATGAACAGGTCTCGGTGATGACGGGCCGAGCCTTCGACCTCGTCGCGGAGCGCCGCCGGGTTAACTTCACCCTCGACGAAAACCGCCGCCAGTCCACCGAAACCATCACGATCGAGCTGCGCAATCGCTCGCGCGAGACCGCGCAGATCCGCGTCCAGGAGGTGCTGCACCGTTGGCACCAGAACGAGGTGGTGGAATCCCAACCGGAAGCTCGCCGGATCGACGCGTCGCACATCGAGTTCGACGTCGCACTGGCGGCGGGTGAGGTGCGGGAAGTGAACTACACCGTCCGCTACACCTGGTGATGGGCAGCGGTTGGGAACGCGGGCCCCCAGGCCCGCCTGGGCGAGGACCGGCGATGCGGGCTGCCGCGCCCCGCGCCAGGGCGGGCCGGGAAGCCCGCGCTACCAGCGGCGCACGCGCGGATCCCCCGCGACTCTTCCAGGGTTCCTGCGTTGACAGGGACGGGCCCCGTCCCATTGCATAGGAAACCTCCCGCGCGCGTGACCTCGACATGAAGACCCTTGCCGCCCTGCTCCTGTGCCTTTTCTCGATCGCCGCGGTGGCCAACTTCGGGGCGATCGCCGAAAACGACCGCCCGCTGGACGTGCTCACGCTCAGCAGCGGGAAGACCCTGGAGGGTCACCTGCTGCGTGAAACACCCGACGAGGTCGTGTTCCTCTTCCAGACGCGCACGGAGACCCACCCGAAAAACCGCGTCGAATCCCTACGCTCGCCCATTCCGCTGCTCGGCGAGTTCGTGCGCCGCGTGGAGGCCGTGCGCGCCGCAGACGTGGACGGCAACCTCGAGCTCGCCGCCTGGTGCGAGCAACAGGGTTTGACGCACGAAGCGCGCCTGTTGCGCTGGCGCGCCATCGCCGCCGATTGGTCCGACCCCCGCGCGCACGTCGCCCTCGCGCACCGCGAACGGCGCGGGGAGTGGGAAGTCCAACTCGGTCGCAAGTGGTACGGCAAGGAGCGCTTCGAGAAGGCGACTGCGGATTGGCGCGACGCCGTCGAGGTCGAGACGTCGCTCGTCAAGGTGCGTGGCAACTTGCCCCTCGCCCGCGTCGTGGAGGCCGCGCTAGGCTGGACCCGCTACTACCACGCGTTCTTCACGGCGTGGGGCAACGACGTGGGGCTGCCTCACGCGAGCCGTTGGATGGAGATGCACCTGCACGGTGACGAGAAGAGCTTCCCCAAGGCCGGCGTCGGCGCCGCGTCCTACTTCCTCGGTGAGGAAGCACGTGTCGTCGTGGACACGACACGCACGCGCACGCTGGGCTCACCCCGCGATCGACTGGGACAGATTCTGTCTGCCACGTACGCCAATGCGCAGAACGCGCGCGGGACGGCCCCGCCGTGGCTGGCGGAGTCCCTCGCTCTTTTTCTCGCGGCCGCGCTTCCCGAGAGTGGACTTGCGGACGTCGCGCGCATCCTCATCAGCGAAATGAACTGGTTCGCGGCGCACGCGGAAGCGGAGAACCCCGACTCCCTCAACCGCATCCTTGTTGCGTCGGGCGCGGAGTTGCGCGAGGTGCCAGGCCACGAGCTGCGCATGGCGCAGGCCTACACACTTTTTGACTTCTGCTACAATGCCCGCGGCGGAGCGCTGCGCGAGAAGTTGTTCGAGTTCGCACGCGGGACGATGGCCGGACGCATCTCGCCGACGGATTTCCAGAACGCGCTCGGCATCACCAGCGGGAAGTTCGAAGCGGAATGGCTGGCGTGGGCGCGCAAACGGATGGACGAGCGCGAGTTGCGCCTCGCCGCCGAGGAATCCGCGGACGGGGGCGACGGCGTTTGAGCGCGGCGAACAAGGCGCCGCGGCGCGCCACCTCCACCTTGGGTAACGGCAAGAAGTCCGGCGGCGAGCGCTTTCAACGCCTGCACCGTGCGCGCGAGTGGATCGAAAGCGATATCTGGCAGCGCGACCTGGTTGGTTTGCCGACGTTTCGGCGTATCGGCCTGCACAGCCTGCGGGTTGCGTTCCTCTTGTGGCGCGGTCTGAACGAGCACCAAAGCTTTTTCCGCGCCGCCGCGCTGACGTATATCACAGTGTTGTCGCTGGTGCCGCTGCTCGCCTTCGGGTTTGCGTTGGCGAAGGGCTTTGGCGCGTACGACTACCTACTGGAAGAAGTCGTCAACCCATTCCTCGACGGCACGTTCGGTGCACTGCCCGCCGACCAGGTGCAAGCGGGCGACGAGGGTGGCGTGGCAAACGCCCTGGTCGGATCGCAAAGCGAAAGCCCCGGGCCGGTGCGGCCCGACGCGGAGGAGGCGCTTGCGGCGAACCGCGAGGCCGCCGAAGACGACGAGCGCGACGTCACCGCGCCGCTGGGCGCCGACGTCACCGCGCCGCTGGGCGCCGACGTCACCGCGCCGCTGGGCGCCGACGTCACCGCGCCGCTGGGCGCTAATGGCGCCGCGCCGCTGGGCGCTAATGGCGCCGCGGTCGAGGGGCCCGGTCTGCGGTCGGATCGGGGCGGCGAGCGCGAAGCCGTGGTTCCCGTCGACGACGACAAGAACCAACTGCGCGAGGCCTTCAACCAGCTCTTCCTGTTCGTTTCCGGCACCAACGTCGCCAATCTGGGGATCGTGGGCCTCATTGCGCTGGTCTTCACGGTGCTCAAGCTGATGGCGCACATCGAAGGATCGTTCAATGCGATCTGGGGTGTCGTGCGTCCGCGCACCCTGGTGCGGAAGTTCGCCGACTACCTGTCGATCGTCGCGATCACCCCGCTGCTTCTGATCGCTGCCAGTGCCCTTCGCGCCGCGCTCTCGCGCGAGGGCACGACCGCGTTCATGCGCGAGGAACTCATGCTCGGCCCAGTGGTCGAGCTCGGGCTGCGCACCGTGCCGTTCATCGGGCTGTGGCTCGGTTTCACGGTGCTGGGGCTCGTGATGCCCAACACGCGGGTGCATCTGCGCTCGGCCATCGTGGGTGGCTTTTTCGGCGCCGCCGTCTGGAGCCTGATCCAGGTCGGCTACGTGAACTTGCAATGGGGCGTCAGCCAGTACAACGCGCTCTACGCGGGCTTTGCCGCGATTCCGCTGTTCCTCGTGTGGGTGTGGCTGTCGTGGATCGCCGTGTTGCTCGCGGCCGAGATCAGCTACGCCGACCAACACAGCGACGTCTACATGCGCCAAGCGCGCGGCGGACCGCTTGAGCCGGGCCAGCGCAGGGTCCTCGCCCTGGCGCTCGCGGTGCAGGTGGCCGAACAGTTCCTCGCGGGGGATCCGCCCGTCGAGCTCGAAACGTGGCTGGAACGCTTCGTTTTGCCGGAGAAGGAACTCGTCGACGTTTTTTGCACCCTCGAAGGCCAGGGCATCCTGGCGCGGCTCGACCGCGACGACGGCCATGCGTGGGTGCTCGCCCGCGATCCGTCCCATCTGCGGGCAACCGATGTCCTGACCGCGATCGACGGCAAGCGCGACCACGGATTCCTGGGCGGGGATTCGCGCGCGGAGACCACCCTGATCAGCCTCGAGGAAGCGCGCGACGCGGACCCCGCTAACCGTACGCTGCGCGAGCTCGCGAACCTCGAAAGCCACCGAACCGAGCCCACCCGATGATCCACCGCCGCGCGCTGTTGCTTTCCTCGCTGTTCATCCCCGTCGGAGCACGGGCCGCCGCCGCAGCGGGCGCGGCACCCGCACCGCCCGCTATCGGCGGCGCTTTTGAAGCGCTCGTCGCAATGCCACCCGGCCTGCGCCCGCTGGACGAAGACACATCGGACGAAGACTTCTGGGCTGCCATCGGCCGCCTGTTCCCGGTCGACCGCGCGCTGATCAACCTCAACAACGGCGGTGTGCATCCCACCGCCGCTGGAGCGCTTGCGGCGCTCGAGCGCCACCAGCGCACGACGCAGGAAGCGCCCGCGTACACGTTGTGGCGCGAACTCGAGCCGCGCAAGGAGGGTGTGCGCCAGGCGCTCGCCAAACACGCGGGTGTGTCGCCGGAAGAGATCGCGATCACGCGCAACACCTCCGAGGGCTTGGAAGCACTCCAGTTGGGTTTTGACCTTGAAGTCGGCGACGAAGTCCTGACCACGACACAGGACTATCCGCGCATGTTGGCGACGTTTGCGCAGCGCGAGCGCCGCGACGGCATCAAGCTCGTGCGGATTCCGATCCCGACCCCCTGCGACGATCCTAGCGCGATCGTGCGGCGTTTCGCGGCAGGCATCACGCAGCGCACTCGGCTGATCCTCGTGAGTCAGATGGTGTTTTTGACGGGCCAAGTGTGCCCCGTGCGCGAGATCACCGCGCTGGGGCGTGCGCGCGGCATTCCGGTGCTCGTCGACGGCGCGCATGGTTTTGCGCATACGCCCGAGTCGATTGCCGACCTCGACGTCGATTTTTATGCAACGAGCCTGCACAAGTGGCTCGCGGCGCCCCAGGGGACGGGGCTGTTGTACGTGCGCCGCGAGCGCATCCCGGACGTGTGGCCGTTGATGGCGGCAGCCGAGGCGCAGTCGTCCGACATCCGCAAGTTCGAGGAGATCGGCACGCACCCCGCGGCGCCGATCCTCGCGGTCGCCGATGCGCTCGACCTGACACGTGCGATCGGCGCGGCGCGCAAACACGCGCGCCTTGTGCACCTGCGCGAAGCGTGGCTTGCTCCCGTGCTTGAACTTGGCAAAGGGCGCGTGCGCTGCCTGACACCGCGCGCGCCGGAGCTCTCCGGTGCGCTCGCCACCGTGCACGTGGACGGCATGGATCCCGTGGCGCTGAGCGGCCATCTGTGGCAAAACCACCGCATCTTCACGGTCGCGGTGCGCCACGGTGATCCCGCGCGCGCAACGCCGTCGGACGGGGACACGTTCGAGGGCTTGCGTGTCACACCTAGCGTCTACACACGCCCCGCCGAACTCGAGCGTTTCGTGGACGCGCTGGGACACGTGCTGACCCACGGGTTGCCCGCGTGACTTCCACGAGTCCTTTTGCGCCATTGGGCGCGGTTGTAGGCGGGCTCCGGTGACACGGGTTGGCATCGACTACCTGCCCGCGACGACCCATTTCCCGGGCGTCGGCCGTTACGCACGCGAACTCGTCCGCGCGCTCGTGCACCTGGACCGGGCGGCGGCGGGGGACTTGGAGCTCCGTCTGTTCGAGGTGGGAGGAGCGGTCCGTTCCGTTCCCGCCGCCGCTTTGGGCTTGGAGGACGCGTCTTTGCCCGCCGCCCGCCGCCGATTGCGGGTTCCACGCCGGATCGCCGAACCGTTTCTGCGGGCCGTGGGCGCGGACCGCTGGGCGGGTGGTGTCGATCTCTTCCACCGCATGCACGCGGGCACTCCGCACCTTGCGCGGGCGCGCTCGATCCTCGCGATCAGCGATCTGCCCAAGGATGGCGACCCCAACTTCGGCGCGCGCGCCGCGGCGCTGCAAGCCGAGGACTTTTTGCTCGCGTTCAGCGACGAAGCGCGTTCGTCGCTGATCGAGCGCTTCGGTATCCCGGCGGACCGCATCCACCGTGTGCCGGTGGGCGCGGACCACTGGATGCGCGACCTTGCGGCCCGCGGGACCGCGCCGCCCGTGCGCGCGGATCCACCGCTCGTGCTCGTCCTCGGGGCGCTGCGGTTAGAGCGCCACCACGACGACATCGTTGACGCTTTTGACCGGCTGGTTGCGAGCGGCCAACCCGCTCGGCTCGTGCTCGCCGGCGCGGATGGGGACGGCGGACAGCACGTGCGGCGGCGGCTAGCGTTTTCATCCGCGCGTCAGCACGTTGAATGGAAACCGTTCGCCAGCGAGGCCGATGTTGCCGAACTCGTGGCGCGCGCGTCGGTGCTCGTGCACCTCGCCGAGACCGAAGCGACGGCGGTCACACCGCTCGAAGCGCTATCCGCGGGCACACCGGTCCTTGTCAGCGACCTGCCCGCGTTCCGCGAGGCCCTTGGCGATCTTGCGCGGTATGTGCCGACGCCGCTCTCCTTGCGCCACCGAAAGGCGCTGCCCGATGACCTCGCGGCTTCGATCGCCGACAGCCGCGATGTGGCGACCGAAGCGCGGCGACGTGCGCTTGGCGCGCGATACACGTGGGCCGCAAGCGCAGCGGCACACGCTGCGATCTACCACACGCTCGCCGCGCGTTAACCCTTCAAGAGTCCGCCGATGCCCGGGCCACGGGATTCGATCGGACGGTGGATACGAACGTGGTGTCCATCGGCGCGGCCCGCCTCGAAAGCCGCGGTGACGAGCCGCCCCGTACCGCCCACGTGGCGGATGCGCGGGTTGAGCCAGCGGAAGTAGCGGTGCAGCTTGGGATCCCCACTCCACACAAGGGCGCGCTCGACATTCGCGCGCGCCTTCTCTTCCCCGCGCAACTTCGCGCAGAATCCGTTGAGGACCCCATCGAAGTACGTCAGCCGATCGCGGTTGCCGCGCACCCCGCGCAGACGGCGATGGTCCTCCCAAAGCTGCGGCAATAGCGCCCACAGGAAGCCGTGGACGTACGCCGCCATGTCGAGGTTGCTTTTTGTGCCGTAGATGAAGAGCGCCGAGCCACTCACGTTGCGCGCGGGGTCGTATTCGCTCTCCCACAGCACCTCGACAAAAAAGAACTCGAAAAGGATGACCGCCAACAGGTTTTCGAACGCGTGGTGGCGCTTCGCGACCGCTCCGAGCACCCGGCGTTGGAATCCCCGTTCCACGTCGCGCTGCACGACGTCGAGGTTGTGCTCGAGCATCAGCGTGCGCGCGAGCCCGACCGCCGCGGCCGCTTCGTGCTCGTTAGGCGACGCGCCTAACGCCAGCAGCTTCGAAATGCGGCGAGTCAGGCGCGCGGCGTCGTCGTCCGCCGCGGCGGCCACGGGATCGGCGCCCGACGCGCGCGCCCGCGGTTCGACCCGCAGCCATTCGCACGCTTGGGCGAAGCTCGGACCGTGGGGCCGTTCACCCCGCGCGACCAAGAGCTCGTCGACCGCCTGGTGCGCCATCTCGTGGCGCAGGGTCGCCATCACCTCCTGCCACGGGTCGGCTTCGAGGTGCTCGAGCCGCAGCCGGATCCGGCGGCTTTCGCGCTCCCACGTCCCAAGGGCCCCGAGCCCCGCGCGCAGTTCGATGATCGGTGCGCGCAGCAGCCCGCGCAGGTATTCGGCGTTGTAGCGCTCCCACCAAAGGCGAACTTCCCGGGCCCACATACCCGGCCGCAAGTCGCCCTGGTCCTGCCCCGACTCCGCGCTCACGGCGATTCCCCCATGGGGCAAAAGCATAACGTTCGAACTTCCGTGCCAGAGCGCCGTTGGCCTGCGGCTGCTGTTGGGTCATGCTGGCGCGGGCGCCCGCGTCGGCGCCGCGAGCAAAGCACCGTGACCCCCGCGCCCAAGACCGACACCGCTGGTTTTCGCGACCGACTCCGCGCAATCATCTTCGAGTCGGAGACGCGCGTTGGGCGGCTCTTCGACACCGTTCTACTCGTCGCCATCCTCGCGAGTGTCGCCGTGGTGCTCCTTGAGAGCGTGCCGTCGATCCGCGCGCGCCACCCGGGACTTCTCGTCGGGCTCGAGTGGGGTTTCACGCTGCTGTTCACCTTCGAGTACGCACTGCGCCTCTACAGCCTGCGCGAGCCCCTGCGCTACGCACGCAGCTTCTTTGGCGTGGTCGATCTGCTCGCGATCCTACCGACGTACCTGAGCCTGTTGTTGCCCGGCGCGCAGTCGTTTCTCGTCATCCGGGTTCTGCGCCTGATGCGTGTGTTCCGCGTCTTCAAGATCGCGGCTTACGTCGACGAATCCACCATTTTGTGGCGCGCAGTGCGCGACAGCCGCCGCAAGGTTGCGATTTTCCTCTTCGCGATTTTCAACGTTGTGGTGATTATCGGCGCGGCGATGCACGTCATTGAAGGGCCCCAGAACGGCTTTACCGACATCCCCACAAGCATCTACTGGACGGTGGTCACACTGACGACCGTCGGATACGGGGACGTGGCGCCGCAAACGCCACTCGGCCGCGCGTTCGCGGTGTTTGTCATGCTGCTCGGTTACGGCATCATCGCGGTGCCGACGGGCCTCGTGACGGCGGAACTCGTGCGCGCCGCGCGGCCTGCCGTGTCGACCCAAGCGTGTCCCGCGTGCGGCGCCGAGGGCCATCCGGTGGGCGCGCGCCATTGCCACCGCTGCGGCGCTGGACTGTGAACCGGGCTTAACCCTTCACTTTCGCGGCGCCGGCGGGAGGCGGAGGCATCCACTCCCGGCTCGCCAACAGTCGGTCGGCGATTTTAGGAGCCACGATGGAGAGCGCGCCGAGCCAGCGCCACTTCCAGCGCAGGAAACGCTCGGGTGCTGGGTTTTGGTCGAGCTTGCGGATTTCTTCCGCAACAAGGTCCGGGGCGTCGGCCTGGTCCAACTCGGGATCGTGCAGCCGCGCGGGATTTGATTGCCGCTCGAAAATCTCGGTCCGCGTGACACCCGGGTTCAACGTGCACACGCGGATGCCAAGGGGCGCCCACTCAAGGCGCAGCGCTTCGCCGATGGAGCACACCGCGGCCTTGCTGGCGGAGTACGCGGCCATCGTCGGCATACCGCGCCGCCCAACGACGGATGACACGAGCACCATGACGGGCCGCGTGCCGCGGCGCAGGAACGGTAGCGCGGCGCGGGCGCCGAGCAACACACCTTCGACGTTTGTCGCAAAGAGCCGGCGGAGCTCCTTCGGTTCGAGGTCTTCGACGCGCGCGCGGTAGCCGATTCCGGCGTTCGCAACCACGAGGTCGAGGCCACCGAGGGCCTCACCGACCTCGCCGAACACCCGCTCGATCGCCACGGGGTCTGTCAAGTCGAGCGTGCACACCATGTGCGGGCCGCCGTCGACCTGCGGCAATGTGGCGAGCAGTTTCGCCAAACGATCGCCCCGTCGGGCGACCGCGGCAACCTGGTATCCGCGCGCGGCGAGGTGCTGCGCCGTGGCAAAGCCAATGCCCGAACTTGCCCCGGTGATCAGCGCTCTGCGTGCGGCCATGGCAGTGATGGTAGCGCGGGGCGCGTAGACTGGAGCGTGGCGCCAGCGCCGCAGAAACGCCATGGACGAAGAGCAAAGTTACGTGTGTGGGCACTGCGGCGAGGACATCGTCGTGCCCGTCGACCTATCGGGGGGCGAAAGCCAAGACTACGTCGAGGATTGCCCCGTGTGCTGCTCGCCGAACGTGCTGCACGTGCGCATCGAAGGCGACCGGATCGAGCTGTGGGCCGAGCCGGAGTGACGCCCGGCCCACGGGGATCTCAGATCTCGCGGTCGTAACGCACGTTCAGCTTGAGGCCGCGCACTTTTGTGCGGCGCAGCGCGCGGATGATGTCGTCCGCGTGCTCGGCGGCGACGTCGATGAGCGAAAACCGTTCCGCAATGCGGATCGGTCCGATGACGTCGCTCGAAAGCCCCGTTTCCCCGGTGATCGCGCCGACAAAGTCGCCCGGCCGTATCGACTGAAAACGACCCGCGCCGATGAAGAGGCGCGCCGCGTCCGGTCCCGGACCCGGGTCGCCGCGGGACTCGCCCGCATCGCGCCCCGGGGACGGTCGGCGCGGCTCGCGGTGGTCGCGGGACCCGCTCTGCGCGCCGAATCCGCTCTGCGCGGCGGATTCCCCCTGCGCTCCGCGCCGATCGCGGCCACTCGGCGCGTCGACGGCGAAGTCCTGGTCGTTGTTGGAAGATGCGCCCCCGCCGTGTTCGGCGCGGTGCGCGAGCTCGAGCGCCGCGGCAGCCAGTTCGATCGGATCGACGGTTTTGGCGAGCTCGGCCGCCATCGACTGGAACGCCCCTGCCGCTTTCGCTTCGAGCACTTCGAGCAGCGCGGCGCGTGTCAGTTCCCGGCGGCGGCGGTCGAGGTCCGCGGCCGTGGGGATCTGCTGGATGTCGATCGGCGCGCGGGTCGCGTTCTGGATGTTGCGCAAGAGGCGCTGCTCGCGTGGCTCGAGGAACGTGATCGCGACACCTTCGCGGCCTGCGCGCCCGGTGCGCCCGATGCGGTGCACGTAGGCGTCGGGGTCGATCGGCACGTCGAAGTTCACAACGTGGCTGATGTGTTCGATGTCGAGCCCGCGCGCCGCCACGTCGGTGGCGATCAACAGGTCCACGCGGTTCTCGCGGAAGCGGCCGAGGACACGCTCGCGCTGGTCCTGGCTGAAGCCGCCGTGCAGCGCTTCCGAGCGGTAACCGCGGGCGTTCATCGACTCCGTGACCTCGTCGACGGCGATGCGCGTGCGGCAGAACACGATGACGGAGGTCGGGGACTCCATGTCGAGCACACGACCCAGCGCCTCGACCTTGTGGTCGCGGCGCACGACGTACGCCACCTGGCGCACCCGCGGCACGGCGCCGGGCTCGGTGCGTTCGCGGGCGATCGCAACGTGCACCGGGTTCGAAAGGTGCGTTTTGGCGAGCCCGAGGATGTGCGGTGCAATCGTCGCCGAGAACAGCGCCGTCTGACGCGGTTTGGGCGCGCGCGACAGGATGGCCTCGAGGTCCTCGGCAAAACCCATGTCGAGCATCTCGTCCGCTTCGTCGAGCACGACCATGCCCACTTCGGAGAGGTCCATGGTGCCGCGCGTCAGGTGGTCCACCGCGCGTCCGGGCGTCGCAACAACCACTTGGACACCGCGCGAGAGCACTCGCACCTGTTGGCCGAACGATGTGCCGCCGTACACCGGCAGAACGCTGGCGCCCAACGCTTTGCCGTAGCGGTGGATGGCTTCCGCGACCTGCATCGCAAGTTCGCGGGTCGGCACGAGCACCAGCGCGCGCGGTTTGCCCGGGTTGAGCGTCTTGCCCCCCGTAGTCGCGAGCAGTGGCAGTGCGAACGCCGCCGTTTTGCCCGTTCCCGTCGCCGCCTGACCCAAGAGATCGCGTCCGTCGAGCAGCACGGGGATCGCTTCGCGCTGGATCGGCGTGGGCTCTTCGTAGCCCAGCGCCGTCAGGGCGGCGGTGATTTCGGGGGCGAGCCCGAGCGCCGCGAATCCAGCGGGTGTGGCGGGTGCGGGCTCCGTGGATGTTTCGAGGGTCATGGTGACGTTTTGTGGGCTCATGTCGAACCGCGGAGCATGGCACGGTTGTGCCCGCCGACGCCAATTGCCGCGGGTGTTCCTGGGCGTGCCGCCGCCCTGGGGCGCCGCGCGCGGGGGTGCCACCCTACTGGGGAGCTCGAAACCGCGCCCGGAGCGCCGAGCGCTTCAAATCAGGCCGCGCGCTCCCAGCGCCACGCGAGCGCGATCAGCAGCCCCGCGGCCAGGGCGAAGGCGGCGCTGATCGCGAGCCCCGCTCGAAGCCTCGGCGTGCGGTATTGAAGCTCGACGCGCTCCGCTCCCGCGGGCAGCTACAGGGCCGTCGCGGCGCCGTTGGCCCGGTGGATCGCGACCTCCTGGCCGTCGACGCGGGCCGTCCAACCCGGGTACAGCGCGCAGGTCTCCGCCAGCACCAACCACGCATCGCCCGCGTCCGGCGGCAGGTCGAGGTGCATGCCGTTCCACACGGGTTGCGGCGGATCAAGGGCGCGGATGGGAGCGGGGAACTCGGCCGCGCCCGAGTGCAACGGCTGCGGGGGACCCACCGGCAGGCCAGCGACGCGCACGGCCTCGGGCACACCGCTTGGATCGAAGGCGAACGCGCGCTCGAATCGGTCGAGCAGCGCGGGATCGGGATCGGCTCCGGCGTCGATCAAGACCGTGTGCTGCGGCGACCAAAACGGCGCCGCGCAAAGCTGCCGCCACGCACCCCGGCGTCTGTCCGCGGCGAGCGCCGCGCTGCGCGTCGTGAACGCCCGCGGCAGGCACAACTTGTTGCGGTACAGGTAGGGCCCGTCGGAACCCGGATACAGCTCGTTCGGGTCCTCCGCGAACGTGCCGATCAGCACGAGGCCGGGGACCTCGCGCGGCTGGGCGGATGTGATCCATCGGCCGGCCATCAATCCCCACATGCGCGCAGGGCTTGCGCGCGACATCTGCAGGTACTCGGCGTCGTAGGCCAGCATCACGATGTTACCGAGGATGCCCTCCATCGATTCGATTCCGAGGAATCGTCGCGAGCGGCGCTTGCGTGTTTTCGAGCAGGACACGGGTCGCACCGAACGCGTGCACGCGCAACGGACCTTCCTGTCCACGCAGGCGCACCACTTCGTTGAGCACACCGTTGTGTTCGAGGCGCGCGCGCAGGGACGTCGGATGGGCAGCCTGCGCCGCGGAGTCAAAGACGCCGCGTTTGATCCACAGGGACTCCGCGCCGGCCGCGGCCGCCAGCACGATACTCACGAGCGTCGCGGACAATCCCCGAGCCGCGGCCGCCTCCGCGACGCGACACAGGCCGAATGCCGCGCTCGCCGCAAGGAGCGGTGGAAGGACGAGCCACACGCGATAGGGCTGGCGCAGTGGGTCGAATCCCGGCACGTAAGCGTGCAGGAATGGGGTTGCGATGCCCGTTGCGCACACGCCGACGAGCACCGCCGACAGGGCGATACCCGGTGCGGCCACCCTGCGCTCCCGCAGCGCAAACACAAGTCCCAAGGCCGCGAGCCCAAAAAGGATCCAACCTTCGCCGCCGACAGCGTCGAGCAGTCCGGCACCGTCCAGACGCCCGACCATCGCGTTTTCGAGCGCGATGGCGTCCTTGCGGTCGGTGACGGCGGTCCAGGCGCGGATCGGAAGCACACGACCGGCGAGCATTCCGACCGACGTGACGGTCAGTGCTCCCATGACGAGCGCGGCACGCATGAGCGCGGCGCGCAAGGGCCGCTGGAGGGCCACGACCACGAACAAAAGCAGCGCCGCGATCAAAAGGCCCCACAGCAGCGAGATGTACCCCCCGGCCCAGGCGATCGCGGCGTGCGCGATGCCGGCGGCGGCGCCCCCCGCGGCGATCTGCAGCGGTTTCCTCGCATCCGCCGCGCGCAGCACCAGCCAGAAGCACCAGGGTGCCCACGCGCTTCCCATCGCTTCCATGGGCAGCGTCCATCCCAGCAATCGTGTTGGCGCGGACCACAGGTACGCGAGGGCGGCTAACGCGGCTAACGCAGGTGCGGCGCCGGCGCGGCGAGCGAGCGCCACCGCTCCCAATGCGCCGAACAAAAGGTGCGCAACGTTCGCGACTGCGGTGCCAAGGACCGTCCCGAACATCGCGATGGAGACAAGTAGCGGAACGTAGAGCCCCGCGGAGTTCGGCACGGGCGAATGGGGTGTGCCCGAATAAAACGCGCTGATCCACTCGAGCATCACCCCGTCGAGCAACGCCGCCCGCACCTGGTGAAGCTCGGGCAGCGTGAACCGGGTGTAGTCGGTGTTGGTGGGGATCGTGTCCCCATCGAGCAGCGGTAGGTACGGCAGCGCGCCGAGCACGAGCGCGAGCGGCAGGGCCCACTAAAACGAGGATCGCGCCGAGGCTGACATCGGCACGATTGTAGCGGCGTTATGGTACTCGGGCGTTACGCGCCCCGTGCGCCGTGGATAGCGCGCCGTGGACGGCGCTGATGAGTGGCGGTGGTTTTGTGAGCGGGATGGCGCTCAGCACGACCTCGAACAGCGTCTTCGCCGTCGGTGGCACCACGGTGCGTTTGCTGGATGGAACGGAGGGTGTGTGGGCGAACCACGGGCTCGGATCCGCGAGCACGGGTGTCGCTCCGACCTTGGCCGCCTCCGGACTGCTCGCACCTGGCGAAACCGTGCGGATCGACGCGCTTTCGGCACCGGCGAATAGTCCGGGCGCATTCGTGATCGGCACAAGCTCATCCTTTGTGCCGCTGCTGGGTGGGGTTCGGGCCGTGGGCGCGACCGGCGGATGGTCAACCCGCGAGCCGCGCGGCGTTCATGCGGCGCATCGTGTTGCCGCTGCTCGTCCACGACGACTGGGCCGAAGCCTGCACGTGGGTGCGCGGGATCGTGTCGACGGTTCCCGCGCCTGCGACGGACAGCTTAGCGTTTGATCGCGCAGCCTACGCGCAGATCGTCGATCTCGCCCGCGCTCATGGGGCGCGCGTGTTGGTGCTGCCCCTGGGTGTCGCGCTCGACCCGCTACTGGACCCCGCCGTCTACCTGCCCGAGGGAACCTGGGCCGTCCCCGCGCAGCGCCACTTGATCCGGTCGCTGCCGAGCCTCGACCTGGAAACCTACTCGCGCACGTACCACCACTGGCGCGGCGATCCACCGCGCCTCGTGGACGAGCACCCGAACCCGCTCGCCCACTCCCTGATCGCCCAGGAACTCGCAACCTGGCTGACCCGCGCTGGACTGGGCGCGCCGCCGAAACCCACGACGAAACGCTGACACCACGCGCGCGCGGCAATCCATCTGCAGCGTTCCCGCGGAAGCGTCCCAACACAGGCTGGCGCACGTCTGCTCCCGCGCTGCTTTCGCTTCCGAGCTCCGCCCCGATGGGTGCGCGGGCTTGGAACGCGGGCCTCCAGGCCTGCCTTGGGTCGACCTGCGAGCTCGACGTAGCGACGGGCCACGCTCAAGGGCGGGCTGGAGGCCCGCGCACCCATCGGGCAGAGCCCGTTATGCATCGCGACGCCTTGGCAGTGCGGGAAGCGGCCGGGGAGCCTAGCCCGGGAGCGCCATCCTGGGCCCGATCGCAGATTTGATGTGGACGGCCCAGCGCCAGGGGACGATAAGAGGGGTATGTCCCGGGTCCTCCCCCGTTGGGTCCTCGTGGCCCTGCTTCTGCCGGCGCTGATTGCGCCCGGGGGCGCGGCGTGGGCGTGGTGCCTGTGCGCGGACGTGCTGTGCGGGTGCTGCGAGCCGGGCACGGTCCAAGCGGAGGGGTGCTGCCCCGGTGAAGAGGCCGATCCCGCGGACTGCGGCGACTGCGGTCGGGTGGCGTGGGACGTGGATGGGCTCGAGGCCCTCCTACCGCCCGCCAACGTGGAAGTCCTGCCGCTCTTGATCGGTTGGCTGAGCGCGGCCGCGTCGCCGGCGGTGGTGCCCGCCGCGGTTGTCCGTGGGCGCCACGCGCGCGCACCGCCTCGATCGATTCCGACCGAATGCCTGCGACCGGGCGCGCTGCCTTTGCGGGTCTGAGAGGACCGATGGTGCGTGGCTCCCAAACCGGGAGCCGTGGCGTTCGTCGTGTGTCCTTTCGATCCCCGCATTGGCATGGCCTTTTCCTCATCCGCTCCTGGGCTCCGTTTTTCGCGACGCAACCCGTTTTGCGCGGTGGCGTTGACCGTCGTGCTCGCCGCGTGTGCGTCGCCCGAACCCGCGGCGTTCGCCGTTGACGATGCTCCCGCGCGGCTCGATGCACGTCCGGCGGACGTGGCTGCGGCGTTTGCCCGCGCCAACGCGGGGGAGAGCCTCGCGATCGATGCCGATTTGGCCCGCGATCCCGCGCGGATCGAACACTGGCGCGCGGCAGCGATTGCGTTCGGCCCTAGGCCGCGTGCGGCCCGCGCGGCGCTGCGGGCGGCAGCGGCGGAGGCACGCTCGGGTGGCGTACCCGATGGGGTCGGCGTGGAGGTCATGGACGAGGAACTTGGCGGCGGCGCAGACCTCGTCGAAATGGGGTTTTTGGTCGACGGTTTTGCGTTGCTGGGGCTGGGGGCGAGCGGTGCCGAGCGCGACGTGGCGCAGCGCGCGCTCGCCCTGGCGTTGGCGCGTTACCGCCAAGAGCTGTTCGACGCCGCGATCGGCGTCGAGCGCGTCCGCATCGAACTGGGCGCCGCACGTGCGCGACGCGCGGCGATCGACGCGCTGCGACCGGATGTCGATCGCCTTCACGGGCGCATCGCAGTGCTCTATGGCGCGGGTCGAATGGGAACGGTCGAACGGGACGCTGCCGAGGCTGCGCGGGTGGCGTGGGAGCGCGCGTATGCGAACGCGCGTGCGGACGAAGCCCGGGCGCTAGAGCAGCTCAGCGCGCTGTCGGGCCTGCCGTCGGGGGCTCCGGCCTTTGAACGGATCGCTCCCGACGTCGTTCTAGAGCACGTGGGCGATGCACCGGACTTCGAATCCGCGGGGGGCGGGGAACATCCGTTGCTTGCGGTGGCGCGTTTTGAGCTAGAGCTCGCCGAAGCACACGCGCGCGCGGCGGCGGCGGCGGCCTGGCCGAGCCTCGAACTTGGGCCGCAACTTTCCATCGAGGACGGAACGCGCGTGGGTGGGCTCGTCAATCTGCGCGTGCCGTGGCCGAAGCGGTGGCGCGCGGAACTGGCGGCCGCCGAGGCGCACCGCGATCGCGCGCTCGAGGTTTACGAAGAAGCGCTGCACGGCTTGCGCGAAGCGCGCGTGCGGGCACGCACGGCACACCGGGCGGCCACTCGACGCGCGGACGTTTCAGGGGCGCTTATTTCCGCGGGCGAAGCGAATTTTGCGCTGACCTTTGCGCGCTGGACCGGCACGCTCGAGGGCGGCGATGGCGCGGACGGTGCAAGCGGCGCGAGTGCACCGGTCGTCGCGATGACCCAGCGTGTCGAGGACCTCGAGCGCGCCCTTGACGACCAAAGGGACCGCGCGCTCGCCGTTTTGGATGCGGCGCATGCGGCGGGGGTTCTGACCGGCGGCGACGCGGTTCAGGAGTCGCTCGCGGTCTGTGAGATCAACGCAGAGGCAGGGCAATGACGACGCCTGAAGCCCCCGAGCCGTCGCCCATCGACCTGGCGGCGTTTGCGCGCCCCAGCACGCCGGCCCGTCCGTCGGCTCGTCCGCCGCGGCGCCTGCCCTGGCGTTTTCTTGCGCCGGCGGCCTTGATCCTGGCGTTCGCGGCGCTCTTCGTCGGCGATTTCGTCGAGCTTCTCGCGCCGAAGGTTGAGGTGACGTTGGTGCGGCCCGAGCTCGCGCGCGGGGAACGCGCCGCGCGGCGGACACCCGGCGGGCTTGCGGTGCAAGCGGCGGGCTGGATCGAGCCCGATCCGTTCCCCCTGGGCATCGCGGCGCTGCGCGGAGGTGTTGTGCGCGGCCTCACGATCCGCGAGGGCGATCGTGTGGAAGCGGGGCAGATCGTGGCCTCGCTCGAGGACCGCGAATGGGCACTCGCGGCCCAGCTCGCGCGGGCGGAAACGGCCGCGGCAGAGGCGGCGGCCCAGACAGCCTGCGAAACGGCGGAACTCGCCGACCTGCGCTTTCACGAGGGGCTCGAAACCACGTTTGCACTCGCGAGCGCCAAAGCCCGCGTCCGCGCGCGCACGGCAGCAGTAACCCGGGCGCGTCACGCGGCGCAATCGGCGGATGCCGAGCTGAGGGTCGCCGCCGGAGAAGTGGCGCTGCAGATGGAGCTCTCGAAACTGGGTGGCGCAGGGGTGTGGCCCCTCGCGATCGCAGAGGCCGCGAAGGCGCGCACGCTTGCGCACGTCGAAAGCCTGCGCGCGGCGATCGACGTGGCGGAGGCAGAAGTCGTGGAAGCGCAGGCCGAGCAACACCGCGCGGAGGCCGATTTTGGACTGCGCATCGAGGACCGCGCCGTGCGCGACCGCGCGCACGCCGACGTGGCGTTGGCGGAGGCAGAGCTCGTCATTGCGAAGGTCAAGGAGAGCCAGGCGCAGCTCGCGTTTTCGCAAACGCTCGTGCGTGCGCCAAGCGCTGGCGTCGTGCTGGATGTGCTCGCCGGCGCGGGTTCATCGCTCGCGCCCGGCGATCCGGTCGCGCGCACGTTCGACCCCTTGGAGTTGCGCGCCCGCGTCGATGTGCCGCAGGCTGATGTGCACAAGCTGCGGGTCGGGCAGCGCGCCGAGGTTTTGTCCGAGGCGCGCGCGGGTGCGCCCTATGCGGCGCGTGTGCAGCGTATCGTTCAGCGGGCGGACATCCAAAAGGTGACGCTCGCGGTGCACGTGCGGATCGAGGACCCCGATGACCGGCTCAAGCCGGACATGCTCGTGCAAGTGCGGTTCTACGCGGACGACACAACAGAGGGCGGAGTCAGCGCGCCAACGGATGCTGCCGTCGCATCCGCGACGCTGCTCGTGCCCGAGCGTGTGCTCGACGACAATGGTGTGTGGGTGCTCAGCGCCGACGGACAGCGAGCGCAGCGGCGCGCGGTGGAGCGCGGCGCGACCGTCGAGGGCATGGTTGAGATCCACAGCGGCCTCGGGTTGTCGGACAAGGTGATCGATCGCGGTGCGCGTGCGGTGCGCCAGGGCGCAAAGGTGCGGGTCACCGCAGACAGCGCGGGAGGAGCACGATGAGCTTCATCGAGCTGCGCGGTGTGACACGGCGTTACCGCAAGGGCGACCACGAGGTGGCGCCGCTCGTCGACGTGGACCTCGACATCGAAGCGGGCGAGTTTTTCGTGCTGCTCGGCCCCTCGGGGAGTGGCAAAACGACGTTGCTCAATCTGCTGGCGGGCATCGATCGTCCGAATGGGGGAACCGTGCATGTCGGCGGCGAGGATATCGGCGCGGGCCGCGCGGGTCCGCTCGCGCGCTGGCGCGCGGCGAACGTCGGATACGTGTTCCAACGGGCCAACCTCGTGCCCGTGCTTTCGGCGTTCGAGAACGTCGAAATGCCCCTGTGGCTGACCGACCTTTCGGCGTCCGAGCGCGCCGCGCGCGCATCCCTCGCGCTCGCGGCCGTGGGGCTCGGCGACCGCGCGTCGCACCTTCCCAAGCAGCTTTCGGGCGGCCAGGAGCAGCGGGTTGCTGTCGCGCGTGCGATCGTGGCGGACCCGGCGCTGATCGTCGCGGACGAACCCACGGGCAGTTTGGATGCGGACAGCGCCACGGGTGTGCTCGAGCTTTTGGCACGGCTCAACCGCGAACGCAACAAAACGATCGTCATGGTGACCCACGACGCGCGCGCGGCCGGTTTCGGCTCGCGTGTCGTGCGGCTCGACAAGGGCAAGTTGGAACCCGTTGAGCCCGAGAGGCTCAAGGAGCGGGGTGTGCGATGAAACTCGCCAAACTGGTCGTCCGCAACCTGCGCCGCCGCGTCGGCCGGACCACGCTGACGGTGCTCGGTGTGGGTTTTGCGCTCGCGCTGCTCGTGCTCGTCGACAGCCTTTCCACCGGCCTGGGCCAAGCCCTCGGTGCGGGTGATGGCGCGCGCACGCTGATCGTTTACCGCAAAAACCGCTTCTGCCCGCAGACGTCGATCCTGCCGGAGCATTACATGGCGCGCATCGAGCGTGTCGACGGTGTCGAGGCCGTCCTGCCGGTGCAGGTTTACCTCAACAACTGCCGCACGAGCCTTGACCTCGTGGTATTTGAAGGCGCGCCGGCGGCGGCCGCGCTCGCGCAGCGGGATTTGGAGGTGGTCGCGGGGGACGCGGCCGCGTTCGAGCGGGCGCAAGACGGGGCGCTCGTCGGCCGCGTGTTTGCCGCCAAGCGTGGATTGAACCCCGGCGACCGGTACCGCTTCGGCGCGGTCGACGTGCGCATCGCCGGTGTCTTTGAATCCCAAGATCCGACGAAGGAAAACGTCGTCCTGACGCACCTCGCTTACCTGCAGCGCGCTGGCGACCGCATCGGTTCGGTGACGCAGTTCGAGGTGCGTGTGCGCGCGGGAGCGGATCCCGCCGTCGTCGCGGAGGCGATCGACGGACTTTTTGCGACCGCCCAGGATCCCACGCACACAAAACCGCGCGCGGCGCATCTTGCGAGCGCAACGGCGGACCTCGTCGAGATCCTCGCGCTCGGGCGATTGCTGGCGCTCGCCTGCGTGGTCGTGGTGCTCGCGCTCGTCGCCAACACGGTGTGGATGGGTGCGCAGGAACGTGTGCGCGAGCTAGGTGTGATGCGCGCGGTCGGTTTCCGCGGAGTACATCTGTTCCGCCTCGTACTCGGCGAAGCCCTGTCCCTGTCGCTGCTGGGCGCGGCCATGGGCGTCGGCGGCGCGTTCGTGGTGCTTGCGCTCACGCACGTTTCGATCGGCACCGAGGGTGTCGCGGTGAACCTTGCGATCGATCCGTGGATCGCCCTGCGCGGCGCCGCGGCCGCGGCGGCGGCCGGTGTCGTCGCCGGAGTGGTGCCCGCAGTCCAGGCCGCGCGCCGCGGCATTGCCGACGCCCTGCACAGCTGAACCCATGGCACTGCGATTCGACTATGCCCTGCGCAACCTGACACGCCGCCCCATGCGGACGGCGCTGACGGCGGCGTCGAGCGCGCTCGTCGCGGCGTTGCTCGTCGCGACCGTCGCATTTGTGCGCGGGCTCGAACAGAGTTTCACGCGCGCGTCCCAACCGGACGTGGTGCTTTTGCTCGCGCGGGTGTCGGAAGGCGATCTCTTGCGATCTAGCGTGGACGCTGGCCTCGCGGCGGTGGTCCAAGCTGCCGTGCCCGGTGTGCGCGTGGCATCCGACGAGATCCACCTTTCGTCCAACGTCGAGCTCGAGGGCCACGCGGGCGCGCGCGCTGCCATGGTGCGTGGCGTGACGCCGGCGGCGTACCTCGTGCACGACGCGGTCAGCCTGAGCGACGGCCGTCTGCCGGGGCCGGGCGAGCTGCTCGTCGGCGCGCTCGCGGCGCGCCAATTGAACGTGCCAAAGGAGGCGGTCGCGATCGGCGCGAGGGTGCGCCTCGAGGGTGCGATGCACACCGTCGTGGGGCACTTCGTCGCACCCGGCACGGCGATCGAGGCGGAGATGTGGACACCGCTCGAGCCGCTGCGCGGACTTGCGCGCAGGAGCGATTCGTCGGTCGTTTTTGCGCGCATCGATCCTGCGATCGGCTCGGGCCCGATGCAGCTTTTTTGCGACCGGCGGCTAGACCTCGAGCTCACGCTGCGCTCAAGCGAGCAGTACTACGCGGACCTGGCGGCGTACCTCGCCCCGATCCGCGCGCTCGCGCTCGCGCTCGCGGCCATGGTCGCTGCCGCGGCGTTTTTTGGTGGCGCTAACACGGCGTCCGCGGCGGTCCAGGACCGACTGCGGGAGCTCGCGGCGCTGCGCGCCATCGGCTTTGGCACCCTCGATCTGGCGCGCTCCCTTGCCCAGGAAGCACTGCTGCTGGGGTCCGTCGGTGCGCTCGTCGGCCTGTGGGCCGCGCGTGCGTTCATCGAAGGGGGCGCCATACGGCTTGCGATGGGTGCGTTCACCCTCCAGGTGGACGGTGTCGCCATCGCCGTGGCGACCTTCGCGACCCTGTTCCTAGCGCTCCTTGGAACACTTCCGGCGGTTTGGCGCGTTGCGCGCCTTCCCATTGCCGCCGCGCTGGCCGAGGATTCTTGAACCCCAAACGATTGCAACCATGAAGCACCAACACATCCTGTTCGTTTTGTCGGCGCTTGCGGTTCTCGCCGCCTGCAAGGGCGAGGAAAGCGACGGCAACCACCTGCCCGCTCTGCCCGAGCATTTTGTCTCCACCACCCCGCTCGAGAGTGCCGTCGACGTCAAAGCGGTGCGGGAGTCGGCCAAGGACGGCGAGCGCGTCGTCCTGCGCGGCACCGTGCAGGAGTTCGGCGCGCTCGCGACGCTGCGGCTCGTGGAAGACTCGCTCAGCCACTGCGGCGAGGGCAACCTGGAGGACGAACACTGCTCGACCCCCTGGGATTTTTGCTGCGAGGATCCGGCGGCCCTGCGGCGCTACACCGTCAACGTGGAGTTCCTCGAGGGCGAGCGCCCCGGCGCGTGGCGTTTGCGGGGCGCGCACGGGATCGATCGACTGAGCGAGGTCACCGTGGCCGGGGTCCTGCACGTCGACGAGCTCGGCAACATGCGCCTCGCTGCCGACCGCATCGCGCTGCAGTGACTCCCGCCGCTGGCCCGCGCGTGAGGGATGTTCCCGTCCCAGGTCGCCGCGCCCGCGCGCCGGATACCTTGAGTCGCCGCGCTCGGACTCGATCTTTGGGGTTGCGGTGGTACCGCGGGGCCGGCGGCGCTAGCCGCAGGTAGCAGGCATGCTCGCGCCGTCCCCCGGGTGGGGCAGCGCATCCCACCTCTTCGACGGAGCACCCCATGGCCATTTCGATGCAGCAGGCAGCGCGGCTCACAAGCGCGGCCGAGCTCAACCTGGTGAAATCCAGCGCACCGCGCGCGATTGCGGCGCTCAGCGAGCGCCAGCTCGAATCGAAGCTCGTGCGCGCCCGGCGTTTGTGGCACAAACAGCGCGACCTCCACCAGCGCCAGCGGCTCGCGAGCCGCAAGACGACCGGCTCCAAATCGGGCGCGCGGGGTGACGCCAACGCGCGTACGGAGCAAAAGGCCCAGCTCTTCGAGGACGTGCTGCGCAGGTTCGAGGCGCGTCTCGAAGCCGTGCGCGAGCAGGGCGACACGAAGAAGGGGAGCGCGGCCGTTAAGCAGCGCGCGCCGGGTTCGAAGAAGGTCCTGAAACGGAGTGGCAAGAAGACGGCTAAGAAAGCCGCGAAGAAGACGGATAAAACAGCCAAGAAGGCGACTAAGAAGGCCGCGAAGCGCTCTACGAAGAAGAGTGCGAAAAAAGCTGCCGGTCGCAAGGCGGGCAAGAAGTCGGCTCGCCGCGCATCGGCGCCGACAAACGTCGATATCGCGCAGCGTGTCGCCGAGCGCGCGGGAGAGCGACGCGAAGCGGCGGGGCGTGTGGCCGCGCGTCGGACGGCGGCGCTCGTCAGCACCGGCGGCCGCGAACGGCAAGTCGACAGCGACGATCCCGAGTCGCCGAAAATCGTTGCGGCGGGGAACCGCGCAGCGCCGCCCCCCAATCCGCCCGACGACCCGCTTCAGCTCAAAATTCAAGCGCACATCGGGTCGCGCGCACGCCGCAATCAGGCGAAGCGCGACCAAAAGTGACGGTGCGGGCGTCGCACTCACCGTGTCGGCCAGCGTGCGCGAGCTGAGCCCGGCTGCGTGCGCCTTCGCGGCGCTCACGCGGTTGAGGCCTGCGAGGGGGCCTTCGCCCGGCGCCCATACCGGCAGCTCGCCCCACGGACGCAGACCCAGGCGTTCGAGGTCATCCGCGGGGACCCACGTGAACCGTGCGTCGCTGCCAGTCACTGCTCGCGAGCCGTGCAACAGGTCGGCGATCGTTGCGCCGTTTTTGGGCCCCACCGCGTTGAATACGCCGCGCGCGCCGTTCACTAGTCCGGGTTCTTCATCAGGTTTTCGAGCAGACGAGCCCGAGTCGTCGCCTGGCGGTGCTTTGCGGCCGCGGGCGGCCGGGGGCGACTACTTCCTCACTCTGTTGCACACGCTGCGGCCAGTAGGTGAAACGGTCCGTCTCGTCGCGCGGACCGACGATCAGGCCGGGGCGGACGTTGAACGTGCGGCCGGGCAACGCGGCTTCGACCGCTTCTTCGCACAGGGCCTTGAGCGGTCCGTAGTTCTCGTTGTCGATCTTGTCGGGGTCCACTTCCGTCAGTCGGCCGATGGGGGTGTTTTCGTCGATGCCGAGTGTGCCGAGTTCGGGATACACCGATACCGTCGAAACGAGCGCATACGCACCCACGCGGTCCGCGAGAAATTCCGCCGATGCCCGGGCGCAGCGGGGGATATACGCCGACGTGTCGACCACGAAGGCGAACATACGGTCGTTGCGCAGTGCGTCCAGGCCCGCGTCCATCTTCGGGTTGCGGTCGCCCTGGAGCTTTTCGAGGTCCGGGAACAGGTCCGCGTTGGTGTGTCCGCGGTTGAACAGAACGGGCGTGATGCCACGCGCGAGGGCGGCTTCGACGATATGCGGGCCGAGGAAACCCGTTCCACCCAGAACCAGCAGCGTGGCTTTGGAGCCGCTGGCCGATGCGGCCGCGGTTTCGGATTGTGTCGAGGATGCCGGGTTGCGGCCGAAGGCATCGCGCCAATTCGGTCGACGTGCTGTTGGAAACGCGGACGCCTGCGGCGCGTTATGGGGCCCGTGTCCACCGCTGCTTCCCCGGCTGCGCCGTCTTAGTCCCCTGCGCCCTGGCGTCTCGCGCCCGGCGAGGCGCCGCGGCTATTCGGCCTCGCCGCGCTCAACTTTCTGACCCTGGGTGCTTGGTACGTCCTGCGCCCCCTGCGCGACGAGATCGCAACCATCGATCCGGACTTCGTCCCGACACTTTGGACGTGGGTTTTTGTGGTGATGCTCGTCCGGTCGCCCTTGTTCGCGACGCCGGTCGGACGCCGGTCGGACGCCGGCCCAGGCGCCGGCTCCTATCGTTCGTGTACGTGCTTTTTGCGCTCGTGATCGCGGGTTTCGCGCTGTTTTTCGCGCACGCGGAGGGGCATTTGCACGAGCGCGGCGCGGCTCTTCGGGCCCGTCGCCGCCGCGCTGTTCGAAGTGGGGCGCTGGATCGTGCTCGTGCTCGACACCTATGCGCGCCGCCACCGCGGAGTGGACGACGGACCGCTGTCGGCGGAGGCGGCGCAGGAGCACATCGGCGGCGGCGTGATCGACGGACTGGTGCTCGTGTTCCGCTCCCCGTACCTGCTGGCCATCGTTGCCTCTATGGCGTTCACCAACGTCGCAGGCGCGGTGTTCTACCTCCAGCAGTCGGAGATCCTGAAGGAGCACCTCGTCGAGCGCGCCGCGCGTGGTGTGTTCCTCGCGGACATCAACACGTGGAGCAACGGCATCGCGCTCCTTGGCCAGCTCTTCCTCAACGCGTGGATCCTGCGCCGTGTCGGACCGGGCATTGCGCTCTTGGGTTTGCCGGTCGTCGTGTTCGCTGCGCTGGCCGCGCTGGGTTGGGTGCAGTGGAACGGGAGCGCGCCGCCAGTGATCCTCGGCACGTTCGCCGCTGCGGAGATCGCGCGGCGATCGGCCAACTTCGCGCTGTCGCGTCCGACGCGCGAGTACCTCTTCACGTTGGTCTCGCCCAGCGCGAAGTACCGCTCCAAGAACTTCATCGACACCGCCGTGTACCGCGGCGTGGACGTGGCGGCGAGCGCCGCGGAGCGCGGCCTGCGTGCGGGCGTGGGATTGCCGCTCTACGGGGTTGCGTTTGCGTTCTTACCGCTCATCGGGGCCTGGGCGGCGCTCGCGCTCGTGCTTGGACGGCTCGCCCGGATCCGCGTGCGAACGGGTGCCGAGCCCCCTTCAACGCCGCGCACGATGGACCGCACGGTCAATCCCACGGGGGACCGCGCCGGCGGAAACGGGGTATGAACAGGGTGGATGGCGCGCGGTCTTCGGCCCTTGGGGGCTAGCAAGAATCGTGTCCCTGCTTCAGGATGCTGCATTGGCGGCAAACGGCCGGGATCCGGGAACCCCCGGGCCCCGCCGCTGCGTCGTAGACGCTTCCCGACACCCTCGACCCCTTCTCCTCCCTCCCCATGCTCCCCCTCAGCTTCACCAAGGGCCTCGCCCTCGCCGCGTTCGTGCTCGCCGGAGCCTTCACAGCCCCCGCCGCGGCCCAGGCGACCCACGTTGTCCAGTTGTTTACCGTCTCCTTTAGCCCCCAGAACCTCACGATCCAGGAGGGCGACACCGTCCGCTGGGAGTGGGTGACGGGCTTCCACGACGTCAAGAGCGGCGTGAGCGGCGTGGCGAACGGCATCTTCAACTCAGGTAGCCCTGTCCCGGCGCCCGCCCTGTTCCAGGTCACGTTCGACGCGGCCTTCCTCGCGGCGAACCCCGTTCCGGCCAACACCTACAACTACTACTGCACCGTCCACCTGCCGATCATGACGGGGCAGATCGTGGTGCAACCCGCGGCCCAGCCGGGCGGTGTCACGCCCTATGGTTCGGGCATCAACCCGGCAAACAGCCTGGTCCTCCTGAGCGGCCAACCCGCCGTCGGTCAGCCCTTCAGCTTGGGCGTGCGCAACACCGCGACCACGACCAAACCCGCGGCGTTTGCGTACCTCGTGTTCGCGACTGCTCCCGATGCGAACTTCCCCGCCGGGACCGTGCTCCCGGGCTTCGGACTCTCCGCGCCGGGCGCCGCGGGTGAGCTGCTCGTCAGCCTCCTGCCCCCGAACCCCCTTGGGCCGCTCGGACCCGTCGGTTGGGCCGGTGGTGTCGCTCCGCCGGCACCGTTCAACCTCGCGATCCCCAACAACCCGAACCTGGTCGGCGTGGATCTCTACTTCCAGGGCGCGCTCATCACGCCCAGCCAGGGTTTTTCCCTGGGCCTCACCAACGGCCTCGAAGTCACCGTCGGCAGTTGAGCAGCAGGGCGGGCGCGGACACGCGGCGCCCCACGGGGTAGCCGTCCGCAGTTCGCCGGGATAATCGATCCGGGCCGGGGTTGGGTTTGGACCCGGCTCTGGCCCGGCGCCGTTTCGGGACGGGCCGTTCTCCGCGAGCTTTCCCTGAGCATCGACGGGGTAGGAGTAGGATCGAGAGCGGTCCCATGGCGTTCGACATCTATCGCCCGTCCTCGATGCGCGGAATGCGCCCCCGGCTCGCCCGGGTGGGCGTGGTCCTGGCGCTGCTCGGGGTGCTGCTCGCGCAGGTCGCGCTCGGCCGCGACGTAGGACTCCCGTGCTCCCGCTGGGAAGGCATTGCGAACCCGTGGACCGGCGTTGCGCTCGCGGCCGGCTCCTTGGCGCGCGCCAGCGCGGTGTACGGCGGCGACCTGCACGTGGGTGGGTCCAAGCTCGGACCGGGTGCGTTCGCCAACGTGGTCCGCGTCGATGCTGGCCAGCCGCAGCCACTCGGCACGGGGATCGACGGCGGGGTGGACGCCCTGTTTGTGTACCGCGGCGAGCTCATCGCTGGCGGAGAGTTCCAAAGCGCGGGGGGTGTCGCGGTCGGCAACGTCGCGCGCTGGGATGGCAACGTCTGGAGGCCGCTGAGCGCGTGGGGCGTGGACGGGCGCGTGCGTGCCCTGTCGGTGTGGGGTGGAGCGCTCATCGTCGCGGGCGATTTCCAAAGCGCCGACGGCGCGTTCACGCCGGGGGTCGCGCGGTGGGACGCCAACGGATGGAGCGGACTCGGCTCGGGACTCGCGGGGCGCGGCGCAAGCCTCGCCACCTTTGGCAATGACCTCGTCGTTGGCGGCGAGTTCACCACTGCGGGCGCGCTGGCTGCTTCCAACGTCGCGCGCTGGAACGGTGCGAACTTCGCCGCCCTCGGCGCGGGCTTGCCCGGCTTCGTGCGTGTGCTCAAGATGCACAAGGGCGAGCTGTTCGCAGGGGGCGACTTTGCCCAACCTGGCCCGAGCGGCCTGCAACGTGTCGCGCGTTGGACGGGCTCCGCGTGGGCGGGGCTTGCGGGCGGTGTCGACGGACCCGTGCGCACGCTCGTCTCCTACGGCGCGGACCTGATCGCGGGTGGCGACTTCCAACTCGCCACACTCGGCCAGGGGCCGTTTTTTGCGAGCGTGCTTTCGCCCCATGTCGCGCGCTGGAACGGCGCCGGGTGGCGGCCCCTCGGACCGGGGATCTTTGGACCCGTAGAGCACCTTCAGGCCCTCGACGGCGATGTGCTCGCCCTCGGGGAGTTCGACGTCGCGGGCACCCAAATGGCCCACTCCACCGCGTCCTGGACGGACTGCGGCTGCGGTGTTTGGAGCCAATTCCCGAAGGGCTTTTCGGGCAGCGGGCAAACGACGGTCCAGACCGTGCTCGACACACCGCTCGGCCTCGTCGTGGGGGGCTTTTTCCTCGAGGTCGACGGCAAGTTCGCGCGCAGCATCGCGCTGTGGAAAGACGGCAGTTGGAGCAGCTTCGGCTCCGGCTTGAACGGCATCGTCTTCGCGCTCGCATGGCACGGCTCGGAGCTGTACGCGGGGGGAGCCTTCCAAAGCTTCGATGATCCGGAGGCGCGCAACCTCGCGCGCTGGGATGGCAACGGCTGGCGCGATGTCGGCGCCGCGCCCAACCTTCCGGTGTTTGCCCTCGCTCCCACCGGCAGCGAACTGATCGTCGGCGGCCAGTTTACGGCGATCGGTGCGCTGCCGTTCGGTTCCGTCGCGCGTTACGGCGGCGGTGTATGGAAAGCCATGGACGCTGGACTTCACGGCAGCGTCTACAGCCTGCGCGCCCACGGCGGGCAAGTGTTCGCGGGTGGAGTGTTCGACAGCGCGGGTGGGCAATCGGCGCTCAACGTTGCGCGTTGGGACGGTGCACAGTGGCATTCGCTCGGCGGTGGCACCGACGGTCCCGTGCTGGCGCTGACCGTGTATGGAGATCACCTCGCGGTTGGCGGCAGTTTTGGGTTCGCGGGCAACGTCGACGCTCATTCCAGCGCGCTTTGGGCGCTCGACGGTGTGAGTGGATGGAGCGCGCTGGGCTCGGGTCTTGCGCCGGGTGCGTCCTCCTCAGGCGTGTTCGCGCTGCGGCACATCGACGGCAAGCTTGCGGCCGGTGGCACGTTCACGAAGTCGAGTGGTGCCCCCGCGGACCGCATGGCGATCTGGACGGGCTCCGCGTGGGAGATCGCGGCCGGGGACTTCGACGGCGACGTCTTTGCCCTCGATGTCTCGGCGGGTCGCCTCGTAGCGGGGGGCCGTTTTGATCAGATCGACATGAAGGCCGCGCGTTCCCTCGCGCGCTGGGCACCCTGCTTGCTCGCGGTGGCGCAGCCCTTTGGCCTGGGCGCGGACGCACCGTCGCTGACGGTCAACGTCGGTGTCCCGCGCAGCGCGCACCGCCTGTTCCTTGGGATCGATCCGGCGCGCGTGGGAGCGCAGGACTCGGGGCTCGCGTGGCTTTTGGTGTCGGGCGCACCCGACCCCGCATTCCCGCTCGGCACGCCTCTATTTGGATTCGGCTTCACTCCGCCGCACATTCAGCCGCTGCTCATCGGACTGGGGATCGGATCGTTGGGCGCGACCATGGGGCCGTTCCCGTGGCCCTACGGTGCACCGGCCGTTGACATCGAGTTCTCCGTACCGCCATCCCCCGCGCTGGTGGGCACGTTCCTCTTCGCCCAGGGCCTCGTCGGAGTGTGGAGCCAAGGCCTCGCGCTGACGAACGGGCTGGGGCTGCTGATCGGCAACTGACAGGGCAAAAAAACGGCGCGGCCCAAACGAAGTCGCGCTCAGGTGCCTTTTGGCCCGACGCCCAAGCGGTGTTGAAGCTCGTTCGCGGGAGTTACGACGCGGCGCTCGTGTCGGGGTCGTCCGCACCCCGCGCGTGCGCCAGGCGGGCGGCCAGCGCGTCGATCGTCGCGGGGCCGTGGCCCGCGAAGTGGTTGTTCGCGAAGACGTAGATGTCCGCCAGGCGGGTTGCGAGGGTTTCGATGAGCACGGCCCAGCGCTCGAGCTGCGGCGCGCGGTCGATCACGGTTCGGTCGAAGGTCGTAGTCAGCGCTTCCGTCGCTTTGCGGTCGCCGATCAGGCGCACGTAGCCGAAGTTCGCGGTCAAGAGCAAGTCGAGTCCACCCAGTCGACGCGCAAGTTCGTCCGGATGTGGGAGGTAGTCAAGGTCGACCAGCGCGAGCGCCGCGTTGCGCGCGCGCAACAGGTCGAGCAACGGCGGTGCAATCCAATTTCCATTGCGTACTTCGACGGCGACCGCGATGTCCCGGGGCAATGTTTCCAGATAGGCATCCAAGCGCTCGAGGAACGGAACCACTCCGGAAAACGCCGTGCGGTTGAAGTAGGGGAACTGCAGGAGCAGCGGGCCGCGTTTTGCGCCAAGGTGGGCCATTCCCGCGAGGAACGCATCCGTGTCCGCCCGCGCGCGGGCACCCGTCATCACACGCGCGCCGTCGGGTTGCGCGGCTTCGCCCCCGTGCGCGATCGTGCGCGGGAACTTCGCGGCCATGCGAAATCCTTCGGGGAGCTTCGCGCTCCATCCTGCGACCAAACGCCGGTCGGGCACGCGGTAGTACGTGACGTCCGCTTCGACGGTCCGGTAGCGCCGCGCGTAATGGGTCAGAAAGTCCCCCGGTTTTGTCCCTGACGGATAGAACGGCCCGACCCAGCCTTTCGCCGACCAACTGGACGTGCCGAACCACAGGTCGGCAGCCCGTTCGTCGCTCGAGCGCGCGGCGGCGTCCATCAGCGCAAGAGCGGCCGGGAAAGCTGCCACGAGAACGTCGCGGCGATCGATTGGCCTTCGAACGTGCCGCGATCCGCTTCGAGCTTGCCGAACTCGAGCCCAAAATCGAACGACGGGCGCACGCGGTAGCGCCACCCGGCGCTGAACTCGTGGATCAGACCGGACGCGACGTCCGCGCCGCCACCGCCGGCCGCGCCCGCGTGGTATTGGACGTAGAAGTCGCCCGCGGCAACGGTGCGCAGCACGTCGAGGTTGTGGCGCAGACCGATCTGTCCCTCGCGGTATCCGCCGATCTCGCCATCCCACGCGCTGAATGCGCGCAGGCTGAGCGTTAACCAGGTCGCGACGTCCTTCGCAACGCCCGCCCCAACGAGATGCACGTCGTCCTCGAGGGGCTCGCCGTCCTTCGAAACGACGTCGCTCGGCAGGAAGTAACTCTTGTGGAGCAGTTGCACCGTCCAATCGTCGAGGGCGTAGTCGCGCGCGAAAACACCCTCCGCCTGGAGTCGCGTACGGTCGAAGTCCTCGGGCAGCGCGGCGGCGCGCGGCGCCCAGCGCGCCGCGACTCCGACACTTGTGCCGTCGAAATGCCCGTCCGGCGCGACGAAGTAACCCCCGAGCAGCCGCACCGACCAGTCGCGGGAAAGGAAACCCTCGAAGCCAGCTTGGGCCGCTATCAGCAAACCGCCACCCGTGTCGACTTCGCCGCCACCCGCGGCGCCCGCGAGCACCCGCCATTGCCAATCCATCACGCGGTTCGTGCCCGGAAACCAGGGCCCCCGCCGACCGATGCCCGACACTCCCTGGGCGTAACCCGCCGCTCCGCCGGCGCCGGCGCCCGCGACTTCGATCGGAACGAACCAGCCGTCGTCGAGTGGCAACTCCACGCCCGCTTGGCCCAAAAGGATGCGGCGCGCGAGCCGCGAGCCGTCGCGCCGGCGCGAGCCCGAGCTCGGGTCAAGGTAAAGGCCGCCGACGACGAGCGCGTCCTCGCTCGGCACCAATGTGCCCCGCGGCAGCGGGTCAAGGTCGAAGATCGACTCCCCGGCGGTCAGGATCTCGTCGAAGCGCGCAAGTCCGATGCCCAACTGCGTGCTGGACAGCTCACCACCTGGCACTTGGATGTGGCTCAGCTCGATTCGCAGCGCGAGTCGCGATCCGATCGCGTATTCGAATGCCAAGTGCGGACGCACAAAAAGCCCGCCGCCCCAGTCGCCCTCGTCGGCGCCGCCACCCCCCAAAAAACCTCCAACGTCGATCCACCAGCGCTCCGCGAGGGCTTGCCGCCAGCCCGCGCTCGCACCCGCCGCATAGAGGCCACCGCGATCGCCGAGGACCGAACCGTACCCGCCAAAACCCAGGTAAACGTTCGGGACCTCGCGGAACAGCTCGAGCAGGTCGTAATGCAGACCCACCAGCACCGCTTCACCCGGTCCGTCCGGGTTGGCCTGCTCGAGGCTCACCCGCCAGCGTGTCGGGTTGGCCGAAAACTCGACGTCCTGGGCCATCGCCGGGGTCGCGAGCGCAGCGGAGGCAAAGAGCCACGCGGCCGCAAAGAGGGGGCGGCGCAGCGCTGCGCGCGGGGGGGGCCAGCCGTGCATGGCGGCGAATGCTAGCGCCTGCCGCGCGGACGTGGGGGCGGGGGTCCGAGCTCTGGCCCGCGGCTGGTAGAGTCGCTGCCCCGTCCGGGCGCGCGTCCGGCCGGTCCATCGATCCCATCCCAAGATCCCACCCCATTCGGCTTTGCTCGCGCTGCCACGCACTGGCGGCGGCGGGCGCTCAAACACCACCATGGCTATCCAAGTAGGCGCTGCGGCCCCCGACTTCACCCTCAAGACCCAGGACGAGAAGGAGTGGAAACTCTCCGACCACAAGGGCAAAAACGTCGTGCTCCTTTGGTACCCGCTCGACTGGAGTCCCACGTGCACCAAGGAGAACTGCAAGATCTCTAAAGAGCCTGTGATCTCGGCGCCCAACAGCGTCGTCGTCGGCATCAGCCGCGACTCGACCTGGTCGCACAAGGCCTACCGCAAGGCGGAAGGCATCACGCATGAGCTGCTCGCGGACCCGATGTTGGCCGTGACGAAGCAGTACGGGCTCGAGCACCCCGCGGTGCCGTTCATCAGCCACCGCGCGACCGTGATCGTCGACAAAAACGGCAAGGTGGCCTACGTCGGCGTTCAAGAGAAGACCGGCGAAGAGCGCGACCTCGCCGCCGTGCAAGCGGCGCTCAAGAAGCTCGGCTGATTGTTCGCCTTAGCGTTCGCCGCGCGGCCGGACACCCCCGGTCGCGCGGCGCTTTGATTTCAGCCGCGCCGCAGCGCTTCGGTCGGTTTCATCCGCGCGGCGCGCCACGCGGGCCATGCGCCGCCGAGCAGCCCGAGCGCGATCGCGAACAGGACCGCCGTCGTCAGCACCTGTGGGGTGACGCGGAACGCAAACGCGACCTCCGTGAACGTCTGGAAGTTGGTGGTGCCCGTGCGCACACCGTTGAGCGGCAGCACCATCAGGCAGCCCAGCGCTCCACCAAGGACGCCGAGCAGGAGGGCTTCCAGCAAAAACGCGAAGAAGATCGGCGCGGGGCGAAAGCCCATGCTCGCGAGGATGCCGATTTCGTGGCTGCGCGCGGCGATGGCGGCCAGCATCGTGTTGGTGCCGGTGAGGACCGCTGCCGCGCCCATCACAAGGGCGAGGAATCCGCCGAGGAATAGCAGTACGCCCGAGAGGACCTGGGTCTGGGACGCGAAGAAGGCCTTTTCTGTCAGGACCTTGGCGGGCACGCGCTTGTCGCCCTCCAGTGACGCGGTGAGCGCATTGATGTCGGTGCCCGATGTAAGCCGCGCGACGACGCGGTTGAGGAAGGGACGCTCGAGCGCTTCGCCGATGCGCTCGGAATCACCCCAGATCTCCGAACCGAACGGCCCGCCCGAGCGGAACTCGCCCACGACGCGAAAGGGTGTCGTGTTGAGGACGAGCACGTCACCGAGCCGGCAGTTTTCGATGCGCTGCGTCAGCGCACCGCCGACCATCACCTCGTCGGCGCCAAATACAATCGGCCGCCCTGCGGTGATTTCGATCACGTCCGAGTGCAACACGAGGCTCTGGGGCGCGATGCCGCGGATCGGCACGTTGGTTTCGCCGCCGTCGAGCTTTCGTCGCCGGATGGCGAGGTAGCGTTCGGCGGCGGCGAGCGGGGCTCCGCGCTCGTCCAGCGCGATCTCGGAGCGGCTCTTGATCAGGATCTCGGCGCGTTCGCGCTCGAACAGCGAGTCGCTTTCGTTTGTGGCGCCGGGCCGCAGGAAAATCGCGACGTCCGCGCGTCCGCTGGAGGTGAAGAGCGTCTCGAAACCCTGCTGCAGGGCGAGCACACCCGCGAGCACCGCGACCGTGGCGCCGATGCCAACGATCGTCAACAGTGTCGCCGAGCGCCGCACGAACAGGCTGCGCGCGTTGTAGGAAAAAGGCACTAGCGCCATGAGCGGGCAAAAGTCGGGGCCTTGGCCGGTTTTTGCCCGCGAACGGGCTCCAACGCCGCAAGGCGATGGGCCAATAGGCACTTGACAGCTAGTTTAGCG